>JAIXPW010000021.1 GCA_027485995.1 Verrucomicrobiaceae bacterium
AGCAGCACGTGGCCGCCGCAGCAGATCGCGATGAGCACGTCATCGATGATGTCCTGCTGGCCGACCATGAAGGTCGAGATGGCACCGCGGATGCGGCTGAAGGTTTCCTTGAAATGGTCAACGGCGGGTTCGGAGATGGAAGTCATAGAGGGAAAGAAAATTCGAAATTCTAAGCACTAAACTCGAAACGAAGATGGGTCACTTTTCGGCTTTGGGGGCGGGTTCGGCGGGGGTGGCGGATTGGAGGCCTTCGAAGTAGTTGCGGACGCCGAGCTTGAGGGACTCGGGGACGTCGTCGCGTTGGACAAAGGACTCAACCTGGCGGGCGAATTCGCGCTGCTTGGCCTCGCCGCGACGGCCGGAGACGCCGGTTCCGCTTTCGGCTTCCTCGACGGCGCTGAGCGAGGGACCGTCGCCATGCTGGCCCTTGAGTTCGGCGAGCTGACCGTTCTTCTGCGAGTCGTCCTTTTCCTTGCGCTCGCTCCACGAGGAGCCGGTGCCGGGTTCCTTGCCGCCGGGTGCCTGGGCGAGGCCGAGCATCTGCGACTGGCCTTGTGAGAACGACTGCGCCTGGGCGAGTCCGTTGCGGAGCTGGTCGAGCTTGCTCTTCGCCATGCGCTTGCCGTGCATGCCCTTGAGGTGCTTGCCGAGTTTTCCGAGCGCACCGTTGGCCTTTTCCATCGGCTCATCGCTCATCTCGGCATCGGGATCCTCCTCCATTTCCTCGAGGTCCTTCTCCATCTCGGCGGCGGCGTCATCGAGCTCCGCCATCAGGTCCTCCAGCGGCTTGCCCTCCTCACCCTTGCCTTCCGCCATCTGGCCGGCGGCTCGTTCACCGGCGGTGCCTTCGCCCTGACCCTGCTGGCCCTCGCCTTTTCCGGCCTGGGCCTGACGGGCTCCCTGGCGCTGCTTGCCGGCGGCGGCCAGGCGTTTGGAAATGGCGCGCATTTTCGCGACCTCTTCCTTTGCCTCCGTGAGCTTCTCCTTCTTCGCGGCCGGGTCCTTGAGATCCTTTGCCTCCAGCTTCTTCGCGGCCAGTTTCTCCAACTGCTCGGCGGCTTCCTTGAGTTCCTTCGCGTCGAGCTTCTTGCCAAGCTGGCGGGCATCGGTCTGCTCGGCCTTCGCCAACTCGGCGGCAGCGAGTTTCACCGTTTCCTCGTCGCGCTTCTGGTCGAGGGCGCGGCTGGAATCGCGGACCTTCTGCTCGATGCGGGCGAACTGTCTCGCGGCTTCCGCGCGATCGCCATGCTCGTCGATCGACTTCACCATCTTGCGGAACTCGTCCATCTTGAGCGCCTCCTTGTCCTCGGGCGCGACGATGTCCTTCTCCAGGGCTTCGATGAGTTGTTCGAGCTGCTCCTTGGACTCGACGATGCGCGACTGGGTCTCAGCCGCCTCACGCTGGGCGGCGGCGATGGCGGGTGAGGGCGGCTGCAGGCAGAGCCAGGTCGCCAAGCCGGTCATGACCAGTGAAAGCCAGGCCATCCGTTTAGGAAACGGCGCGGTGATCGTCTCCGGCCGGCAATCCTTCAGGCGCGGGACCAGCCATTTCCACTGGAGTTCCGTGGCGGGATCTTCCGGGGCGGTGGCAGCGAGATGGCGGGCACTGGTGATGGCATCCTTCAGTCCGAAAAAGCGGTCGCTTTCCGCCACGGCGGCGGCGTGGCTCATCTTGCGGAGTTGCCAGAACGCAAAGCCTGCAATCAGCGCAAGAGCGGCGACTCCGAGCGGAAAGGCCGGCGGCACGGCATAACCGCCCAGCAGCCAGAACATCGAGCCCAGCGCACAGGTCGTGGCGGCCGCGGCAAGGAGGAGGAACAGCAGCCGGCGCGCGAGCAGGCGATGATGGCGGGAAGCCACCTGGCGGACCAGCGTTTCGAGTTCAGGACGGGAGGACATGTCTCAAGGTTTGGGTGGGGCCGGAGCTTCCTTTTTCGGGGCCTCGGGTTTGGGCGGCTCGATCCCGAGCGCCTTGGCGGTTTTGTTGTAGCGATCCTTCAGCCATCCGGCGACTTCTTCCGGCTTGATCGTGACAAAGATTTCCTTCGCCTCGTCGGCCTTCTTCGATGCCAGCAGTTGATCGGCCAACTGCCACTTCAACATGCCGCGCGAGCCGTTCCAGGCCTCGCCTTCCGGGCAGCCATCGAGCCCCTTGCGAGTCAGGGCGATGCCTTTCTCCGGATCGTTCTTGTAGGCAAGCCGACCGCCATACTCGTAAAGCGCGGGCAGTGATTCGGGGATCAGGTTGGCGGGCGGATTGACGGAGAGGACTTCGATCTCCTCGCGGAATCCGTACTGCTCGACCATCCGGTTCACCCAGCCGACCTGGGTGGTGAGCGAGCGGGCGAATCCGGGTTGGCTCAGGACCTTCTCGAGGAACATCCGCTTGCTGGCGTTCTCAGGCAGATCGCTCAGGGAGCTGCGATAGATCATTGCCTCGATGAAGTTGAAAAAGCCCCCATCGCGATTGATGCCCTTCGCGTAGGAACCCGCCCTCTCAGGCATCTTGTCGAGGAGCTGGCCGAAGGCCTCCTGGCGATCCGTCAGGCAGGCGAGCAGCAGGCTGGTCGCAAGCACTTGCCGGACCTCGGAAGGGTCGTAGTTCACCATCTGCTTCGAGGCCTGGAGGATCATCTCGTTCCAAGCCGTCATGCCGGATTTGAAACCCGCGGTGTTTCCCGAGCAGACCTGCCGCCAGATCGAGAGATTGATCGTCCTCATCAGATTGATCACGGTCCGGCTGGCTTCATAGTCGCGACCGTTCTTCTGCTCGAGATCCTTGCGGATCGCCTCGATGCGGGAGGAGTCGCCTGCCCCGAAGGCCTCTGCGGCCAGAATGCCGTGAATGGCGGTGGCGGCTTCGCGGATCCGGGAGGAGTTCACGTTGTTGGAGGAGCGATCCCGCACCAGCAGGCTCGCAATCGAATTTTCGTTCACCCATTTGGTGGCCAGAGGTCCCAGCTTCGGCTCACCCGGTACCACTGACAGAAGGTCACCGAGTGCGATCGTGAAAGACGCCCCGGGCGGAGGCGATGCCACGAAGGCATCGACAATGCGACCCAGCCTGGTCTTGCGAGCTTCCGCTGGCGACTCCGCTTCCAAGCCGGGTGAGAAATCGAGCATCTCGATTTCCAGTTTCAATGCCGTCAATGGATCCACCCCCTCCTTCTTCAAGGCCGCGAGCGCGTCCTCCAGCTTCCGGGTGTAGCGAGGTTCCGAGCCTTCGGAAATGAAGGGTTCCTGGGGCAGCGGTGCGAGCTGCTTGGCCAGTTCCGGCTTGCCCATCGTCATCAGGGAAATCATCGGCTGGAGGCGTCCAGTGAGGCCCGCCTTGATCCGTGGGAACACTTTGGCGACGGCCGCGCTGTCCTGGCCGAGAAGCGTGACGACGAAGGCCGACTGGGCCAGCGTGGAGGGAATCACCGGGTGACCGGCAGTCTTCGCCGCAGAGGTATTCTCCCAGAACGCCGAAGCCAGTGCGGCATACATCGGCGTCATCGCCTCCGAGGTCAGCGGGGACTTCGCGAGGGCGCCGAAGAGTTGGATGGAAAGCGTCGCCACCGCGCTGCGCTCGCCGGCACAGTACTCCTGATAGAGTTTCACGAGGGCAGGCATCGTGGTTTCATCGAGAAGGCCATTCCTGGACGTCTCCGAGATCGCCTGGACCGCGATCATCATGCGCACGATGTCCGGGATGGAACTTTCCGAAAGGATCACCGCAAAGAGCTTCCTGAACTCCGCCTTTTCCTCCGGCTTCTTCAATTGATCCCATGCCACAAGCCCGGTGCGGTAGGCCACCAGCAGCGTGGCCAGGGGGTCCTTGTCGGCAAGGGCCTTTGCCTTGTTCAGCATTTCCTGGGCACGGGAGTCGAAGCTGTCTCCGCCCTCGGCCGTCATCAGGCAGTTGAACACCATCGGCTTCAACTCGGGATCCGCTGCCTTGTAGGCCTCCACCATCCGCAGGATCCGTTCCGCGCCGCTGAGCCTCCGATTGTCCTCATTCAACATCAGCGTGACGGTGCGCGAGAAGACACTGCGATCCGAATAGTTCGTATCCATGTAAACCAGCCTCTTGCCCGAGGGTGAGGCCAGGATCCGGGTCAGGAATTTCAGCCTCGTTTTCGGATCCAGGGCCGCCTCCTCACCGCTGTAACTCCGCATGATCCGCCCGAAGGCCTGGTCACGCTCGGAGAGTTGGAAATCGTTGCTCGAATAGTTGGAAAACTGTCCGCCACGACCCAGCGAAAGGGTGTATTCCTCATCCGCCTTGACGAAAACCTCCACTGCCTTGTCGAGGTCGTAGGGAGCAACGCCCAGCGCCACCGTATAGACCGAATCCATCGGGCTGCGGCTGTTGGATGACTTGAGCGACGCGATGAACTGATCCGCCAACGCGACCGCCTCCTCGCGCTTCTTCGCCTCCGCCGCCTGCAACTTGCGCCGGAAGGTCTCGGGCAGTTTCGCCCTCACCTCATCCGGCAGCCATGGAATGACGAGCGAGATGGATTCGATGCGTTCGGGTGGCAGCTTCGAGAGCGACGCCATGGCCTCCGTAAAGGCCTGCCCGGCGAGCTGCGAGCGTTCCTTCCCCGAGGAAAGCGCGGCCGCAGCCATCAACGAGCCGAACCGGCCCTTTTTCCGCTCCTTGAGCTTCTTGACGATTTCGTCGCGATCGATGTTCCTACCCATGTATTGGAACACCCGCTCGGTGAGGAGCTGCGGCTGGATGCTGATCTGCTGACCATTCGGGCCGCTCGAGGTGCTATAGATCATGCAGGCGAAGGGTTCCCAGCGATCGAAGTCCGAAAGCCAGCCGAGCGATTCCAGGAAGGCCTCGAACTCCTCATACTTCTGGATGCTCTTGTTCTGGAACGGCTGGATGGCGCTATATTCATCATCATCCACCGGCACCCCGAGCCGCATGCAGGCGGCATGATAACGCACAGCGGCTGGAGCATCCGTAGCGAACTGCTGGGACAGGCTGCTCATGAAGTTGATTTGATAGTAGTGCAGCTGCTGGTTCTTCGGATCGGAGAAATCAATCTTCTCCCCGAAGACCGCCCGCGAGATCGCCTTGACCACGGCCGTCATGTCTTCGGGCTTGCCGGTCAGGGTGCTGGCCAGCGCTGCGGAGAAAAGCGGGAACTTGTTGTCCCGGTCCGACCCGTTCGGAGACACCGCCTTGCCGGGAGGGATCTCGGAAATCTGATCGATGAAGAACTTCGTCGCGCCGGGAGCGGAGGCGAGCCGCTTGATGACGATCGGTCGGAGCATCTCGTTGAGCCGCTCGCCATCCGACTTCATGACCTCGGATTTCCAGAGTGTGCCGAGATCCTCGTTCTTGAGTTCACGGCTGAAGGTTCCCAGCAGATCGCCTGCGGCCGCATTGCGGGCCTTGAGGGCGGTGGTGAACTCCGGAGTCAGGATTTCGTCGGGCGACTTCACCTCGCCGATTCGCTTCGCCAGCCAGCTGGCCGAGGAAAACTGGGACAGATCGTCGCCGCTCGAGCTCCCTCCGTTGGGATGGACCAGCATGAAAAAGCGGTTGCCGTACATTCGCATCTGCGGGTTCTGGCCGGGAGACGCCGTGGCGAGAAGGGACTTGCGCGCCAGATCATCGATCTCCGTCGGCTGGACAGTCTTCTTCTTGCTCGCATTGAGCAGGCGAAAGCCTTCCTCCGCACAGGAAGCGTGGCGGGTCATGGCCCGGGCCAGCCGCTCGCAAAGTGCGCGGAACTTTTCATAAGTCGCCTTGTCCTCCTTGGGTTCCTCCGCCGTGGTGAGCACCGAAGGCAGGTTGTTGGTGTAGTCGCCCCCGAGAAACTCCTTCGCATGATACGAGACCCAGGTCAGGTTGGCATCGGCGAGCATCTTCTCATCCGCGCCTTCCAGCCAGCGGGTGACGGTTTCAAAGAAGGCCATCGACTGCTTCGTGTCGGCCTGATTGTCGAACCTCTCGGCGAACTGGTTGGCCTGGGTGAAGAACGAGTTGGACTTGCAGGCACTGCTCATCAGCGCGATGCGGCGCTCGGTCTCGCTTTCCGGGAGATTGAAGACGAGCCGCGCGGAAATCTCGGCATCGTTCGGTCGTTCCTTGAGAAGCGCTTCCAGCACGGCAAGCGTCGGCTCCGGCTTGCCCATCGCCTGGGCGATATCGACGTATTCGAGACGCTTCACCAGGCTCTTGCTTTCGCCCGGCTCCACCAGCTTGAGCAGCTCCGCCTGACCGTCCTTGCCGAGCATCGAGAGGATCTGGGGAAACTGGTTGCTCAGGTAATAAGCCGAATTGCTGCCTGCCACCTGGCCGCGATACATCTGCAGCACCTCACGCGCGGCGGCCTCGTATTTCTTCTCGCCGATGAACTTCTGGATCTTGTCCGATGAGCCGGAGGAGGACGATGACGAACCCCTCATCGAAGCTCCCGCCAGGGCGGCCGGTCCGGTGGCGGCCCCACCTGATTTCGGTCCGGACGGGGCCACAGGCTCGATCCGCTTGGCCAGCTCCTCGAGTCCCATTTTCCTGGCCTGTCCCGCCAGCACCACGGCTCCCTGCTGCCCGAAGATCGGTCGGCTAAGCAGGAAGGTCGCCTGCAAGTCCGCAGCCACGGCGGTCCGCTCCTCTGGCGTCATCGCTCCCGCCACCGCGATCAGGGAAACATTGATCCAGGAGGAAATCTCGCGGTCCGCTCCGGAGGACGAGCGCGCCCGGATGAGCGCCGCAAAACCCGCGGGCAGCTTCTTCTCCTCGATCAAGCTCACCGCCTTGAGCATCTCGAAATCCAGCACCTCCTCACGCGGTGGCGTGGCCGCGAGGGCCTTGGCCAGCGCCTCCTTGTTCTTGACCTTCGCTGCCAGCCAGGCACGGAGCACGGGCGACTCGATCTTTTCCTGCGTCTTCAACAACTCCTCGATCTTGACCGGTGGCTTGACTGCGTAGCGGCTTTCCTGAGTGTCACTGAAACTGAACAACACCTCCGGCGGAATCGAACTCAAGGGCAGGGTCTGAAACGTCGGCAGCCCGAACAGATCTCCCATCGATCCCCACGGATTGTAGTTTCCATTCCGCGAGGAGTAGATGGCGGCATACTGGATCGTCTGCCCCAGACGGGTCCGGGTGCGTCCACTAGTCTGGCTGACGCCTGGCTTTTTCCGCGCATCGCGGATCACGGCATTCAGCTCCTCCAGCCATGCCCCCGGCTCGCCGACAATGGCGGCGATCGCGAGATCATTCACCGTGTGGGCCATCTCAGGCTCCTCGTCGTTGAGCCTTTTCTGGGTCGCCAGCAGCAGCTTCTTCGCCGCAGCCCGATGGACTTCCGGAATCCCGCCCTGCGCGGACTCCGCCATCAACAGGTTCATCAGCCGCGACAGGATCGCCTTGGCATAGTCGGACGATTTGTCCTCCGCGCAGGCCTTCGCCGCCTCCAGCATCGAGAGCCACGCCGGATCCTCGGGCTTGGCATTCATCGTCAGGGAAGCCCAGGCCATGTAGCGCCCCATCGGACTCAGCTTGTCGGCATGCTCGACCACGCGACGGGTGATCTTCTCATCCAGCCCGCTGTCGCTTCCATACATGCCACTGTAGGAAATCAGCCACTCGTAGAGCCCGGGCTGATCCGGATAGGTCTCGAGCAGCTTCTTGAGGTTTCCCGGCTCGTTGCCCAAGGCCGCCGCCACCAGATCGGACACGAACGCGGCGTTGTCGATGCCCGCCGCCTTGATCTGGGCTCGGATCGACTCATCCACCTCACCGGTCTTCGTTTTGGAAAGGTTGCACAAATGGATCAGGGAAAAACGCCTGACGTCGTCGGCCCGGTCGGGCAGGGTGAAGGGCCCGGCCTGAGAAGAGGCCTGCGAGGAGTATCGAACGCGACTGTAGTTTTGGTTGGTACGATGGGCGTACGCTGACTGGTTCGCCGCCATCAACTCGTACATGGCACGGATTTCCTTCGGCAACTGATCGAGATAATTCGGCCCTTTCACCGCAGGCGCTGCCACGGAAGGCAGATCACCCTGGGCCTGGAGCAGGCTGAGAAAGATCGGCAGCGCCTCGGTTTCCCGTCCGTCTTCCTCCAGCAGCACCGCCAGCAGATAGCGCGTGCGCCAGTCCCCTCCTCCCGGCAGCTCGGACCGCAACAGGCTGATCGCCTCGTCATAGAGCTTCGACCCGGCGAGCGACCCCGCCGCCGATTCCGCTGAGCGCGCGTCGAAACCGCCCTTCCCAGCCAGCAGGCGCAGCTCACGCATGCCCTTCACCGCCTGACCCTGGCGCAGATAAGCCTGGGCCAGCGCGCTGCGGACCCGACCATTGACATCGTAAGGGATCGCCTCCTCCAACACCGCCATCACCCGCTCCGGATTCCCGGCCTGCTCTTCCAGCGTGGCGATCTGAAGCCGCAGATCGAGATCCTTCGGCTGCAAGCGCACCGCCTCCAGCAGCAGATCGCGGCGCTTGTCCTCGTTGTTTGTCACCCGCGCCAGCTCCGCCTGCGCCAGCACCGGACCGATCGAACGGCGGTTGCCCTTCGCCCGCTCACGAAACTTTTCCTCCAGCTCGGCGGTCTTGCCGGTGCGCTGGGAAAGCTGGGCCAGCATGACCGCCCAACGCGCCTGATCGGTCGGGCTCTGCGCCTCATCATAGAGCCTCCAATAGATCGCCTCGGCATCCGCCCACTGGCCGGCCTCGTCATGCAGCGAGGCCAGACTGGCGGAAAGATCCGCGTCGCCCTCGAAGCGGGACACCGCCTGCCGTGTCACCTTCACCGCCTCTTCCGGCTTGCCGCTCTGTCTCAGCAATCGGCTGCCGGTCACCCACGCCGCCTTGTCGCCCGGCGCGGACTGTTTCCATCGCTCCACGGTCGCCAGGGCCTCCACCATCTTGCCCGCCCGCTGCTGGAGTTCGGAGAGGTCCTTGAAATACGCCGCCTTGCGACCCTCCTCGGTGTCGGCCAGTCGAGAAAGTACGGCGATCGCCGTATCAAAGTCGCCACGCCGGTCGAGCAGCGCGGCATGGAAATGCACCACCATCGGATCGGTGGCGGGATCGAGCAGCTTGCCCACCTCCACGAAGTCGCCACTGTCCTCGATCAGCGAGGCGAGCAGGCAGGTCTCGGATGCGGTTCTGGAAGCCTGGGCGGCAAGCGAGGCACGAAGCTCCTCGGATTTCTCCGCCGCCGTGACAACGCGTGATGCAAGACCGATGCTCTCCGCCAGCTCGCTGGTCTGCTTGGCCAACCTCACCAGCTTCAGCACCTGCGGCACGGCATCCGCCGCCTTTCCAGCCGCCAAAGCGGACTGGGCCAGAGCGGCGAGGAAGCGGGGCTCCGAGGAATGTTTCTCCACGCGGGAAAGCAGCGTCTCGTAAGCGATGCCGCTTTCCCCCAGCGCCGAGATCGATCCGGTGGTGCGCAGCAAAATGTCCACGTCCTCCCCCGCCCCAGCCTTCTTGAGCAACTCGACCGCTTCCTTCTTGCGCTCCGTCCGCCCGTACTGAGCGGCCAGGGTTTCCAGCGCCACCGGGCCTGCTCCCGGCGCGGCGGCGAGTTCCTTGAGCAGGGCCTCACCCGGCTCGTTGAGATTGTACTGGAGCATCAGCGAGGCGATCCGGATGCCGCTGCCCTCGTTCTTTTCCATCAGCTCCTGCGCCTTTTTCAACGACGCCAATACCGCCTCGGGCTTGCCTTGGCGGGAACGCAGGGCCGCCACCTGAAGATGAAGGCCGGACTCGGTCGGGGCCACCTCGATCAGCTTCTCAAGTTCCGCAGCGGCGTCGTCAAATCGCTCGCCGTCACTCAGCAGGCGCACGAATTCCTCGCGCAGCTCCCGCTCACCCGGCGAACGTTTCAACACCTCGCGGAAACGACCGATCGCCGCGTCCGTCTCGCCTTGAGCAGCCTCCAGCTTCGCCAGTTGGCGGTGGATCAGCAGGCGACGCGGATTCGCTTCCGCCAACTTCTTGAGCTGGGCGGAAAGGTCGTCGATCCGATCCTGCTTGCGGTAAAGTTTTTCAATCTGCGCCAGCACCTCGCGCTCGAGCCACGACCCCTCGCCAACCTGCGCCAGCGTGGCGGAATAGGCCTCGATGGCCTCATCGCTCTTTCCGGACTGCGCCAGCAGGTCGCCACGACGTAGCATCCGCAGGGTCTTCTGATACGGATCCTTGCTGGCCTCGATCAATTTGCCCGCATACACCAACGCCTGCACCGTCTCCGACTCCGCCGCTGCGGTTTCCACCAGATCCTCCAGCAAATCCTCATCTCCCGGATGCGCGGCCAGCACGGCGTCCCAGGCCTTGATCGCCTCATCGGTGCGCCCTTCGCGCAGCCATGACTTGCCGATCAGCTTGGAAGCCTCCAGCGCCAGCACCTCATCCTTGCCAGCCGCAGCCTTGGCCAGATCGGCGCGGGCCTCGTTGAACTCCAGTCGCCGCAGCCGCAGCTTGCCCCGCTCCATCGGCAGCGCTGGGTCCTCCGGCACCGCCTCGATCGCCTTCGCCAGCGCCGCGAGGGCCGCTTCCTCGTTGCCGCGACGCAGTTCATAGGTCGCCAGCACTGTCCAGTCCTGCCCGCCGTTCGCCTCGGCGCGTGTCTTCAAAAAGGCTCCCAGGCTTTCCACCGGCTGCTCATCGATCCAAGCCCCGAAAAAGCGGTCGAACAGCGCGGAGTTGTGCGGTCGCTTCAACAGCGCCTCATGATACTTCAGCGCCTTCTCCGGTGCCGCCGCCTCGCCCCACGCGGTGGAAACAAGACACGCTGGAACAGCCGCGAGCGAAAACATCCGGGACGAAATCATGCATCAGCCTGTTATGGAGAATGGCCGATCCTGTCGATGGAATTCACTCAAATCAGGCACAAGAAACCCTTATTTCCCGGGAACTTCATCCATTCTTCATGTCCGACAAAAAAGTTCGAATCTTTCGCCTCTCCGCGACGTCAAAGCCCGCCTCCATCCCCATCCATGCATCCGCTCGGGCGGGGGATACCAGGGAGCACCGGTGCTCCCTCCTATTTCCAGATCAAGCAAATGGGGAGGATGTGTGGATCGATTTCAGTCACGACCCAAAAGTGGCGATCGACCGGCTGGCTACTGACTCGGGATCAGCAGTCCCCAGCTTCGAACCTTCCCATGGCCCATCTTTCAACTGTCGATGGGAAACCACCAACTCCGAAGAGCCGTCCATCATCACCGCGACACAACCTTTACGCGGTCAAATGTGTCACCAATTCCCGGCTCGCCATCAGGTTTGCTGATCATCCAAGCAGGCAGGCCGCCCGAATGATCCCATCCTTCCGTTCTGATTTTTCACGCAACGCCGCAACGAAGACGGGCTCAGGGCTTGGGTTCCAATTCGTCGCGTCGTTGCGCCGTGGCGTGAGATCTACTCTTCGAATCTAACAACGCTGTTTTGCTGGGGATCCAAAGGAGAAAACGAGCACGATCATTTGTCAGAGCATTTCTCGTACAGATGGGAACGAGCGACGAGGGTTAGCCAGTTGGATCTTACTTGATGCTGGCAGTTCGTTTGGCCGGGGCTCGATCTGAGGGGACTTGGAGCGGGACGCTCCAGAGACGGACTGGAGCAGGATGCTCCAGCTACGGGGGGCTGGGATAAGGTGAAGGCTGGCGGATGCGCGAGACACGAAAAGCTGCTAAAAGCAGGGACGATGCCTATAGGGTCATGCGCATGATCAGGAACATTCCACGGCATCGTGCATCGGGACGCCCGCCCGGCCAGACCCGGCATGCCTACCACTTGCGCTTGAAGTAGTCTTCCCAGGTGTATTTGCCATCCTGATTCACATCGTAATGCTTGCCATTCAGCTTCAGGCAATAGTCCACCTCGTCGTTCGGACCTCCGATCTTCTTCAAGACGCTCAACTGAAACGCGATGCAGATCTTCTCCGCCTCTTCTCCTGTCCAGATCTCGGCTGGAACGGGTTTTCCCTTTGCCGTCACATAGTCATGATACAACTTTGAGTGATAGGCATCGTGCGCGATGGTCCCGGCACACCATGTCACCGAATGGAAAGCACTCGTCTTCGAAATCTCATAGGTCGGAGGATTCTTGTAGGCCCACATGCCGCTGCGTTCGCCTTCGGTGATGATCGCGACATTGTTTTGGACAAGGGCGTAGGCTTCAGGAGCCTTTTCCTTGATGAGCTTCAAGGCCGCCTCGATTTGCGTGCGGAACTCCGCGCTTCCCTTCACTTCGACAGGAGTTTGACGCCAATCCGCCGCATCGTCCGCCTCCACGCCAATCGCCATCATCAACAGGGCGATCGCGGTGATGATCATCGGTGGAAGTTGAATTGTCATGGCGGCCGGTCGATTGCGCTCCGAAGCTAATGATTCCTCGCTGAAGAAAGAAGTTCAAAATGAGAGATGTGCCCGGGCCTTCTTTGGCCAGCTCGGCCTGCGTGGGTCTGGTGGATAGGATTGGAGCCCCTGGGACCGTGGATCTCCTGATGGGACGCCGAGCCACCGCCGCTTTCCGTATCCGGCTGCCGACGTTCCGAAACCAGGTCCATGTTTCACGATCGTCCACCCTCCGGAAGCGAGGACGGGGCAGCGGCACCAGGCTCGGGCAGACCACGCAGCAGGCATCCAACCCCACCATGCTGCTCAAGAAGCTCGTCGCCCTCGCAGACCTCGATGGGAAGGTCCTGCGAGGTGGCGAGCCTCACCAGTTCCTCACGATCCGCCGTGTGCAATTCCTCCGAAATCACCAACTCCGAGGCGAGCCCGCCCTCCAAGGCCCGGCGGCAGGGATGGATTCCCACCACGGCGAGACCTCCGCGCGCGATCTGGTCATGCAGGCGGACCACGGTGTTCCGGCTCTCCTGCTGCTCATATTGGATGAAGGCCTGAATGGCGCTTTCAATCAGGGGCGAGTGGTCCAGTTGATTCGGGACCTGGAAGATCGACGCGACGATCCGCGCCTGAAGATGCGGCGGCAGATGGTCCCGCAGGGCGCTGATCTGACGGGGATGGCCTACGAGAATGAGGTGATTGAGACCCCTTCGCGCCATGAGGTTCCGGATGATCTCGACCTGCTCGTCGATGAAACTCCGCTGCGTTTCGGTCCCCTGGCGGTGATGGTGTTCCTGGCTCAACTGCTGGCCGCGCTCCGGAGTGGACACAGGTCGTGTCGCGACGATCTCCTGGCTGACAGAACCCAATGTCATCTCAATGATATGGGATCGATCCTCGCCGCAGATCGCCAGGACGAAGCGATGGAACCGATCCTTGAGCTGGACGAGCTGGAAGATGGCAGGCCGCTTGCCGGCATCGAAATGGGTCTCGAGGGTTGCGGGAAAGGAAAGTTCCATTGAGAACGGATTCGCCCCGCTGCGGCTGAAGACCGCGAGGCCCAGGGATTCAGGCTTCGAACGCCCGAGGGCGGCCAGGACTTCGTCCCTGGAGGCATCGAAGCTCTCGCGAGAGTCACGAGGCAAGTCGCCGCGCAGCGTGGAGGCCCAGAGGCAGAAGGAGGAGGTGAGGTCGAGTCGCGGCTGCCTGAGGTCGAAGTAGGCACTGACCACGGGCGACTCCGACTCGATCAGGTCAGCGAGGGTGGTGATGCAGCGGCGCATGGCCAGCATGTCCGGGTCGGCATGGGAAAAGTGTGTTGGCGGATTCATGGCCCCCCATTGAACCTGCATTCGGCGAAAGTGCGGGATGGAAAATTGCGGGAATTTTCCAGCCCCTTCCCTTGCCGGAGGCTGAGTCCGCCAGAGGTCTCAACCTGAATCCTGAGAGATGAACTACGAAATTCACGAAAGAGCACGAAACTCAGGACGTTCCAAAACGGTCCGAATTCACTCATCAGATAGGTGCGAAGATGAGGATCATGGTTTCTTCTTTTATGATCTCCGTGACTTTAGTGGTTTCTCATCTTCTCTTCGAGACACAATGATCACGCATAGGCCCTCGAAGGCCACCCCGGCCTGGCGGCTGTCTCGTTGTAATGACTCCGCAGAGCAGATCGTGCCAACGATTTGAAGCTAACAGGAGTTCCATCACCCAGAGTGGGAAACGAGTGCTGGAAACTGATCCCGTAAGAACAACTGACTCCTGTCATCCCGAAATCTGAAATTCGAACCATGGAGTCCCTTGTCTTTACGCCACCGGCATTTCGTCCCAAAGCCCAAGGTCGCTCGTATCCGAGCCATCCTGGGTGAGGAAAGAAAGGATTCCGAACCCCATCCAGGTGTCATCAGACAAGCGAGTCGGCAGGGACCGTGAGGACGAACACTGGATTTTCGGGCTGACCCCAGCCACGATTTGCAGACTGACCCCGGCGAATGGGTGACCCCTTTCACTTTTGGCTGACCGCGAACCTCTCGCAAAATGTTAGCCAAATCTCTTGATTTTTCATTATTCCAAGCTCCGTTTTCGTGATTTTACCGTCATCAGATTTTTGAACTTTCATCACACGAAGAATCCCTGGGTTCTTCCCGCGATTTAGTGGGTGGCCTCCGGTCGCAGGTCCAGGCGACCGCAGTAGAAGAGGATCCGGGTGCGATAGTTCGAGAACTTCCTGAAGCCTCTCGCTGCGGCCTTGA
>JAIXPW010000131.1 GCA_027485995.1 Verrucomicrobiaceae bacterium
GATCTCGTTCTCGTGGTGGGGGAACACGAGGTCCACGCCACCGGAGTGTAGATCTCGGTGGTCGCCGTATCATTAAAAAAAAATGGCCGAGCACTCGAGGTGCCAGCCGGGGCGGCCCTGGCCCCAGGGTGACTCCCAGAAGTTCTCGCCGTCTTCGGGACGGCGCGATTTCCAGAGCACGAAGTCCGAGATACTATCCTTTTCGTACTCGTCCGAGTTGGCGCGGGCGTTCTGGGTCTTGCCGAGTTCGAGTTCCCGCTCGTCGAGGCGTGAGAGCTTTCCGTAGCCGGGGAAGGAGGCGATCTTGAAATAAACCGAGCCATCGTCGGAGGCGTAGGCGTGTCCCTTCTCCACCAGCTCGGTGATCATCGCGATCTGCTGCGGGATGTGTTCGATGGCACCGGGCTCGACGTGTGGCGGCTGGCAGCCAAGGGCCTCGCAGTCGGCATGGAATTTCTCCGTCCAGCCACGGGTGAAGTCGGCGAGGGACTGCCCGGCCTTCTGCGAATCGCGGATCGTCTTGTCATCGACGTCGGTGATGTTCCGGACGTGGAAGGTGCGGGTGCCGCCGGTTTCGAGGGTGCGCCGGAAGACGTCCTGGAGCACGAATGTCCGGAAATTGCCGATGTGCGCGGGGCCGTAAACGGTGGGGCCGCAGCAGTAGAATCGGAAGGTGGAGCCGTCGATCGGGGCGAGGGTGCGTTCGCTCCGGGTCAGCGTGTCGTATAGCCGCATGCGTGGGTTTACGGGCTGAAGCCGAAGGGGGCAAGCCTTGGACGAGGCAGTTCGGCCGACGCCATCGAAGCAGAAGCCTGGAGCTGGCGGTCAGAAGCGGCAGGCTGGAGGGCTCGGGCACGGGGTCTAGCGGGAACCATCAATTGGCTTTCAGGAAATTCGATCCGGCTTTGCTGATTTCGGGGCTTGGGTGGCTGGGTTTCCCGTGTAGTTTGGTTTTGTGACGAACTGGTTCAGGGACGAGCGGGTCAGGCAGGTGATCGTGGGAGGGGCGATCCTTCTGGGGGTATTGCTGATAACGATCGCGATTCGGGTGGCAGGCGCGGCCCCAGGGGTCCTGGGCGAGTGGTTTGGCATGATCGCGGGTTTGCTCTCGACTCCGGTGTTTCTGGAGGTCTCGTTTTTCGCGATCGGCCTGATGATCGTTGTAGGGGTGAACCACTGGCGGATGAAACGGGAGGGAGATGAGTTTGTAACGTTGGACGAGGAGGGTTCCTCTTCGGTTCCTGGGCCGGATGGGACATCGGCCCGTGATTCCGCAGCGGAGAGTGGGAAGCCCTTGTCCGAGGCTTCGGAGTTGAAGGGTTGAGCGGGGTTGCGTCAGGCGTGGAATCTGCGAAGGAAGGGGTGAGCCGATGATTTCTGTCTTCTTCAGTTGTGAGCATGCCACCTGTGCGGTGCCCGAGCCCTGGCGTGATTTGTTTCGTGGCCACGAGGAGGCGGTGGCCTCGGAGGAGGGCTGGGAACCTGGGGCGCTCAATCTGGCGCAAGGCTTTGCCATCAGGTTCCGCACACCGCTTTCCCATGGCGATGTCACCCGGCTGCTGATCGATCTGGAAGCTGAGGGAGATGCACAGTGGAGCCGCATTTCCTCAAGCCTGACGGATGTGCAGAAAGGGAAGCTGCGCGACCGGCATCAGCGGCCTTTCAAGGATGCCGCGCATCACAAGATCGCTGAAGCGCTGAGGCGTGAGACCAAGGTGGTTCAGGTGATGGTGCGGGTGGAGTCTCTGAACGAGGGCGTCGTGAGGGTGGAGGCCCTGATCGGGGACGACGAGGCGAGAAAGTGGGCCAATCGCTGGGTTGAAACGCTGCGGAGCGGGACGGATGCCATCAACGCGGAGGCATACAGTGTGCCCGCGATTTCATCGATCGGGCGGTCGCTGAGGGAGACCTTCGGTGCGGACCGGGTCCTGGTGATGACCCTGCGGGTTTCGCGATCGTATTTCCTCGAGGGAAAACCCATGCGCTGGGAGAAGGCGAAGAAGCACCTGATCGAAAGCCTGCACGAGACCTTGTCGGCCCTCACTCCCGTCCCAGAATGCTCTTCGTCTGACGCATGTCCAGATTCCGCTGGGACTCCCAGTCAACCACCGGGGGAGGCGTGAAAACGCGTCGCCTGATGTCGGTTTCGGCATCGGAAGGATGATCGAGGCGTTTTTTTCCGGTCTCGTTGGCCTTTCCGGTCGCGTAGGTATCGGTCTGGTAGGTGCCGCCTTCGCGCGCGACCTTGCCGCCGTCCCTTGACTGGCTGCCGTCGAAACGGGAGGTCTTGGCGAAGCGGCTGCCGTCGGTGTCACCTTGGTAGGCCTTGCTTTCGTAAGTCTTGTTGCCCCACCAGGATTTTTTGGCGTACTCGCCGGCCTTGTATTCCTTCTTGGCGTATTCGCCTTTGAAGTAGGGGGATTCGCCCTTCGATTCGAACGAGCTTCGACGGTCAATTCTGGGCTTCCAGTTTCCCTCATCGTCCTGCACGAAACCGGTCTTTTCGTTGATCCGTTCGGAGAGCCGCCTGGGGGCTCCGGAGGACGCGGTTGACTCCACGGGCTGGGAGCACGAGGCCAGCACGGCCACGCACATCACGACAGGGAGTTGGAGGCGAACATCCATTGGAGCTTGAGGGTGTCGCGTTCGAGGACCCGGCGCAACATGAAAAGTGCTTGTCTCAAAGGGTGACCTGCGCCCCAAGCTCGACCACACGGTTGGGCGGAAGCTTGAAGTAGGCCGAAGCGGGCGTCGCGTTTCGCAGCATCGAGGCGAAGATGGTCAGGCGGAATTTCTGCCATCCGGTGCTGACCCGGCCGGTGATGATCGTTTCGCGACCGAGGAAAAAGCTGGTGCGACCGGGGTGGTAGCCGATCTCCGGCGGCATGCCCTCTTTCAAGGCGCGAGGCACATCCGGTTCTTCCGAGAATCCGAAGCGCAGCACGACGGAAAAGAACCCTTGGCCGAGATTCTTGAACTCAAAGCGTTCAGCAGGGTTCGAAGTCGCGACGTCGAGGGTGACGACGTGAAGCAGGATGAGGCTCTCATGGATGACGCCGTTGTGCTTCAGATTGTGAAGCAGAGGGACGGGCACGGAGTCGATCTGGCCGGTCATGAAGATCGCGGTACCCCTGACGCGGGGAATGGTGCCGCGGGACACCTGGCCCAACAGATCTTCGAGTGGGATCCGCTGCTTCTGAAGCTGGCGGCCGCTGCGGTTGCGTCCCCAGGTCCAGGTGGTCATGAAGAACATCACCACGGCCGCGACGCCGAGCGGCAGGCCTCCACCGTGAATGATCTTCAGCCCGTTTGCGGCCAGGAACGCGAGATCCACGGCCAGGAACACGCCGGCCATCAGAGCGGCCTTGGGCGTGGACCATTTCCAGATCTTGAGCGCCGCGACCCAGAACAGGATCGAGGTGGAGGTCATGGTGAGGGCGATCGCGATGCCGTAAGCGGCAGCGAGATCGGACGATGACTTGAAGATGCCGACCAGCAGGAGGCAGGCGATCGCGAGCAGCCAGTTGACCATGGGCAGGTAGATCTGCCCTTTCTCCGTCAGTGAGGTGTGGAAGACGCGGAGCCGCGGCAGGCAGTTGAGCTGGATGGCTTGGGCGGTCAGGGAGAATGCTCCGGAAATCAAGGCCTGGCTGGCGATGATGGCGGCGAGGGTGGCGAGGATCGTCAAAGGCAGGGCGAAGGCCTGCGGCACGAGACGGAAGAAGGGGCTTTCAATGGCTTCCGGGGTCCGTTCGAGGAGGGCGGCCTGGCCAAGGTAGTTCAGGATCAGGGCCGGACAGACCACAATCCACCAGGCGAGTCGGATCGGCCGTCTGCCGAAATGTCCGAGGTCGGCGTAGAGGGCCTCACCACCGGTCACCGCCAGGAAGACGGCAGCGAGGAGAGGCAGCGCGTGATGCCACTCATGGATCAGGAAACTGAAGGCCGAGGTCGGGGTGAGGGCCATCAGCACCATCGGAGTCTTGGACAACGAGGCAATGCCGGTTCCCGCGAGCACGCCAAACCACAGCAGCACGATCGGGCCGAACAACTTGCCCACTTTTCCCGTGCCAAACCGCTGGATGGCGAAGAGCCCCACGAGAATGGCCATCGAAATCAGCGGGATGGCCTCCTTGCTGAGATTGAGCTGCGTGTCCTTCAGGCCTTCCACGGCGCTGAGCACCGAGATCGCCGGGGTCAGCATGCCATCGGCATAAATCAGCGCCGCGCCGAACAGCCCCAGCATGAAAAACCATCTCTGGCCCTTTTCCCCCGGCACCACCGAGCGGATCAAGGCCGCCAGTGCCAGCACACCACCCTCGCCGCGGTTGTCGAGGCGGAGGATGATGACGAGATACTTGAAGCCCACGATGAACAGCAGCGACCAGACAATCAGCGATGCGGCTCCCACCAGGTTCGAGGCATTGATCGGTGCCCCGTGGCCCTCGGCAAAACACTCACGGAAGGCATACAAGGGACTGGTCCCGATGTCTCCGAATACGATCCCCAGCGCACTCAAGGTGGCGGCCCATGGCAGCCCTTTGCGCGCCGCACTTCCAGATTCAACCTGACTCATTCGGCGATTCGGTTTGTGGTGCGGACCCCCTCGGAGCGGTGCGCGGGGAGATCAGCCGTTACCCGGAGCGGAAAATCAAGCCAATTTCCCGGGTCCGCCGGGCTCGACAGGTGCCAGCTCCCCGTGCATGTTCACGCCGGTCAGACGAGCCGCTTCCTCGCCATTCTCCTCGCCCTTACCCCATTTGGAGCGATGGCGTCGCCGTTGAAGGTCCCGCCTGCCATTTCCTCCAAGCCCTGATCCGATGGAAACCCTTCAGTCTCTCCTCCAGCAACCCTTTGTCTGGGGCCTGCTCCTCGGCCTGCTCGTCGCTGGCTTCCTGTGGAAATCCGGCTTCACCGCCCGACGTGCGCTCGCCAAGGAAATCAAGCGCCTGGAAGCGGAGCAGCGCGACCTGACCAGTCACCTCAACACCCAGCTCAAGATCAACGCCAGCGGCAATCAGACGCTTCAGGCCGAACTCGACGAGCTGCGCAAACAGAACGAAACCCTGCGCGTCAACAGCGCCGCCCTCCAGCAGAAGCCCGGCCGCGCCGAGCAACGCCAGCTCCAGATCTCAGAGGCCGCCGTGCGGCTCATGCGCGAGCAGGCCCCGGGTTTCGCCCCGGCTTGGGAAAAGGCCCTCCGTCAGGCCGAGGCCGACCTCGACGCTGCCGACTCCGGTTTGAAAAAGCTCGTACGCCGCGTGATACCGGGTTTTGGCGGCTCTGCCACCTCGACCTCGCCGCTCCTCATCACCGACGAGAAATCCGAAGGCTGATTCTGGAGGTCCTGGGCCGGAAAACAAAACAGGCGGAGCTTTCGCCCCGCCTGGGTGGAGAGTCAGTCGATGGAATGGAGGCTCACTTGCCCCAGCGATCGAGGAGGGTCCGGGCCATGTCGCTCGGGGTTTCGGCGACGGCGATGCCGCACTCGGCAAGGATGCGCTTCTTGGCCTGGGCGGTGTCTTCCTCACCCCCGACGATGGCACCGGCGTGACCCATGCGGCGTCCGGGAGGCGCGGTGGCTCCGGCGATGAATCCGGCGATCGGCTTCTTGCAGTGCTCCTTGGCCCATCGGGCGGCGTCCACTTCGGCCGTGCCACCGATTTCGCCGATCATGATGATGGCTTCGGTTTCCGGGTCGTTGTTGAACATTTCCAGGACGTCGAGGTGGTTGGTGCCGTTGATCGGGTCGCCACCGATGCCGACGCAGGTGCTTTGGCCAAAGCCGAGCTGGGTGAGCTGGAAAACGGCTTCGTAGGTGAGCGTGCCCGAGCGGGAGACGACGCCGACGTTGCCGCGCTTGTGGATGTAGCCGGGGGCGATGCCGATGCGGCAGCCGCCGTGGGACTTTTCGCCAAGGCCGGGAGTGACGAGGCCGGGGCAGTTCGGTCCGATGAGGCGCGAGCTGGAGCCGCGGAGGGCTTCCTTGACGCGCATCATGTCCATGACCGGGATGCCTTCGGTGATGCAGACGACGAGTTCGACGCCGGCGTCAAAGGCTTCAAGGATGGCATCGGCCGCGAATGGTGGTGGCACGAAGATGGCGGAGGCGGTGGCTCCGGTTTCACGGACGGCCTGCTCGACGGTGTCGAAGATCGGCACGGTGTCCTCGAACTTCTGGCCGCCCTTGCCGGGGGTCACGCCGGCGACGAGCTTGGTGCCGTAGGCGAGGGAGAGGCTGGCGTGGCGGGCACCGAAGGAACCGGTGATGCCCTGGACCAGGAGCTTGGTGTTTTCGTCAACGAGAATGGACATTTGAAGAAGTGGTTGGTGATCAGTGATCGGTGATCGGAAAAGAGAGAGGCTTAGCTGACAGCGGCGACGATCTTCTGGGCTCCGTCCGCCATGGTGTCGGCGGCGACGATGTTGAGGCCGGAGGCGGCGAGGGTGGCCTTGCCCATCTCGACGTTGTTGCCCTCGAGGCGGACGACGAGCGGGATTGGAAGTCCGGTTTCCTTCGCTGCGGCGATGACGCCTTCCGCGATGATGTTGCAGTCCATGATGCCACCGAAGATGTTGATCA
>JAIXPW010000179.1 GCA_027485995.1 Verrucomicrobiaceae bacterium
CCCCTGCTGTCGGAACGGATCACGGAAGAGGCAGCATCGGAATCTACGATAGAGGTCATTCATGCCTGTCTATCACCTTTACCGTCGACTTGGGAACGGGTGCTCCATGGAGCGCTTACGATTCGTTCGCGAGGTCGGTGAAAGGTCCGGTGATGGCAACAGTGCCGTCAATGGGAAGGAGAATGTGAAAAGGGGGGATTCCCTTGATTGTCCAAACTTCGCTGACTTCGGAAAGGATCTATCTTTCGTTCACGACTCGATAGAGGGTGTCTCCTGTCGTGACCCTATGTCATGGCATGACATAGGGTTTCACGAAGGTCATGAGACTGAAAGCAGGCGTCCAGACGTTGCTATGGCACCACCTTTGCCCGTTGACGAACTCGGAAGAAGCGCTGGGAATCCTCCGGAGTCGGCGCCATGAAGACGCTGGAGCCCACCCCCGTGGCACGGATGTTCTCCACTTCATTCTGCCAGTCGATGAGGTTGGAGGATGATAAGACATCATAGTTTTCTCCGGGGAGCGAGTTCCAATCCAGCCGCATGTCGCCACCGTCAGGGCCGAAGTGACTGACCGCAAACTTCTTGATCTCCTCGTCGATGACCGTGAAGCGGATGGGGCCTTGCTCGATGGTGTAGCCGCTATTGCTGAAGAGAACGGCGTAGTAATCGCCTTTGGCCGGGTTGAAGCCGAGGGTGCCGTTAGGGCGGATGGCTCCACCGGCGGTCTTGGTGCCGTTGAGGTAGTTCCAGTAGGCGGCGGCATCCGGGCCCGGTTCGTCACCGGCTCGGTAGATGCCCACCCAGCTGTCGGGATTGCCGCTGGTGCCGTTCCAGGTGCCGTTGAATTGGCCTCCAGTTGTCAGGTGGAGCGCACCGATTGAAAAGGCGTTGCTGTTTCCGCCATCCCTGAACACGCGGGCTTGGGCGGTGAGGGTGCCGTTGAGAGTGAGAGTGTAGGTGGTGTTTTGCAGCGGGGAAACCTCCAGCACCGCGAGTCCGGCCACGTTGGTGACATTGGTGCCGTCGCCAACTGTTAGGGCTTGCACGCTGCCGTCGCCGGGATCGACGACCCATGAGAGCGTGATCGGAGTACCGTCATTGATGAAGGAATGATCAGCGGTGAAGCCGAGGATGCGCGGGCTGTTGGCAACGGTGAACGGGACGGTGCCGAGAATTTGATAGCCATCTGCGGCGAGGAAATAGGCGGTCCAGTCGCCCTTCGGCAGACCGGGATTGGTGAAGGTGATCGAGCCGGCGGCAAGAGCCGTGCCTGCGGTTTGAGCGCCGTTGGTGTAGTTCCAGATGGTGGAGGCAGGGCTGCCATCCGGGACGCCTGAGAGATTCCGTGGATAGATGCCGATCCAGTCAGTGGTGGTCGGCGCGACGCGACCGGACCACGTCGCCGTGATGGCCTCACCGACCTGATAGACCGACTTGTTCAGCGCGAAGACCGGAGGTGCGGCTGCGACGGTGAAATTGACACTGCCCAGTGAGGTGCTGCCACCGCTGGCCAGGAAATAGGCGGTCCAATTGCCGGCGGCCAGGCCGGGACTGGTGAAATTGACCGTGCCCGCTGCAAGGGCGGTACCGGGAGTCTGCGTTCCGGAGGTATATCTCCATGACGTGGCGGCCGGACCTGACCCTGGAGTCACGCCCTGCGGATAGATGCCGATGGTGTCCGTCGCAACAGCGGAACTGCGGTTTGCCCAGGTGGCGGTGATCGTTTCTCCGGACTGATAGGCGGACTTGTTGAGGGTGAAAGAGAAGGCGGCGCTGGCGACCGAGAAGTTGAAGCTGCCCAGGATGGTGTAGCCGTCGTTGGCGAGGAAGTAAGCGGTCCAATCGCGGACGGCCAGGCCGGGATTGCTGAAGGTGATCGAGCCTGCTGCCAAGGCCGTGCCGGCTGTCTTGGTGCCGCTGGTGTAGTTCCAGATCGTGGAGTTCGCCGATCCCGGAGTGGTGCCGCGCGGATAGACTCCGATCCAGTCCCTCGCGGCGGGCGAGGTGCGACCGGACCAAGTGGCCGTGATGGCCTCGCCCGGAGTATAACTGGCCTTGTTCAAGGAGAAGACCACCTGCCCGTGCGATGCCAGTACGAGAAGGAAGGAAAACAGGGTGGCGAGAAATCCGGATCTCATGGCGCTGATGAAGGGAAAGTGGATCACGGTGCGACGACGGTGAAGTTGAAGCGATTGGACACCTCCGTGTAGGAGTCATTGGTAAACATTGAGACAAAGTAATCGCCGACCGGAAGGTCCGGCAGCACGAAGGTGACCGAGCCTGCGGTCGCTCCGGCGAAGTAAAGATAGGCGAGCAGGGGAGCGAGACCCGGCGTGCCACCTGCCGCATGGAGACCAATCCAGTCCTTCGGGATGCCTGGTCCGCCGGAGAAGGTCACCGTGAAATTCTGACCAGCAACGACGGTGGCAGACGCCATGGAGACCTGTGCGATGAGCGATCCAACCGAGAAGCCCGCACGCGGAGATAACTCATAAGTTGTGCCATCGACGAGGAAGGTGGCGTAGTAAAATCCCTTGGCCAGCCCGCTGAGCGAACGGCTGCCACTGCGGCTGCGGGCAGGGATCAACCGCGCGGGTGTGGCAGTTGCCGGATTTTCTCCGACCAGATAGATGGCGATGGCATCCTGAGCGCCACCGGGAGCGTGAGTCCACGAAACGATGGCGCTTGCACCTTCGTCATAGGAGCTTTGATCTAGAACGAGCTGAACAGGCGTTCCGACGAAGAATGAAACGCGCGGGGCGATTTCGGTTGTGCCGTTGTTGCCGAAGAACCCGGCGAACCAGAGTCCGTTGGAGAGATCGAGCTTGAAGGTCCGCGTGCCAGCGCCGCCGGTGGCGTATTGACGGGACGCCGGGACGGCCTGGGCTGGAGACTCACCCTCGCGGAAGAATCCAATCCAGTCTGCTGCGGCGGTGGAAGGGCGCTGATAGCTCACCAGGATATCCTCGCCCGGCGCGTAGATGGATTTCCCGAGTGTCAGCGAAGTCCCGGCGGCAGCACTGCCGGAGACATCAAAGATATACGCGGGCGACCACGCGGACCAGGCGGCGTTCGAGTCGCGGTGGCGGACGCGGGCGTAGTATCTGCTATCCGGCAATGCACTCTGGGCAATCGTGTAGTTCAGGACGTTGACGGCCGCATTCACGTTCACCGGTTCGTAGTTCGGCGCACCAGTGTCCCCATATAGATTCTCCACGTCACGGATGCGGTCGATGAGCAGATTGGAGAAACCTGCATCCGCGGAGACTTGAAACTGGGTGCTGTTGAGAATCTCCGAGACAGCGGTGGAAGCGAATGCAGAACTCTGCAGAATGAAAGGCAGCGACACGGTGTTGGGCTGGCCTGGAACGCTGCTGCCAGAGTTCGTGATGGTGGGTGCATTCGGCGCGGCGATTCCGAAGCGGCGGTGGAAGCTGTCGATCAAGCGGCTGTTGTAGGCCTGGGTGGTCCAGCGTGTGCTCTCAGGAAAGCGGACGTTCGCCTCGGCATAGCACTCTACTTTCATGTCGCGGTTGTCGAGATCGAAGTCGATGAGCTGCCAAGCCCAGTTGGCGATCGTCTTCTGCACGTCATCATAGTCGATCTCGGTGGACTGGCCCCAGTATTGGTCCCAGGCGCTGGCTCCAGAGATCACGTGATAAATCGGCCAATCTCTTGTCTGCCCGCGGGCGTAGAGGTGGTGGTGGGCACCGATATTGAGCGTGTGTTTTTCCGTCTGGGCGAGAATCGGCATGATCTCGGTGCGGAACCAACTGGAGATATCGCCCACGTACTGCTCCGCCTGATAGGGTCGATGACAGAGGCTGACGATGAACTCCACGGAAGCATCCACTTTCGCGGCATTGATGATGTCCTGTGCCCATTGCTTCTGCACCGTGCCGACTCCTTCCGCAGCGACGGGCATCGTTTCGCTGTTGAAATGCATGAACAGGACATTCGCCAGTTGATAGGCATAATAGGCCTTACCGCCGGGGCTGGCGATTCCCTGATAGGAAAGCTCGTTGTAGTAGAACAGGCTCTTGTAAAGCGTGAGATTGCTGTCTCCGCCATAGGTTTCATGGTTTCCAACGGTGGTCATCGAGGCCAGATTCGGTGTCACGCCGTTGCCATACTCGAAGTGCAGGTTTCGCCAATGATTGAGAGTCCCGACATCCACCTGGTCTCCCACGTTGAGGATGAAATCGACGGCCTCTTCAAGCGGCACGCCATACTTCTCCTCGATCTTCACCCGTGCGCGGTCGATGAGCTTTTCCCAACGCCTTTCGCCGGAGATGATCTGATTGTCGCCTAAAACCAAGACTCGTAGACGCCCGGTGTTGGTGCCTGTCGCTGGAGGTGTGCGGAAGCGGAAGACGTCCGAGGTCTCAGTCTCGGTGCGAACCCGATAGTAATAGAAAGTCCGTGGCTGGAGCCCTGTGATCTTGGCAGAATGATATCGATAACCTGAGCCGAGATTCTGAACGCCGCCGGTGACGGTGTTGGTCAATTGATTCGCGGCAGTTCCCCAATCGACGAATGCCTGTGCTGCCGAGTCTGACCACCAACTGGTCCAGATCGAATCCGGGCGTGGTGTTTGGAGATAGGGCCGGAGCGTATTCAAACTGCCGCCTTGGGCGAACGCGAAGGAACCGCTGCGCTCGAGAAGGATGCCCGTCGTGGCGGCGGTGGAGAGGCGAAGGAAGTCGGAGCGTTTCATGGACTCAACAATCTAGGAAAAGTAGAAGCAGATCAGTACCTCACGGCTGCATTTGCAAGATCACTCGTTCGGATGCATCGCGCGGACGCAGCGGAAGCCGATCATGCCGTAGTCATCGCTGCCGTCTGGCGGGAAGGGCAGGCGTTGGAAGTTGTTGGCCTGGTCGACATAGTTCCACCACGCGCCACCGCGTTGGATGCGCTGGGTGCCGGTGTTGGATCCGTGAGGATTGTATTGGGTATCGGGGCTGTAATCTCCCATGCGGTCCCAGGTCCATTCCCAGGCGTTGCCGGACATGTCATAGAGTCCATAGCCGTTCGCGCCATCAGGTGCGCCGCCGGGCTGGGTGCCGTCGAAGTAGCCGACTTTCTCAGTGTAGGGATAATCTCCGGCAGGTGCACGACCCTTGATGAGTTGATAGTCCCAGTGGTTTGCGCGGCTGTTGCCGTCGGCATCGCCCCACGGGAACTGGGCCTGTTCGAGACCGCCACGGCTGGCGCGTTCCCACTCGGATTCGGTCGGCAGGCGGTAGCCGTCGCCCGCCCAGTTGACCTGCGCCGTGGTGAGATCCACCTGGCCGGTCCGATAGACGAGCGTGCCGGCAGCATCGGTGAAATAGACCGGGCGGCGGCCTTCCATTTCGGAGCGGGCATTGCACCATTTCACCGAGTCATACCAGGAAACCGCGACCGCCGGGTGATCTGCGGGGACATTGTAGGGCGGCTGATTGTAACGCAGGGTGATCGGGATGTCGTAGCCATGCGCCCGGGCCCAGGTGGCAATGCTTTCCCAATCGGCGCGGGTGACTTCGAACTTGTCCATCTTGAAGCGGGCAACATGGGTGGTGTGCTCCGGCCGGGTGGTGCTGGGTCCGGTGTCTTCACCTTGGATGAAGGATCCTGCGGGGATCACGACCATGTCTCGCTGGATGCTTCCAGGAAGCGACGCATGGCTGGCAGCCGCGGGATCCGCATCGAGAACGCTGGTGGCACCAAGTGCAACATCGACCCGATAGAAATGCCTGGTTCCCGCTGGTTTGGGAATGCTGAAACTGCCGAACGGCGTGACCGGCTGCATCGGCGTGCCCTGCGGTGTGAAGCCGCCAAGGAGTGCCTCGCTTTCCATCAGTTGATAGAGACGACCCTCGCGCATGGGAACCGTGAAGTTAAGGGTGTTCAAGGTCGAGTTGATGGAGAACGCTTCGACCTTGAAGAGTTCTGCCGGGTTCAAGTCGCTCATGCCGGCGATGAATTCCTTCCAGGCGGGCTGGCCATCGCCGTCGCTGTCGTTTCCTCGTGCCGCCATATAGTCGGCTCCAGAGACTGTGGTGAATTCATCGAGCCACCAGTTGGGTGTTCCACTGCTGGAGATCGGCATGAAGTCCGCAGTGATGGTGCGCGGCTGGTTCATGACGAGGGTGAAGTTGGGGTTGGTGGAGTTTTCCGGCACATCTCCGGTCCACTTGCGGAAGGCAAACCACGAGGATGGCGGCCTGGCTTGGAGCGAGACACTGTCGCCTTGCGTATACCAGCCTGCCGCGTTCATCGGCAGGACTGCGCCCTCGGAACCACCGTTGATGCTGAGCAACACTTCCGGCGTGAAGGTCCAGGTAAGGGTCGTGTCGCCCTGGATGACGACCGTGCCGCTGGAACCCGAGCCCGTGGCCGTGGTGGCTCCGCTCAGTGCCCAGCCGGTCGGACGCTGGCGAGCACCGTTGGACTCCGTGGCGAGGGCTGAGAAATCCACTGAGGTGCCGAAGGGATGTGAGTAAACGCCCGCATTTGGCGTGGCGGTAGGCTGTGGGGAAACGACTGTTAGGGTGAAGAGTCCGGTTGCGAAATTCGCTGTTAGAGGTCCGACCGGGCGGGTGACAGCGGGGATGCTGAACTGGTTGCCGTTATCGGTGCCAAGTGCAGTATCACCGGTCCATGAGGTGAAGCCCGCACCTGGGTCGGCAGTGGCCGTCACCATGGCGGCGGCATTTTCATCCACCCACTGGTTTGCGCTAACGGTTCCCGGGCCACTCGCGGCCGTGGTGATCAGGAACTGGGTTTTCCATTGCCAGGTGAGAACCGTGTTCCCGGTGATGGTGAGCGTCACCGAACGATCAGAGCCGGATTGCACGACCGCACCGGAAACGGAATAGCCGGTGCAGATGCGGCGGGTGTCCGAGCCAGGAATGTCATCGGCGGTGAAAGTGACGGTTTGTCCTTGTTCATAGGTGTAGGTCGCGGGAGCGGGTGTCACCGCCGGATGGGCGGAAACGACATCCACATTATAAGTCGGCAGCGCTGAACTGAACTGCGCCGTGATCGGGCCGCGCGGGCGGGTCATCGGCACGGAGATCGTGGTGCCGCTGAGGGTGCAACCTGCGATATCGCCGGTCCATTGGGTGAAGGTGGCGCCCGCATCCGGCTGGGCCTGGATGTTCACTACCGCACCGGCAGCATACCAACCGCTGTTCGTGCTGACGATCCCCGACCCGGTCGTGGCGGTCGTTAGATAATGCTCGGTGGCATAACTCCAGGTGAGCGTGGAATCCGCACCCTGCGTGATGACCGCTGAGGAACCCACGCCGCTCGCGGTTTGGCCACCGGTCAATGCCCATCCGATCGGGCGATAGCGGGTCTGGCCGACGATCTGATCCTCTGCGGAAATCGCGATGGGGGTGCCGGTTTCATGGCTGAGCGTTCCGACCGGCGGTGTGACGCCACCGTAGGCTGAGACGACGGTGAGGTTGGTGTTAAAACGTGTATCAAAGTCGGTTGCCAGTGCGAACTCGCTTCCGTTGCGGTCATGAAGATCGAGCATGCCCTGGTGGTCGGCGTTGTTGGCTGGATCGACATAACGGCCGAGGTAGGGCGAGTAGCTGGTATTGTAGATCCGGTTTTGCGCCGGTTGGAACTCCATGATGCGCAGGAATCCATTTCCGCCATTTGGCAGAGACTGCCAATCCGCCACGACTTCGTGAACATTCTTTCCAAAGTCATTGGTTTTGACAATATTGTAAGTGGCAAAGTTATGACCGCAAATCACCATGTAAACCTGGTTGAAAGGCTTGACGATGGCGTTGAAGACATCCGCCGGGCGATTGGTGTCCGGCCGATCTCCCCAGGTGCCGATGTTCGCCTGGGCGGTGTAGCCGCGCTGGCCAGTGCCGCTGCCGTAGATGCCGGAGCCACCCGTTTCCGCGAGGTAGTTGTGCGTGGTGATCATCGTCAGGGCCTTCGGGTGCGCGGTCAGAACGCCAGCGGCCCAAGCGAGATCCTGATCGGGCGCATCCATGTCCATGTGCAGGAACATGTAGTCGCGGCCGTTGACGGTGACGATCTGATAGGAGCTGTAACCGCGCGGCGAGGCTCCGCGATACCAGTCGTAGGTTTGGCTGTCGCCCGGATCGACCCAGCGCCCGGTCGATGACGAGTGGGTCGGGTTCGGACCGAAGCGTTGGAGGTAGTTTGTATCGCCACTGGCGATGTCATGATTGCCGGGACAGGTGCCGTAGGGCATCCGTGTATTGAGCAGGTTCATCGCGTCGGTGGCGCGGGTCCATTGAGAGGCGCTGCTGGGCGAGTTCACGATGTCGCCGAGATGAGTGACGAACTTGATGTTCATCGTCTGCCTGTTGTCGAGAATCCATTGGGTCTGCCGCGTGTAGAGATCGGCAGGCGAGGAGATGCTGGTGTAGTTTTGGGTGTCCGGCAGGGCGATGAATGAGAAGTTGGAGTTCACACTGAAGTTCGCGGTGATTGTCGAGCGGGCTCGGTCCATTGGGATGACGATGCTCTTGCCGCCCACCTGGCAGCCAACGGTATCGCCCGTCCACCCGGAGAAGTAGAAGCCACTGGCCGGTATGGCGGTGATCTGCAGAGGCCGACCTGCCTCATACCAGCCACTCGGCACGGTCACGCTGCCGCTGCCACTGACAGCGGTTTCGACGCGGTGTTCAGTGGTGAAATTCCACGTCAACACCGAGTCGCGGGTGAGAGTCATGTTCATGGTCTTCTCCGTTCCTGACGTCGGGCCGTTGCCAGTCATCGTCCAGCCAGTGCAGAGGTGACGGGTGGTGGCACCGATCTCGTCCGTGACGCTGTTTGTCAGAGCCGTGTCGCGCGGATGCGGGTAAATGCCGGGCGCCGGGGTGGCGATGCCATGGTTGGAAATGATCGTCAGTTTCGGGTCAGAGGCTGGATCGTTTACAGTGACATTGACCAAGATGTTGTCGGTCAACACACCATCCGTGACGCTAACCGAAAAGCTGTCCGGCCCGGAATAGTTGGCGGTCGGCGTGTAGCTGATGACGCCTTCCGCGTTGTTGTTTCCTGTGACCTGAGCACTTCCGTTGGTCGCGGGCACGCTGACGCTCCAGACAAGCGGGTTGTTGTTGGGGTCGGTTGCGTTGAACGTCACACTTCGTGCGGCTCCGTTTTTGGTGGCGCTGAGATTGTAGCTTTCGCCCTCGGTAATCACAGGGGCACCGTTGAGTACTGCGACGTTGACCAGAATCGTATCGCTCGCCCCGCCATCCGAGGCGCGGACGGTGAAACTATCAGGACCGGTAAAGTCTGGTCCTGGAGTGTAGGTGATCGTTGCCTGGCTGTTGTCACTTGATGACACCACAGCGTTGCCATTTGAAGCAGCACCGCTGACGGTCCATTGGATCGGATCATTGTCGCCGTCCGAGACATTCAAAATGATCGTCGTGCTGGTGTTGATCCCGGTGTTGAGAGATGCCGTTTCGCCCTGCTGGATGATCGGTGCCTGATTGGGAACGCCGACATAGATGTCATCGAACGCCCACCACCAGTTGTTGTCCGCGCCTTCATGGGCGAACTCCAATTGTATCGTACTTCCTGCGGCGGGCGAGCCGAGCTGAGCCCAGGTAAAAGTCACCGGAGCCGCCGGGTTGGCTCCGTTGTCCGGGACCGATAGCAACGCGGATTGTGAGCCGTTGACCAACACCCTCACCCGCGAGGTTTCATCGACCTCGAAGCGGAAGCTGGAGAGGAAACTCAGCACCATCTGGTTCACATTGGCAGCCGCAGGAACAATGAAAACCGGAGTGCGCAGGAAAACGTTGAACTCCGCCCCGCCGCCGCTGCCACCGGATCCGCCGCCGTCGGTGTATTCATCGCTATCTGCCACGGCGATGACGTTGGTCCCGGGGGCAAAGGCCGTGCTGCGGCCCTGATCGTCGCCATTGCGCCAGAAATCCGAGCGCAGCAGGTTGAAGCCGGCGAATTCAACGATGCGGTCGTTGACCGGATTGGTCAGGACATCCTGGCCACTGCTGACTCCCAATCCGGAGCCCTGCGGCGTGTTCCAAACCGGCGTGTTGTCACCAACGGGCATCCGGCGCTCCGCACCAGTCGTCACCTCGGGCAATAGCGCTGCACCATTGAAGTTTTCCGCATAGAACGTCTTCACACTTCCCGACGAATAGATCACCTGCACATTGACCAGAATCTCATCGAACGAGCCACCACTGTTGCTTGCCCGCACCGTGAAGCTGTCTGCCCCGAAGTAACCGCTGGCCGGAGTGTAGCGGATGATGCCGCTGGTGTTGCTCCCGGTCACTTGTGCGGTGCCGAACTGCGAAGGGGTGCTGATGCTCCAGGTTAGAGGATTGCCGTTGGAGTCGGTGGCGCTGAGAGCGGCTGTTTGCTCACCCCCATTCATGACGGGGGTGAAGTTGAAAGTCGCACCTTGCGTGATGGTCACCACGCCGTTCAGCACGGTGACGTTGACCAGGATGGTGTCGCTGGCAGCGCCATCGCTGGCCTGCACGATGAAGCTATCAGAGCCCGTGAAGTTCAGTGAGGGAGTGTAGGCAATCGTCGCCTGGGTGCTGCTGCTCGACGTCACCACGGCATTGCCATTGGTCGCCGGGGTGCTGACGGTCCAAGTGAGAGGATTGTTGTCGCCATCCGTGGCATTGAGAGTGATCGGTGTGGTAGTGTTGATCTGAGTCACCAGCGGAACCGTCGCGCCTTCCGTGATCACCGGAACCTGATTGGGAAGAGTCGCCCCTTGAATCGGTGCACCCGCGGTGCCGAGGGCGGAAATTTCTGCGGCAGTCAAGGTCTTGCCCCAGTAGGCGGCTGCTCCAACGTTCAACGAGGCGTTCTCATTGTCATTGTCGGCGAATAAAAGCAGGGTCGAAGCCAAGCCATATGTGCCATCCCGGCCACCGGTGAAGTTGTGGGTGTGGAAAAGCGAGCCATTCACATAAGCCTTCACCGTCGAGGCCGTGAGAGAGGCATTGACGTCAAACACCAGCACGAGTCGGGTCCACGAGGCTTCTGCGATCGCACTGGCGGAGTAGCCCAGTGGGCTGGAGATCCCCAGCTTGTCGTCTGAGTTGCGGATGAAGTAGTCGCCATCATTGCTGTTGCCGGTATTGGTCTGGAAGAGGCTGCGCCATGAACTCCGGCTTGCAGCAGGCGAGAAGATGTCGAAGAGAAGGGTGTATTCGTTGGTGAACGAGCCACCCCCATTTGCCCCTGTCGGGTTGGGCATGACCAGTCGGTTGGCCGTGCCTCCGACCGTCGTGATGGCCCCGGAAAGGGATTTCGAACCATCACTCAGATTGGCCGAATAGGCAGGCGCGGCACCTGCCACCGTGAGGTTGGATCCAATCGTCGCCTGACCAATGGCACCGGAGTTCCCAAACTCCCACAAACCCGTTGGCGTGGAAACGGGCGTTCCCTGCGCAGAGAGAAGGCCGGCTGACGAAAGGGCGAAGATCGCGGCCAAGAAAAATCGTTTCACAGGGACTGGAAGGTAGTTGGAAAATGCTTTGAGACTTAGGCAAAGCAGCCTCGATGAAGGGTGATCGATGGGATGGCCGGATCAGGCACGGCGGCGGCGCAGCAGGCATAGCATTCCAAGCCCACCAAGCAATGCGGTAGAGGTCTCTGGAATCGCTGTTCGAACCTGACTGCGGGCCGACGCGTCCGAGGGGGGCATCTTCCCGCTGGAGATTGCAGAATCGCGAGCATCTACAGGCGCCTGTTCATGGCCGTCATCTGCCAAGAGAGCTGCTTTTGGAATGATGACGAGGGAGTTGCCTGGTTCCAAGGCGTCGCCCGCCGTGGCTTGATCGGCGCTGGCCGGAGCGCTGAAGGTTTCAGCGGTTTTGACTCCCTGTGCTGGTAGCTGGGTGAATGCCAGGATTGAAGCGATGATGGCGAGGTGAACGCCGAGTTCTGGATAGGTAATGGAGGTCCGGCTAAGCATCATCGCAGTCGTAAAAAAGCCGCAAGCAGCAGGTGCGACAAAGGCTGTGAAGCAACGCTTTCGTAACGCTGACCGGTGCGATTCAATCACTTGGCTGTCTTCGTTTGAAGTCGCTTGCAGGATTGCCGCCCTTTACGGGAAACCATCTTCGTATCGGAGACATCATTGACTGGGTCACCCTCAGGCGAGTCACTAGGCATCTTCGTCATTTTTGTTTCAATTCTTGGCTTGAGTCCCCTCGTTCGACCGTCACGCATGGCCTAGCCTTATCTGCTGCATGCGCGCCATTTTCCGTGAACCCCTGTTGCATTTCCTTCTCGCCGCTGCTGCGCTGCTGGCTCTCGATTTCTGGACTCGTCCGCTTCGGAAGCCGGTTTTGGAAATCCAGGCTGCCGCCATCGAGTCCCAGTCCAGCATGAGGGCCCAGAGACTTGGCCGGCCATTGACTGCGGCAGAGCGCGCCGCCATCGCAGACCAGTTGTTGCAAGACGAGATTCTCTTCCAGGAGGCTCAGAAAAGAGGGATGGTCGCCGATAATCAGGTGCGTGACACGCTCATCTCGATGATGCGCTCCGCCCTCAAACCTGTGACAGCAGTGCCAACCGACGACGAGTTGAATGCCACTCGTTCGAAACTACCACGGGAAAGCACGACCCTGCCGCAGCAGATCAGCTTTGATCATGTTGCATACGCCAACGCCGAAAGCATCCCTGCTGACCTGCTGTCAAAACTGCGGGGCGGAGCGGATCCAAGATCGCTTGGCGAACCGATGCAGCTTGCCAATCCGCTGCCGCCCACTTACCGCCCGCAACTCGAGCGATTGTTGGGAAATGATTTTGCAGACAAGGTTTTCGTTCAGCCGATCAACGAATGGCAGGGGCCGATCCGTTCATCTCGCGGTGTGTTCTTCATCCGGGTCATCGCCCGCCAGGCTGAGCAGCCGCTTCCCCTCGAGGCGATCAAACCAATTCTGCAAGCCCACTGGATGAATGAAAAGCAGGCTGACGCCGTGTCGCGTGAGGTGGATTTGCTCAAGGCAAGTTATCGCATTGTGATGCCAAAACCGGGTGTAGACAAGGAGGGTGAGCAGTAGATCGTATGCGGCGATTTTTGATCACTTTCGTTCTGTTGATTGCCCCGCTGGCATTGGGGCACACCACAAAGATCGAGCAGGTCACCATCATGGAGATGGCGGAGAATCGATATGGCATCCGCTACGCTGCGCCCCCTCCGGGCATGTCTGAGTTTGCAGCCCCGATCCTGCCAGGACATTGCAAGTGGGCCGACCCCGAGGATTTTCCGATCACGGAAACCTCCACCAGCCTGGTCTTCGAGACCGTCGGGCGACCGCTCACCGCCGAGGATCGGATCATCCTGCCCTGGCAGAAGAATGGCGTCATGGTGGAGATGAAATGGCGCGACGGAAGCATCGGACGGCAGTTCTTCATGAGCGGAGGACAGGGAATTGTTGTCGAGATGTCGCAGTTGAAGGCAGGCAGCGGATCATGGCAGGCGACTGCGAAGCGTTACTTCAAACTCGGCTTGGAGCACATCCTCGGTGGTATCGATCACCTGCTTTTCGTGGCAGGATTGCTCTTGTTGGTGAGGGGCAAGCGAAAGCTCTTGCTTACCATCACCGCCTTCACCGTGGCCCACAGCATCACTCTGGCCCTTTCGGTTCTCGGCCTGTTCGAGCTGCCTTCCGAGCCAGTCGAGGCCATCATCGCCCTCAGCATCGTGTTCCTTGCGGTGGAAAATGTTCATCTGAGGCGAGGGAATTCCGGTCTGACCTCGCGCTTTCCCTGGATCGTTTCATTTGCCTTCGGGCTGATCCACGGTCTTGGCTTCGCAGGGGCTCTTGGCGACATCGGACTTCCCCAAGCAGACGTTCCATCCGCATTGCTGTTCTTCAATCTAGGTGTGGAAGCAGGCCAGCTCCTCTTCGTGGCTGGCTGGATCGTTCTGGCGGGACTCATTTTCAGAATGAAACTCAAGTGGCCAGCCCGGCTCGCACTCGCACCAGAGTATGCGCTCGGCATCGTGGCCAGCTACTGGCTCTTGGAACGCTCGATTGCGATGCTGCCAGTTTGACTCAAACTGGAAGGCATGGGTGTAGCCCCGACGGATCGAGATAGAAAAAAGACGTTTGGCTTCGGGCTCGGCCTTGGCGATGGCGTCGGCGGATGCGTTCTCCGGGCAAGGGGCGTAGTGGCTGAACTCCGTGGAGAACGGGCCACGTCCGGAGGTCATGATGAGAAGGTCACCGACTAAACCCAAGTTGCATCCGGCAAGAACTTAAGCCGGATCGCATCACATTTCATTCTAGCAACAGCGAAATCCTCGCCAAAGTCCGGAAACGCTGAAAGTCCAACGGTGTTCGTTAGCCCTCCCTCGCGTGAACAAGAAACTTTTCCTCTCCGCTGTTAGCGGCGAATTCGAAAGCTATCGCAAGCTTCTCGCCGGCGATTTCAAGCGACCCACGCTCGATATCGCGGTACAGGAAGACTTCGGCGTGCTTGATGACACCTCACTCCTAAGCGTAGAAAAGAAGCCGTGAGGGAGTGGGGAGTGGTGGATCACTTCTCCAGAATGTCCCGCGCGAAGGGATCTCCTTCTTCGGCGAGTTCCTTGAGATAGCCGAGCGAGAGGACGCGGACGGATTCCTCAGGGTGGTGCAGTCCGGCTTCGGCGACTTTTGGGGTGAGGAAGCGGGCGAGCATGAAGGCGGCTTCCTCCGCGCTGACGGTGGGGAGTTTGGCGAGGTATTCGCGCTCGTTTGCCGCTTTGATTTGATCAGAAATCCAGACTGCGTCGGCGACTGAGCGAACGCCTCCAGGGAGCCATCGTTTTGAATGTTGCGGAGATACAACATCATTGCTCAAAGCTGGCGACTTCATCATGGAGTAAAGCCACTTCTGACGGTCAACGTTTGGCCGATATTGTTTCATGAACCCCTGAGATCCTAGCCTCTGAAACAGGTGCTTGGCAATGCCGCATGTCGGACGGGGCTGAAACAAAAAACCCCGCCGCCCAGGAGGACGACGGGGTTGGTGAAACGGGCTGGGCGCTTGGAAAGCGCTGCCACGGTTACTTCTTGAGCGCTTCCTCGCGGGCCTTGGCCTTGGCGATGACGTCGTCGGAGACGTTCTTCGGGCAAGGGGCGTAGTGGCTGAACTCCATGGAGAACTGGCCACGGCCGGAGGTCATGGTGCGAAGGTC
>JAIXPW010000224.1 GCA_027485995.1 Verrucomicrobiaceae bacterium
ATCGATCCCTCTGCCACGGTGAAGGTCTCCGGCACGCGGGAAGGAGATTGAGGATTCAGCCCGAGGGCGAACTCCATCAGGTTGGAAATGCCGTCCGCATCGGGATCGGCGGAGTCGGCACCGCTGCCGGTGCTGGCCGTGTTTCCGAAATGGAGGAGCCTCCAGGCCTGAAGCGCGGAGTTGGAGGCCGAGATCACCAGTGTGCCGGACGCGGAGCCTTCGTAGAGTTCGTCGTGGATCACGGCGGTGACCTCATAACTGCCGACCTGGTGTGGGGCGGTCTGTTCGCCGTTGTAGCGGAGATCGACGGACCGGTTCGCCGGGTTGGTGGTGACCGTGGCGGATTTCGCGGTGCCATCGAAGGTGTGGCTGAGATTGGCGAGGGTGACGGTGGCGGGGGCCTTGCTGACGGTGAAGGATTGTTCGACTGGGGCGGCTGGCAGGTAGTCGATGTTCCCACTTTGAGACGCGCGGACGATGACCTCGCCGACGCCAGTGATGGCCAGGTTGTTTCCGCTGAGGTAGGCCGGGCCACCGACGACACTGTAGCTGACCGGCAGCCCGGAGCTGGCCGTGGCGGCGAGTGCGATGGCCGGGCCGCCATAGTTCCGGTCGGCGATCGGCGCGAATGTGATGGACTGGGAACTACCCGGAGAAGGCGAGCTGTAGCTGACCTGGACGTTGCTGAACTGCGCAGAGGCATTCGACGTGCCGATGTATTCCCCGCTGAACCCGAAGCCAGCGGCGGAAAAGGTGGGGCTGTGCACGGGACTCGTGGCCGTGCTTTGAGAGCCTGTTAGAACGCCGTTGTTGTTCGGCGTGGTGTCCGAGAAGCTGTAGGACATCACCTTGGCGGAGGTCGCGGTGTTGACGGCCTCGAAGGCCACATCCACTCCGGTTGCAGTGCGGGTGATCGTTTCCGTGAAGCGGAGGGTGATGCTGTTCTGGGTGGAGTTCGCACCGGCCAGGCTGGTCTGCGGGGTGCGGGCGGTGGCCCCGGTGAACGACGAAGCGTAGGCTCCGGTTCCGGTGCGTTCGTAGAGGGCGGCGGTCGAGTTCACCATGCCGCAGTAGCCGAGCCAATCGGTGGTGACGGGCGCGGCTGGGGGCGATAGCATGCTCTGGTTTCTGAAGAGCCCGAAGCGGAACCAGAGCCCCTTGTTCTGGACCGGACGGGAGTTGCTGTTCACCACGACTGCAACAGTGCCGGTGAGTTTCAGCGCGTCCCCCACCCCGCTGAGCTGGATCGAGGGGAAAAAGGCGTGGGACGATCCGGCGAGACCCGCATTGGCGCCGGCAGCGTTCCACAAGGGACTGGAGGTATCCGCGCCTGTTAGAGAGGACGTCGTTGCGAACCAGCCGGTGAGGTCGGTGGTGTAGCCACGATTGCCGATGACCAGCGTGGCGGACGCGGTGCCGGCATGATTGGGATCGTCCACCACGGCGGAGACCGAGTAGCTGCCGGGGGCATGGGGAGGCAGCGGCGAGCCGTTGTAGGTCAGGTTGACGAGCAGGCCGGAGGGTTGGGTGCTGGGGATCACCGGCTTGGGCAGGCCATCATAAGGAACGTCCAGCCCATCGAGCGCGATCGTGGCGCTGGCCTTGGCGATGGTGAAGGTCCGGTCCACCGGAGAGGCCGCAAGTCGGTTGGAGTCGCCTGCCTGGGAGGCCCGAATCACGACGGTGCCCGCACCATCGAGGGCAAGGGTGTTTCCGCTGAGTGTGGCGGGTCCGCTGAGCACGCTGAAGGTCACCGGCAACGAGGAGTCCGACGAGGCGACTAGCTGGAAGGGGGCATCGCCGAACGTGCGGTTGGGGAGAGCGTCGAAGGTGATGGTCTGCGGGGCCTTTGCGATCACGAGGGTATCGGAGATGGAGCCCTGAAAAGTGGCGTCGTTGATCGTGGCGGTGACGACATAGCTGCCGGCGTTGGTGGGAGGAGTGGCACTTCCGTCGTACGAAATGACCGTGGCGAGGGACGAGGGCGTGGTGGACACCGTGACGACTTTCGAAGCGCCGTTGTAGGTCTGGGCCAGTCCTCCGAGCATCAGAGTGGCAGGGACCTTGGTGGAGTTGAAACTGAGGACGACTTCCGGAGCGGCGAGGTAGGCGAGGTTTCCCGCTTGCGAGGCGCGGACGGTGACGGAGCCGACTCCGCTCAGGGTGAGGGTCGTTCCCGAAAGGCTGGCCGGTCCGCTGACGAGTTGATAGGAAACCGGCAGACCGGAACTGGCCGTGGCCGCGAGGTCGAAGGCGGGAGAGTTGACCGCACGATCCGCAATGGCTGGAAAGTCGATGGTCTGGGGCTGAGCGGTGACTCCCGGCAAAAAGGCGATCTGGAGGTTCGAGAACTGGGCCTGGGTGCCGGTGGTGCCGGCGAATCCGCGCGAGAAGGCGAATCCAGCGGTGTTGAAGGTGGGAGTGTAGCTGTTGGCCGTGCCTTGGGCGGAACCGAGCAGGCCGTTGTTGTTCGGCGTGGTGTCGGTGAAGGAATAGTTCATCAGGACCGCGTTGGTGTCGGTGCGCCGGATGAGATGGGTGACCACGACCCCGCTGGCCGTGCGCGTGATCGAGAC
>JAIXPW010000157.1 GCA_027485995.1 Verrucomicrobiaceae bacterium
AAAATCGTGATCACGCAGCGCGGTCAGGTCGTCGATCCCTCCACCGCCAAGGGGCCGATCCGGCTGAGGCTGATTCCATTAGGGAAACGCGCCTTTCCTTTTCCTGCCATCCCTGTATCCTGCCCGCATGACTGGAAAAGCGGCTCTCCTTTTCTCCCTCGCGCTGATCACCAGTGTCGCCCAGGCGGCGGACCTGCCACCGCCGTCCGCGCCACGATTGCCGCTTTCGACCGTCTTCAAGGGCGAGACGAAATTCCAGGCAATCATCGCCAAGGCCGAGCGCGAGAACTGGCGCAACCTGCCGCTTGGAGCGCGCACGATCCGGGTCGCGCGCGAACTCGTCGGCACGCCCTACACGAACTACACTTTGGAGGTCGACGACCGCATCGAGTCGCCCGTCGTCAATCTCACGGCGATGGATTGCTGGACCTACTACGAGAACTCCCTCGCGATCGCGCGGCTGCTCCGTTACAAGCCCGGCCCGTATCGTCCGGTGGATCTTTTGCAGATGGTCGCGATCGAGCGCTACCGCAACGCCCAGTGCACCGGCAGCTACCTCAGCCGCATGCACCACCTCGAGGAGGTCTTCTACAACAACCAGCGTCGCGGCCTGGCGGAGAACATCACCACGCGCCTGCCCGGAGCCCAGCGCATGAGCCGAGAAATCCGGGAAATGACCGTGCAGTGGAAAAGCTACCGCTATCTGAAATCCGATCCCTCGCTCATCCCGGCGATGGGACAGATCGAGGCCCAGGTTTCCCGGCTGCCGGTCTATCAGATTCCGAAGTCAAACGTCCGGGCGGTGGAGAACTACCTGGCCGATGGAGATGTTTGCGCCATCACGACCAACGAAACCGACGGCTACACTTCGCACGTCGGACTCATCGTGCGTTTGAATGGTCGCGCCTATTTCACCCACGCCACCTCCGACAAGGACAAGGGCCGCATGACGATCATCGACCGCCCGATCAGTGATTACCTGAACCAGCAGTCGAAGCATGCAGGCATCATCATCTGTCGTCCGCGCGACCTGACTCCTTCCACGCTATGGCAGAAGAATGTTGCAGGCGGCACAACCAAGGCCGGGAACGGTTGAGCCACTGGACTGCGGTGGCAAGCGAAGTGCGACACCGCTTTGGCATGCGGGGTGGACGATGATCCGACTGCCAGCTCGCCAATCGTCACCCGCATCCGACGTGCATCGAGCTCGGGAGCTTGAGACGAACTGAAAGCTTCCAGGAATCCGGGAATCGAACCCGCATCTGAAAGCGGCGTGGCGTTTCACTTCCCGCCGCACACCAAGCCTCAAGCCCCGGCCAGATGCAGGATGCAGTGCTGCGACCAGGTCTCCAGTCGTTCGAACAAGGGGCCGCGCAAATCAGTGAGCGTTGAAAACCCGAGGTCCGACAAGGCATCCTCGTTCGAGGTCACTTCGTCGTTCTCCAGCTCGATCAGGTGCACCACGCCGAGGTGGACCTGGCCGACCGGATTCGACTCGTCGTTCAGCAGGGCGATGATCGTTTCCTTGTATTTCCCCGCCATCACCAACTCCTCCTCGATCTCACGCGCCACGGCGGCGAGGTAGGCCTCCGGGCCGGTGCGTCCATCGCCGGTGTCGACCGGATTGATGTGCCCGCCGACACCGACGGAGATCTTTGCATGCAGCCGGCTTTCCCCGCCCGACTTGCCACGGGTGTAGTGGAGGATGCGATCGCCGCAACGGAAAACACAGTAGGGGATCAGCTGCTTGTGGGAGGGATCCTCCTCGGCCGCGCCGCGGTCCATGAAGAAGTGCTTGGCAGGGTCTAACAGCTTCGCCATCGCCGCCTCGATTCCTTCGGTCCGGATGCCTTGGAACATCCCGATTTCCTCCAGCAAAGCCCGAGGCACCACCAGCACTTCTTCTCCCGCGTATTTCGACATCGCCCGGAGCATAGGAGTTGGAGAGAGAACGCCAAGCGGAGACATTCCTTGATTGAGGAAATGGGGCGATTTCGCGACTTCTCCGGCATTTTGAAGACCTCACGTGATCTCGTAATGTCGGAACCATCGGAAAAGTGGCAGGATCCTCTTGACGTCAGGGCACCCCCCACCCTGACCTCCCCCCAACCCTGCTCCCCCCGGCAGACTTCAACTCCCCCCGCATCTTCCTGCTCCAAGTCATAGGCACATGACGATCATCGGTTGTTTCCGAGGAGCCCCCCCTTGTGGGGACTGCCCTGAACGGGTTTAAACATCCGACGTCTCAGGGCTTTGGGGCCCTCCAGAGGCGATGTCATTGCGGACATCCCCCCTGAGGAGATTGATGCCCACATCCACCTCGATTTCGGCCAGAACTCCGGCCCGAGGCGCCCCCACAACCCCGCCACAACCGATGGGCAGTGATCGCAGGTTCTCCCCGCCTCCTGACCTCTAACCTCTAACCTCTTCCCCCCTCTTCAATGATCCAGCTTGAGCTTCTTCAGCTTCGGCTCGATCACCATCCGGCAGTAGCCGTTCTTGTTCTTGTTCTGGAAATAGTAGTCCTGGTGGTAATTCTCCGCCGGCCAGAACTCGGTGGCCTTGGTGATCTCGGTGACGATCGGATCGGAAAAATCCGCCTGGGCCTTCTTCTTTGACTCCTCGGCTGCGGTCTTCTGGGCGTCCGTGGAGTAGAAGATGGCGGAGCGATACTGGGTGCCCTGGTCCGCACCCTGGCGGTTCAGCGTGGTGGGATCGTGCATTTTCCAGAACCAGCCGAGCACGGTGTCAAAGCTGGCCTTTTTCGGATCGAACACCACCTGCACGACCTCGGCGTGGCCGGTGTCCTCCTCGCAAACCTGCTGGTAGGTCGGCTTTTTCACCGAGCCTCCCATGTAGCCGGAGGTCACGGAAATCACGCCCGGGATCTGCTTGAAGGCCGCCTCGATGCACCAGAAACAACCCGCTCCGAGGGTGACCACTTCGGCACCTTCAGGAACTTTCGGCATGGCGGCGGGAGTCTCGTCCTTGATCATCGGTTTTTCGGGTTCGCAGGAAGCCAGGGTCGGCAGGAGCAGCAACAGGGAAAGCATCGAACGTCGCTTCATGCCCATAGGATACCTGGAACTGGATTTTGTTCCCGAAAAATTTTGGCTCTCCGTCAGATTCGCGGATCCCTGACGGCGTGCGCATTTTGGAGCCGCTGAGGACACGGAGTTGGGGGAGGTCGCTGAGGGGGATGGATCCGCAATTCCTCGTTGAAGCTTCTTGCCACGTGCCATGATGACCTGGACTCGGCTGCATCCTCCGCTTCTTCAGTGCCTGCGGCCACCAGAAGTTCGATTCACCAGCCTGGCCGATCCGCTCCGATCAGCCCCATGCCAAATCCGGACGTTCCGTGTTGGACGTCGGCCCCGCGATGTTCAACCCTCGCCAATGCCCATGGCACGAAGCAAATCCGTCGAGACCGCCTTCCAACGGGTGGAAGTCTGGGAATCTGACCAGGAAACGGAATTCCGCGTGGAGGGTGCCGTCCACGCGTGGTGGCACCGGAAGCGTCTTCTAACAGGCCTGGCCTGGGACAACCTCGCCGCCGGTGCCCTGCTCCGCCCGGCGGGTCCACCCCGCTCAATTCTGATGCTTGGCCTCGCCGGAGGGACGTCCTTCCGGGTGCTGCGTCACCTGCTGCCCGAAGTCGAGCTCACCGCGATCGACATCGACCAGGGAATCGTCGAACTCGCCCGCAGCCACATGGACCTCGATGCGAACCGGATCGAGATCCATTATGCCGACGCCTACGAGTGGCTGAAGAAGAACAAGCGCCGCTTCGATGTGGTCATCGACGACATCTACCTCGCCGGAAAAACCGATGTTTTCCGCCCCCATTACTGGAGTCGCGAGCACCTTTCGATCCTGAGGCGCGCCGTGGCGCCGGGCGGCCTATTGACCGCCAACCTGGTCATCGGCAAGGGCCACCGCACGATGCAGTCCCACTCCCGCAGTGTGCTGAAATCCGCCTTTCCGGTGGTACGCAGCGTCACCACGCCGCTCAGCCTGAACGAGACCCTGGTGGCCGGCGAAGGCGTGCTCTCCGGCAGCTATCTCCATCCCTGGCTTGAGAAATTTCCCGAACGTCGTGATCGCGCGCTGTGGGAAAACATCCGGGTCAAGAAGCTCTGAGTCTTCATTTCGAATTTCAGGTTTAGAATTTCGTGCTTTCCACCTCAATGTCCGACCCCGTCCACCAACTTTATCAATCGCGTGTCTATCCGGCGATGAGCCATCCCTCCTCCGACCCTGCCGTCACTGCCGTGGCCGCCAAGCTCGCAGGACTGGACATTCCAACCCCGTCCTGCGCGAACATCCTGGAGATCGGCTGTGCCTCGGGACACAACCTCCTGCCACTTGCCGCCCGATGGCCGGAAAGCCGGTTCGTTGGAATCGATTTCTCAGCGGCCGCAATCGAGGAGGCCCAACAATCCGCCACGCTCGCCGGGCTCGGCAACATCGAGTTCATCCATCGCGACCTCCAGGATTATGATCCGGGAGAGGACAGCTTCGACTTCATCATCGCGCATGGAGTCTATTCTTGGGTTCCGCAGCCGACACGGCAGAGGTTGCTCGATTTCTGCGCGGAGAATCTTTCTCATGAGGGAGTCGCCACGATCAGCTACAACACGTTGCCCGGCTGGTCGCTGCGCCAGTCTTTGGTCGATCTCACACGGCTTCTGGAAAACCGCCCTGCGGCTGAAACCATCGGGCCGGATCACGAGCGCATTCTCGCCTTCCTCGCCACGGCGGCAGGAACCCACACGCCTTATGCCCGATACCTGACTGGGGTGCTGCACGACATGTTTGGAAAGGGCTCCTCGGTGCTTCCCTTCGACGACTTCGCCCCGATCAATGAGCCCTGCACCTTCCTCGAGTTCGCCGCCCACGCCGGGCGCAGTGGCCTGAGGTATCTTGGTGAGGGCTGCCTGCAGGACAACTTCCCGCCCTCACTGGCCCCAGGCGCGGAGGAATCGCTCCAGCCACTGGCCTCGGACCCGCTCGCGCTCCAACAGGCGATCGATGTGCTGACGAACCGCACCTTCCGCAACTCGCTGCTCTGCCGCGCGGACGCCCCGGTTCAAACCCGCATCACCTCAGCCACCGCCCTGCACTTCTCGGTGCGCTGCCCCCACCGTCTGGAGGGCACCCGGGTGGTCGATGCTTCAGGCAACGAATTGGTCAATCTCGATCATCCAATCGCCCTCGCGTTCTTTTCCGCACTCGCCGACACCAGCCCGCAATCGGTCCCGATGCAGGAAATCCTTGAGATCATGGCCGAGAGGCTCGGGGACCAATTCGACCCGACCCACAGCCTGCCGGTCATTGCCAGAATGGTCATGGACTCGGCGCGACAGAACCTGATCCTGCTGCGCTATGAGCCCCTCAGGTTCGAGTCCGCCGTGCCCGCCGCGCCGAACCTTGGCACCCTGAGGCTGCTGGCAGCAAAACAGGGGAAGCCGCTGGTCGATGTCTATCACACCCCCTGCACCCTCGACGAAGGTCGTCTGCGGATCTCGATGGCCATGGACGGCAGTCGTTCGATTGAGGAACTCGCCGCGCTTTCCTCCTCGTTCATGCCGAACCTCGATTTTCACGGCTGGCTCGCCCATCTGGCGGCGCGTGGGATGTTTGTCTGATGAAAACAAGGGCGGGGGCCACGGCGAAATCCATCCATCGAGGGTTTTGTCCCTCCGCACCTTGACGAAAGTGCCGGTCCGTACACCTTGCGGCATGTCGCGCACCACCCTTCTCATCGGCGGGAACTCAGGGATCGGGCTCGCCACCGCACGGCTGTTGCTGGAGCGCGGCGACCAGGTCATCGCCGCCGCCCGCAACCCCGGCCCGCTCGCCCAGCTTGGCATCCCCGTGCAGCCTTTCGATGCCATGGAGCCCGTCGCATTCGAACTGCCACCGGTGATCGACTCACTGGTCTATCTTCCGGGCACCATTTCCCTGAAGCCCTTCCACCGTCTAACAGCCGAGGATTTCCTGCGCGACTTTCAGGTGAACTGCCTCGGCGCCGTCAACGCCGTTCAGGCCGCCCTGCCTTCCCTGAAAGCCGCACCCTCCGCCTCGATCGTGCTGTTCTCCACCGTCGCGGTCGCCCAGGGCATGCCCTTCCATGCCTCGATCGCCGCCGCGAAAGGAGCGGTCGAGGGACTTACCCGCTCGCTCGCCGCCGAGTTCGCGCCGAAGATCCGCGTCAATGCGATCGCCCCCACTCTAACAGACACCCCGCTGGCTTCCCCGCTTCTCAACAGCGACCCTAAACGCGAAGCCGCCGCCAAGCGCCATCCGCTGCAACGGATCGGCGATCCCGATGAGCTCGCCGCCATCGTCGGCTTCCTGCTCTCCGATGCATCGCGCGGCTTCAGCGGCCAGATCCTCCACCCCGACGGCGGTCTTTCCTCACTCCGGCTCTTTTCATGAAAACGATCACCGCCGCCGACATCGCCGCGATGGACAAGCTGACCCGCGTCCAATTCGCCACCAGCCTGCCCGGAGCCAAGCCGCTTGCCCTCATCGGCACCTGCTCACCCGATGGCCTCACCAACCTCGCGCCCTTTTCCAGCATTGTCCACTTCGGCTCGAATCCACTGATCCTCGGCATGGTCAGCCGACCGGATGCCGTGGAGCGCCACACGCTTTCAAATCTCGAAGCCACCGGCGTTTGGACGATCAACCATCTCCATCCCGATATCCTCTTGGCCGCCCATCATTGCTCGGCACGCTTCCCGCGCGAGACCTCCGAGTTCGCCGCCACCGGATTGACCGAGCATTTCGAGGAAGGCTTCCACGCCCCCTTCGTGGCGGAGTCGAGGTTCAGGCTCGGGATGGAACTCGTCGAGCGGATCGACATCCCGCTCAACGGCACGACGCTGATCCTCGGAAAAGTGGTGCTGGTCCAGATCGAGGAAACCGCCCTCGCAGAAGATGGTTCCATCGACCTCGTCGGTCTGGAGACCGTGGCCTCCACCGCACTCGACACCTACTTCGGCCTCACCCCGCTCGGACGCCTTTCCTACGCGAAGCCCGATCGCCCGCCGACGCGACTTCCATGAGCGCGACCGAGTTCACCCTCATCTACCCGCACCAGCTCTTCGAGCGTCATCCCGGGGTTGCAAAGGGGCGGCCAATCCTTCTGATCGAGGATCCGCTGTTCTTTGGAAATGACCGCCATTGGCCTCTGGCCATGCACGTGCAGAAGCTCGTGCTGCACCGCGCCACGATGCAGGCTTACGCGGCCGAGCTTTCCGCTGCGGGTCATCAGGTGACTGTTGTCGACGTTCCGTCCGGATCCGACTCCGACAGCGTGGATCTGTTAGAAGGGCAGTTCAAAACTCCTCCGCGCATCCTTCATCTCGCCGATCCCGCCGATGACGTGCTTGAGCGACGAATCCGCCGCTATGCCTCGAAACACGGCATCACGCTCGTCGTCCATCCGTCCCCGAACTTCCTCACACCTGCTCCGGTGCTGGAGAAATCCTGCGCCGGTCCGAAGAAATCTTCGATGGCCCGTTTTTACGAGATCCAGCGCAAGCGGCTCGGCATCCTGCTGGAGGACGACGGCTCGCCGATCGGCGGAAAATGGTCGTTCGACACTGAGAACCGCGAGCGACTGCCGGCCGGACTTCCCCTCCCCGAGGAACCCTGCGCCGTTCCTGACGGGTTTGTCCGCGAGGCCATCCACTACGTTTCCAGTAGATTCCCGGAAAACCCCGGAAGACTGGAACCCTTCCGCTGGCCGGTCACCCGCGCCGGGGCACAGCAGTGGTATGAACGCTTTCTCGACGAGCGCTTCCATGCCTTCGGGGACTACGAGGACGCCATCACCACGCGGCAGGCCTTTCTTTTTCACTCCGCCATCACGCCGATGCTCAACATTGGCCTGCTCGATCCGCAGGAGGTGGTCGATGGTGCCCTGTCCCACGCGCTCCGCCATCAGGTGCCGATGAACTCGCTGGAGGGCTTCATCCGCCAGGTCATCGGCTGGCGCGAGTTCATGCACGGGCTCTACCGGCATCGTGGAGTGACCATCCGCAACGGCAATTTCTGGAACTTCACCCGCCCGACGCCGAAGGGCTTCTACACCGCCACCACCGGCATTCCTCCGGTCGATCGGGTGATCCGCCAGCTTCTCGACGAAGGCTGGTGCCATCACATCGAGCGCCTGATGATCCTCGGCGGCTTCATGCTGCTCTGCAGGATCCACCCTGACGACGTTTACCGCTGGTTCATGGAGCTCTTCGTCGATGCCTACGACTGGGTCATGGTGCCGAACGTCTATGGCATGTCTCAGTTCGCCGACGGCGGCACCTTCACCACCAAGCCCTACCTCTCCGGCTCGAACTACGTCCGCAAAATGTCGGACGAACCGAAGGGCGACTGGTGTGCCGTCTGGGACGCCCTGTTCTGGATCTTCATCGCCGACCACCGCGACTTCTTCCTGAAAAATCCGCGCCTCTCCATGATGGCGCGGACCTGGGAAAAAATGAGCACGGACAAGCAGGAGCAGCACCGCCGGACTGCGGAGCGGTTTCTGGGTGGGCTGGATTGCTGATTAGACCGATCCTCATCCCTCAGCCCTCTGTGCATCTAACAATTGAAGAGGGAGTCAGCAGCTACCACCCCGAGGGAGAAAGCACTGGCTGGTTCGCCTCATACTCGCGACGTGCTTTGATGGCCTCTGCGACCATCCTCCCCTCCTCCTCGGTAAAGGTGAATTTCCCCAATGAACGCTCAACGAGATCGGGAGGAAGGATCGCTGAAGGCTCCAGCCGACGATACTGATCAGCAACGTTAAAGACTGGCGCACGAGTTAGTCGATGAAGTTGTGCTGCCTGCCTCTCCGGGAGTGCGATTAGTCGAATCAGATCAATCGCTTTCTCCGGAAGCCATCTGGCGAGAGCTGGCAACGCGACTTCTTGAAAATGGAATTGTTGAAGCAGTTCCGGATGTGAATTGATCCACTCCAATGCGCGCTCTGGACTTTGTTCGACATAGACTCCCGCCCATTCATTGACGAACTGAGCCGTCCGATAGGCCTTCCACTCCTCCTTGTCAGTCCAACTCTCCACGTCCTTGTCGACCTTGAGCCACCAGGCCATCGCAGCTTCGGGGTCGTGATTCGCCCACTTGGTTCCCAGAGCAATCGGAAGTCGATGCTCCGGAGGATCGTCCGGTGAAAACCATCCAGAGGATAGATTCTTGGGCGCACTGACCGGATCCAGCAATGCTTCCAACTGACGAGACTCAAACTCAAAGTTCACCGAATCCGAAAGCCCATAGTAGTAGCCGCAAGAAGCATGCATGAAAAGTGCGCGCGGGGCTTTCAAGAGGCTCGCATAAGCTGAGGCCGCATCCTTGTTCGCCCAGGCTTCCATGATTTCCCGAGCGGCTGATTCGGGGGTACCGCCATTACTCAGTTTACTGTAACCATTCTCTTCATTGAAACCCATCAAGTAACTCCATGCCTCTACTGGCTGACTTTTTCCCCAGCCTTGCAGCATGCTGGTGGTGAGATAGTACTTCATGCCATCGCTCTCCAAGCACTTTGAAATCCGGAGCAAGGCACCTTGGGGATCGAGTTCACCGTAGCGTCGATACAGCTCCTGACGCAACAGGTCGCGTGATCGATCAATCTCAGCGAGATCGATCAAGGCGACGCAGTCTGATCGAGATAAGGAGCCAATCCATTTCTGGGTCAGCGTGTAATACCTTTCCCAATCCTTACCACCCAGTTTAGGAGGCTTCCGCTTCCCCTCGATTACTTCGGCCAAATATAGGCGGGCTTGCTGGGAGGCAGTTGGAGCGACTTCAATCTGATTTGGCAACTGAGACTGCACTCTTGGGCTTTCACCCTCCTTGAAGTATTGAAACGATCCCCAGCCTGCGAGCGAGACAGCGACTAGAAGCAGGAGGAGAATCTTCGGACGCACGGGAGCAGTGATTAGGGATGGCTGTACAAGGCAAAACGCCAAGCGGTCTTTATCAGGCGCGCTCAAGCCGCCACAACTGGATGGTCGATGCGCTCACGGGCATACAGGATGGCAGCGCTGACATCCTCCTCCACCAGATCCGGCAGTTCTTCCAGAATCTGGGGAACCGACAGGCCATTCGAAAGCAGATCCAGAACATCGACGACCCGTATCCGCATGCCGCGAATGCACGGACGTCCACCGCATTGCAGCGGATTGATGGTGATTCTGGAATCGTCCATGGCGAAGGGTTACCCGAAGTCTGCCTTGAAATCAAGGTTCGGAGTTTGCGGGATTCTCCAGAACTTCACCCTTGGACTGCGGCAGGCTCCTTGCCTTCCAGACGATTTCTCATCTTCACGGCATAGTGAGCCCAAGAGGGGCAAGGGCGGCTCGACCGTGAGGAAGAACTGCTGCGGGCGGGCCGCCCACGCCCCTCTTGGTTCTCGACTTCAGATCCAAGATCACTTCGCAACGGGAATCACGTTGAGCGAACGGAACTCGATTGTCATGTCCACGCCGGGATGAACCTGGAGGCCGATCGGGCCTTCGGGGACCGCTGTTTCAGAAGTATATTCCAGGACCTTCGCGCCATTCAGCTCGATGGTGTAAACGTTGCCGATCGCCGTGATCTTGACGTGGTTCCAGTCGCCGACCTTGAGGGCTTCCTTGATGCCTTTGGCCTCTACCGGATACTTGCCGGTCTTGGCGATGTAGGGCGAGCAGGTCATGTCCCTCTTGAGCGAGCCGGAAATCCCGATCTGGATCTGATCGACATCGGAACGGAGGAAAAAACCGGAGTCGATCCTGCCGTTGAACCTGAAGTCCGCTTCCAAGACAAAGTCCTTGAACTTCGCGTCGGTCCAAAGAACCGAGCCCTGCTTCTTCTCATTGCTCTTGCCGGTGAGCACGCCTTCCTTGGCCGTCCAGACCTCGATCGGTCCCTTCGCATTCCATCCGGTCAGGTCCTTGCCGTTGAAGATCGGATCGGCAAAGGCGGAAAAGGTCGAGGCTCCAGCGAGCGCGGCGGCAAGAATCAGGTTTTTCACACCCCCACTACACGCGTTCGACGCCGCGTATTTCAATCACCCTAGATCCTGAAATACAAACCACGAGATTCACGAAACATCACGGGAATCAGGGAGTTCCTAACCTCGTTGGACCCATTCATCAGGTGAGTGCTAAGACCATCACAATTGCATCTCATTCCGTGCCTTTTCGTGGCTTTCGTGGTTTCCCATCTTTCAATCAATGATCACGAAGCCAGGGAATGCTGAACCGCTCCAAAACCCCGAGTGTTCAAGTTTCTGAAGGTCCCCACGACAAGCGTGCGAACCTGACATCAAAAAAGCCCGGCCACCTTTCGGCAGCCGGGCTCTTGTGAATCTGAATCGGATCAGGCGGTGAGGGCACCTTCGTCGTCGATCGTTTCCGGTTCGACGAAGATTGGCTCCGGCTCCTCGACGGTGAACTCGAGTTCCACCTCACGGTGGCAGTCGAATCCGGATCCGGCGGGGATGAGGTGACCCATGATGACGTTCTCCTTGAAGCCCGTCAGGTAGTCGACCTTGCCGAGGGTGGCCGCCTCGGTCAGCACGCGGGTGGTGTCCTGGAAGGACGCCGCGGAGATGAACGAGTCGGTTTCCAGCGAGGCCTTGGTGATGCCGAGCAGCACCGGTTCGGCTTCCGCCGGCTTGCCACCGTTGGCCACGATCGCCGCATTGATCTTCTTGAAGTTCGTGCGGTCGATCTGGTCACCCCAGAGGAGTTGGTCGGCATCGCCCGGGTCGGTGATCTTCACCTTGCGGAGCATCTGACGGATGATGATCTCGATGTGCTTGTCATTGATTTCCACGCCCTGGACGCGGTAAACGGACTGCACTTCGTTGACCAGGTGCTCCTGGAGCTCCTGGGCACCGCAAGCCTCGAGAAGGTCTTCCGGAGAAACCGGGCCTTCCGTGATCTGGTCGCCGCGTTGGACGCGGTCGCCGTCGGTCACGATGATGTGCTTGCCCATCGGGACCAGGTGCTCGACCTGTTCGCCGGTGGTGGTGTCGGTGACGATGATCTTCTTCTTGCCGCGGACGTTGCCGCCGGTGGAAACCTCACCTTCGATCTTCGCGATGACGCAGGAATCCTTCGGCTTGCGGGCTTCGAAGAGCTCGGCAACTCGCGGAAGACCACCGGTGATGTCCTTCGTGCGGGCCACCTTGCGGGGAGTCTTGGCGATGAGCGTGCCGCCCGTGATGATGTCGCCTTCCTTGACGGAAAGGTG
>JAIXPW010000247.1 GCA_027485995.1 Verrucomicrobiaceae bacterium
CAAGGAAAGCACGACCATCGCCCGAAAAGTCGCAATCGCCATGCACTGAAAACACCCTCCAAGGCCTCGCTAAATCAAGGCCGGTGTGTCATCGCGCCCATCCTGTGGGATGGCTGTGGAAAAGTTCCAAATGCCAAGGGCCAAGTTCCAACCAGGACATGGCGAAGCCATTGTGAATGCTCTTCTTTGGAACTTGGCACTTGGCCCTTGGAACTTCAGTTTCCTCCGCATGCACGACGCCCGCATCGACGCCCTTGCCCGCCAGTTGGTTCGTTATTCCACCGCGCTGAAGAAGGGGGAAAAGGTCCTCATCGACCTCTTCGATGTGCCGGATTCGATCGGCATTGCCTTGATCCGTGAGGCCCGCGCCAAAGGCGCACTTCCCTTCATCCGCATCCACCAGTCGCGCCTCACCCGTGAGATGCTCAGCGGGGCGGAAGAGGCGCAATATTCCGTCCTCACCAAGCACCTGCTGGCCGAGATGAAGGACATGGACGCCTACATCGCGATCCGCGGCGGCAACAACATTGCCGAGAACTCCGATGTCCCGGCCGAGCGCATGAAGCTGGCCATGAAACACATGCGTCCGGTGCTCGACCATCGCGTGAAGAAGACCAAGTGGTGCGTTCTCCGCTGGCCCAGTGCCTCGATGGCGCAACAGGCAGGCATGAGCACCGAGGCCTTCGAGGACTTTTACTTCAAGGTCTGCCTGCTCGACTACAAGGCGCTCGTCCCGGCGATGAACGCGCTCAAGAAGCTCATGGACAAGACCGACCAGGTCCACATCAAGGGCCCCGGCACCGACCTGCGTTTCTCGATCAAGGACATCCCCGCCCTCACCTCGGGCGGCAACTACAACGTCCCCGATGGCGAGGTCTTCACCTCACCGGTGCGCGATTCTGTCGAAGGTGTCATTCAATACAACGCCCCGACCATCTATCAGGGCATCCCCTTTGACTCCATCCGCCTCGAGTTTTCGAAGGGCAGGATCGTCAAGGCCGAGGCCGGAGCGAAGACCAAGGAGCTCAACAAGATCCTCGATAGCGATGAAGGTGCGCGCTACATCGGCGAGTTCGCCCTCGGCTTCCACCCGCACATCCTCGAGCCCATGCGCGACATCCTCTTTGATGAAAAGATCGCCGGCTCCTTCCATTTCACGCCCGGTCAGGCCTACGAGGACGCCGACAACGGCAACCGCTCGCAGGTTCACTGGGACATGGTCTGCATCCAGCGCCCCGACTACGGTGGCGGCGAAATCTGGTTCGATGGCAAGCTCATCCGCAAGAACGGCAAGTTCCTGGTGAAGGCCCTGGAGAAACTGAATGGCTGACACTTCATTCGGCAGAGTGGCTTCGGCAGAGTGGCCAGGGGTCAGGATTCAGTGGACAGTTGAAGACGGCTCATGAACTTCGCTTCCGAAGTTGCTTGCTGACCTTTGTGCTGGGTTGGAAACGAGAGAAAACCTGAGGGGCGAGAGCCGCCAATCCATCCACGAGCAACCGTCACGCCTCTTCCCTGAACACTGAAAACTGAACCCTAACAAACTCTCATCTCACCACCGGCAACCGAGCCGCACATGACTCGCAGGGCTTGCCGTTTTCGCCATCGACGGTCGCGATTTTCCCTCCGGCGTCCTGCATGAAGCAGCCGACGGTCGGGCAATGATCAAGGCCGAAGGTGTGGCCGAGTTCGTGGTTCACGACCTTCACCAAACGGGCCTGAAACACCTCGTCGCTGGCCTTTCCTGCGCGCAGTCGGAAAGTTGAGACGACGCAGGGTCGGCCTCCAAGAAGGCCGAGACCGAAGATTCCCCAGTCGTCGATCTCGCCCTTGGTCGCGGAAATGTCTCGCGCGGTGAGGCCGATGACCTTGGTGAACCTCTCCGGAGTTTCCGCCGCCAGTACGTCGACAAGCTTGTCGGCCTTGTAGCGATCACGGGGCTTATAATAGGCCACCTTCGGCAGGGGCTTTTCCGGCCGGACCTCCACTTCCACCGCATACAGGGCCAGAATCCCGGCTTTCACCCGGGCAAGGTCCACCGCCTTCACCGGACCAAGCGGCTGGATCGCCACGCTGGGCACAGCCACCGCTGGAGTGATCAAGGCAAGCAGGGTTAGGAACAGGGATTTCATGCTTCTTCAGTCAACACCCCGGCTCTTCTAGGTCAAGCCGCCACCATTGAGATGGAAAGAGTGACTCACGCGGCGGCGCGGAGAGCGCGTCGTTTTCTTCATTTCGAATTTCAGGTTTCGAATTTCGAATTTCCCCTCCCCCCCTTGGAACTTGGCCGTTGGCACTTGGAACTTCACCAGCCGCCTCCGTCATTGACGATCACTCCCTTCCCCGCCCACGCTCCGCGCATGAGCGACACCCCACTCGTCGGGATCATCATGGGCAGCACCTCGGACTGGCCCACCCTGGAACATGCCGCACGCACGCTGGAGACCTTCGGCATCGCGTGGGAGGCCGAGGTGGTCAGCGCGCATCGCACGCCCGAGAAGCTTTACTCGTATGCCACCGCCGCCCGTGGTCGGGGCTTGAAAACGATCATCGCCGGAGCTGGCGGGGCCGCCCACCTGCCCGGCATGACCGCCGCCATCACCGACCTGCCGGTGCTGGGCGTGCCGGTGGAATCGAAGACGCTTCGCGGGGTCGATTCGCTGCTTTCCATCGTCCAGATGCCCGCCGGGATCCCGACCGCCACCTTTGCGATCGGAAAGGCCGGGTCGATCAATGCCGCGCTGTTCGCCGTCGCCATGCTCGCCAACGAGTCGCCCGAGTTGCTGGAAAAACTCGCTGCCTTCCGTGCGAAGCAGACCGCCGACGTGCAGGCCGCTGAACTCCCGCCCCTTTCGTCGGACGCATGAGCTGCCATCCTTCGACCTTCGAAATCGGCAATCCGGATTTCACCCTCGGCATCCTCGGAGCCGGTCAACTCGGCCGCATGCTGGCCCTCGCCGCACGACGGATGAACGTCCGCACGGTGGTCTGGACCGGCGGCCTGGAGGCCCCGGCGGTCGAGCTGGCGAACCATGTCATCGACAAGCCCTTCGATGATCCGGAAGCGCGTCGTGAGTTCTGCGCCACCGCCACGCTGGCGACCGTCGAGTTTGAAAACATCCCGCGCGAGACACTCGATTCGGTCTCACGCTGCATGCAGCTCTTTCCCTCACCGGACGCCATCGCGATCTGCCAGAACCGCGCGCGGGAAAAGTCGTTTCTCCGCGAGCATGGCATTCCGTGCACCTGGTTCGCCGTGGTTTCCTCGGTGGAGGAGCTCGCCGCTGCGATGAAGGAGCTCAACGGTCCGGGCGTCCTGAAGACCGCCGCGTTCGGTTATGATGGCAAGGGCCAGGTGAAACTCGATGGCAAGGAAGACCCAGTCGCGGTCTGGGCGGCCTTTGAGGCGGATCGCGCCGTGCTGGAGGGCTTCGTGCCCTTTGAAAAGGAGCTCTCGGTGATGGTCGCGCGCGGCAGCGACGGCACCATGGTCACCTACGATCCCGCCGAGAACCGGCATCGCCATCACATCCTCGATGTCTCCATCATCCCCGCGCGGGTCAGCGATGAGGTTTCGAGGCAGGCGCAGGAAATCGCGAAATCGGTCGCCGCCGCCCTCGATTACCGGGGCATCCTCGGCGTGGAGTTTTTCCTCCTCCCGAACGGAACGCTGCTCGTCAACGAGATGGCCCCGCGTCCGCACAACTCCGGCCATCACACGATCAATGCCTGCGCGACCAGCCAGTTCGAGCAACAGCTGCGCGCCGTCTGCGGCCTGCCGCTGGGCTCGACGCGACTGCTTTCGCCGGTGGTCATGCTGAATCTGTTAGGCGACATGTGGCCGGCCGAGACGATCCTGCCCGACTGGACTCCGATCTTTGAAGACGGTGAGACTTTCCTGCATCTCTATGGCAAACGCCGTGCGATCGGTCGCCGGAAAATGGGTCACGTCAATGTCCTCGGAGCGACTGCGGAAGACTGCCTGAAGCGCGCGGAGGCCTTGAAGTCACTCCTTCTGGAACAGGCCAAGCGTTCGTAGTTCCGCCCTTCAGGGGGTCTTCAGAACAGCCTGAAGGCATGACAACGAACGCAGATCATCTCGCGGCGGTCTTTTTCGCGGCGCGGGCTCCGGTGATCTCGGCGATCAGACGATGAAGGATGAGACGGTTGTCGAGACCGGTCGTGACGAGGTCCTGATCAGCCCGCTGGGTGGCCTCCATGGCGGCGGTGAGGCCTTTCAAGGTGAAGGCGGAAGCCCCGCGCATCGCCAGGAAAATGGGATAGACGTTCACGCCGCCGGTCTTCTTTTGGGGCAGCCAGGCGCGATCGAATTCGGGCAGTCGATCGAGCGCACCGGCAAAGGCCTGATAGTTTCCGGTCGGAACCTTGAGGGTTTCCTCGGTGACCTTCGCCATGAACAGATTCCGCACGGTCGGGATGATCGAGGCGCGGATGATGGCGACCGCGCTTTCGCCCTGTTCGAGCTGCTGGTCGATGAGGCCGATCGCCCGGGCTGCGTCGCCCTTCTGGATCGCGTTGCCGATTTCAAACACAATCCCGGCGCGGCTCAGCGGGACCATGGTGAGCACGTCCTGCTCGGTCACCTGGCGGCGTTCGCCGAGGAAAAGGTCGAGCTTTTCCAGCTCATTGCCGATCTGCTGGGTGGCCTCGCCGGCGAGCATCACGAAGAGCTCCATCGCAGCGGGATCGAACTTCAGGCCGAGCTCGCGGGCGCGGGCATTCACGAGGCTGCCGACCTGGTCCTGCCAGCCCTCGCGGCTGGTGTCGATCCGATCATGAACCTGCACCTCGGCGACCTTTTCGAGGGCTTTCCAGAAAGCGCGACGCTTGTCGATGCCGGTGGCGGTGAGGAGGAACTTCACGCCGGAGGGCAGGCCGTTTTCCAGGAGCGCGCGGAGACCCTCGACGCCGGAAAGCGTGCGCTCGGAGCGACCGGTGACGTCGTCCGCGAAGAAGTTCGCGTTGCGCAACCAGACGACCTTGTCGCCGCCGAACATCGGCAGCGTCTGCAAGGCCTGAAGGGTGGAGCCGCAGATCTCGTGGGCCTTGTCGGAGTTGTCGGCCACGCCGTCGATCGTTTCATGGGTGAAACCATCGTCCACACCGCCGGTCAGCTCACGATACAGCTCAAGGGCACGCTCCTTCACCAGCCCCTCGTCGGAACCGACCACGGCAAACACATTGCCATTCGAACCTGCCTTCGCCTTCGCTGCCACAGAGGGGTTTTAGACCGTCGGAAAATCGAGTGCAACGTTCCAAACGCGGGCGGAAATCAATCATCGTAGTGGAATCGGCACTGCATGATCAGGAGGCTGTCGCCTTCGACCCTGTAGATCAGCCGATGCTCCTGGGTGATGCGTCGCGACCACCAACCCTTGAGATTGTTTTTCAAAGGTTCGGGCTTTCCTACACCGCTGAACGGATTTCGCAGGGCATCGTGGATGACATCATTCACGCGATGGAGCACCTTCCGATCATGCTCCTGCCAGTAGAGGTAATCCTTCCGGCCGTTCGGCAGCCAGGTCAGTCGCATAGCTCACCAGATTGGACCTTTCCTGCCGCGTGATCGGCGAGGCTCTGCTGGATCTGATCGGCGTTCGCACGGGTCGAGAAAAGATGGAGGGTGGTCTCCATGGCCTCATATTCCTCAATGGCCAAAAGCACCACCTTGCCTGCTCCATTGCGGGTGATGGTGATCGGCTCGCGATCCCGGGAAGCGGTCTCCATGAGCCCCGCCAACTGGTTTCTGGCGTCCGTGTAATTGACCGTGATCATAGTGACCGTGTCGCACATGGACAGAATTCTGTCAAGGTCGCGCTCACCCCTCGTCCCCACCCATCAGCCGCTCGGTTTTCTTCCTCTCCCGCGCCTCGCGGAAAAAGCCCTGGATGAGGTGCAGGCACTCCTCGCCGAGGACGCCGGGGGTGATGTCGCAGCGGTGATTGAGGGGCGGGTTGGATTCGAGGAGATTGATCCAGCCCCCGGCCGCGCCGCCCTTGGGATCGGGGCAGCCGAAGACCACCCGTTCGGGCCGGCAATGAACAATGGCCCCGGCGCACATCGGGCAGGGCTCCTTGGTGACATATAGGGTGCACTTCTCCAGGCGCCAGTCGCCGACCGTCTGCTGCGCCGCAGTCAGGGCCAGCATTTCCGCATGGGCGGTGGCGTCCTTGAGGGTTTCCACCTGGTTCCATGCGCGGGCGATGACCCTACCTTCGCGGACCACGACCGCGCCGATCGGGACTTCCTCGGCCGCGTAGGCTCGGCGGGCTTCCCTCAGCGCCTGACCCATGAAATAGGCGTCGCTCTGCAAGTCGATGATCGGGCTTTCGTCGTCCACGCGGATGGCTTAGCCCGTAAAGCCAGAGGCTTCCCACCAAAAAAGCCGCGCCGACGAATTCGAAAGGACCTCAACGCAAGGCCGCGAAACGCCGCCTCTCGGATCACTTCGCCACCATTCCATAAAAGGCTCCCGCCAGCGCGGCGGTCATGAGCGTGGCGAGGGTGCCACCGAGAACGGCCTTGAAACCGAGCGCCGCAAGGACCGGACGCTGGTTCGGAGCAAGACTGCCGGTGCCACCGAGCTGGATGCCGATCGACCCGAAGTTGGCGAAACCGCAGAGTGCGAAGGTGGCGAGGTAGAGGGACTTCGGGCTCAGTGCTACAGCGGGGTTGAGTTCACCAGCGACCTTGAGCTCGCCGAGCTTGCCGTAGGCGACGAACTCATTGAACACGACCTTGGTGCCTAACAGTGCCCCGACCTTAGTCATGTCCTGGCTGTCGACCCCGATCAGCCACGCGATCGGCGCGAGCACGTGACCGAAAACCACATCAAGCGAGAGCGACGGACTGATCTTCGAAAGGAGGCCGTTGACGAGTGCGCCGAAGGCAATGAAGGCGATCAGCATCGCGCCGACATTGGCCGCGAGCTTCAGGCCCTCGCTGGTGCCGTTGGCGAGGGCGTCGAGGAAGTTGGCACCGTGCTTTTCCTTTGGCACATGGATCTCCTCATCGAAGGCCAAGGTCTGCGGGACGAGGATCTTCGCGATCACCAGCGAGGCCGGGGCCGCCATGAAGGAGGCGCAGAGCAGGAACTTGGCGTAGGTGTGCTTCTGCACCGGATCATCGCCACCGAGGATGCCGATGTAGGCGACCAGCACGCCGCCCGCGATGGTGGCCATGCCGCCGGTCATGACCGCGAAGAG
>JAIXPW010000124.1 GCA_027485995.1 Verrucomicrobiaceae bacterium
GCTTGCGCGATGCGAACCGCATCCCGCTTGAACTCGTCGCTGTGTATCGCTGCCATAGCCGGTCTCCTTGATGGCGAGTATCGCTCTCAAAAGACCGGAACGAAACCGGGACAGGTCCATTCTCAGGGCAACCGTAAAATGGAACCCGGCGGGTTTCCCCGCCGGGTCTTCCGGGTGAACACCGTTCCTCAGAACGGGATCTCGTCGTCGCGGTCGACCAGCTCGGGGTTTTCGTTCTCGGCCGACTTCGGGCGGCTCAGGAAGTCGACCTTCTCGGCGATGATGTCGCAGCCGTAGCGGTCGTTCCCCATGCTGTCGATCCACTTCGTGTAGTGGATGCGTCCGTGGACGAGGACCTTCATGCCCTTTTCGCAGTGCTCCGCGACCGACTTGCCGAGACCGTTGAAGCAGGTGATGCGGTGCCATTCGGTGTCCATGACCCGGTAGCCGTTCTCATCGCGCAGGACGCGACCTTCCGAGAGGCGGGGGCGGGAGGTGGCGAGGCTGAAGTTGGTGATCCTGGTGCCGCCCTGGGTGGTGCGGGCTTCGGGGGTCTGACCGATGTTGCCGGCGAGTATGACGATGTTCTGCATGGTAAGCTCCTGTGTGTCCTGTCTTCGGGACCGTCCCTTCGACAAGACCCGGAAAAAGCCCGTCGGGTGACGCGCGCACGAAGGACGGAACGGACGCCGGAAACCCCCAGAGGACCGGGGTGGAGCGGGCAGCCCCAAAGGGGCAACACGGCCCGGACTGACGCGGGGTTGCGCGCAGGAAACCGAACGGGATTAGGGGATTGTCAGTCGAAGGGATGGCCCAGAAGACGGCGATGCGCGGGGAGCCCATGCCAGAACTTGTCACGCTGCCAATAGGGACTGCCTAACCCCCGGTTCAGCGCCTCACTGGCGACGAAAAAGGAGATCACCAGCCTCTGCCACCCCTGCCCTTGCCTCCGGGAGTTGCGGCACCCTACCGCGACAGGCTATCGATACCGGAACATTCAGGACACGGACCGCACCAATGGCTGATTACGATCTTGAGGCACTGTCGCTCAGCGAGCTGAAGAAAATGCAGAAAGACGTCGCCAAGGCGATCTCCACATTCGAGGACCGGCGGAAGGCGGAAGCCCGCGCCAAGGTGGAAGCCTTCGCCAGAGATCTGGGCTACTCCCTGGCCGAACTTGTCGGCACCGAGACGAAATCCTCCCGCGCGCCTGTCGCGGCGAAATACCGGCACCTTGAGAACCCGGCGCTCACCTGGTCCGGTCGTGGGCGCAAACCGCAGTGGTTCGTGGACGCGTTGGCTGCTGGGAAGACTGCGGGGGAACTTGCGATTGGGTGAGAGGGAGCGACGACGCACATGGCCGAGGCTGTGTGGAAACCGGTGGTTGTGATAGACTTCCGCAGGTCAGGCGGGGGTCGACATGTCGGGTTTCATCGAAGGGGTTGATCGCGGCCAGTCGGTGCTTTTTCCAGATCGGCTGGATGACTGGATCGGCGAAGACAGCCTCGTCCGCGTCGTCGATCTGTTCGTCGACGAGCTTGATCTGCTGCGCCTCGGCTTCACCCGTTCCGCCCCCGCGCGGACCGGGCGGCCAGGTTATCACCCTTCGGTGCTGCTCAAGCTCTTCATCTACGGCTACCTGAACCGCATTCCTTCGAGCCGCAGGCTGGAGCGCGAGGCCGGTCGCAATGTGGAGGTCATGTGGCTGACCGGCAGGCTGGTTCCGGATCACAAGACCATTGCGGATTTCAGGCGGGACAACGGCACTGGCATTCGCAAGGTCTGCGCGCAATTTGTCGAGCTTTGCCGCCGGATCGGCACGCTGAAGGGCGACTGCGTGGCCGTCGACGGCAGCAAGTTCAAGGCCGTGAACAACCGCGACAGGAACTTCACCAAGGGCAAGATCGCCAGCCGCATCGCCCATCTCGAAGCCGATGTCGAACGCTATATCACCGAGATGGTCCGCATCGACCGGCAGGAGGAAGGCGAGGCTCGGACCGAGAAGGTGAATCATCTGTCCCGCCGTTATGGACGCATCCGGCAAGAGATCGACCGGTTGAAGGCGATGGACCAAGCCCTGGCGGATGCGCCGGACGGCCAGATCTCCCTGACGGACCCAGACGCCCGCTCGATGACGACCAGCGCGCGGCATAGCGGCATGGTCGGCTACAACGTCCAGAGCGCTGTCGATACCGAGACCCATCTCATCGTCGCGCATGAGGTCACCAATCAGGGCTTCGACCGCGAACAGCTCAGCCCGATGGCAACCGCGGCCAAGGAAGCTCTTGGCCGGGATGATCTGCATGCCATCGCCGACAAGGGCTATTTCAGCAGTCCGGAGATACTGGCTTGCCACGAGGCCGGTATCACCACGACCGTGCCGAGGCCTGCGACGTCGGGCAATGCGGCCAAGGGAATGTATGTGAAGGCCGACTTCGTCTACGAAGCTGGCCGCGACGTCTATGTCTGCCCTGCGGGAGAGGAACTGACCTACCGCTATACGACCGAGGAGCGCAGCATCCAGATCCGGAGATACTGGATCAACGGATGCAAGACCTGCCCGCTCCAGACCAATTGCACGACCGGCAACGAGCGTCGGATTTCACGCTGGGAACGTGAAGATCTGGTCGATGAGATGGACAACCGTCTGGGGCGCGACCCTGATTACATGACCCTCCGCCGCTGCACCGTCGAGCACCCGTTCGGCACGATCAAGGCGTGGATGGGCAGCACCCATTTTCTGACACGCAGGCTGACGAACGTCCGTAGCGAGATGGCGCTGAACGTGCTGGCCTACAACATCAAACGAATGGTTGCCCTGCTCGGCGTCGGGGGGCTGATGCGGGCTCTGCAAGGCTGATCAAGGTCTTCACGACCCGTATCCACCCGTGCAAACGGCGTCTGAAGCCCCAGAGGCAGGGTGGGAAGCGATCTGGAATGGGGAAAAAAGTGATCGGCTGGGATGTCTGGTTCCACCCGATTACCCGACACCACCACCGCGTTTCCACACAGCCTCGGCCCTTAGCTGCCATCAAGAAGAATCTTGAGGTGCTGCGGTCGCAGCCCCTATTCCGGAAATTCAGTAGATGAGCCAAATAATCAAATGAGGTAGCGCGCCGGTTGGGAGTTGGCTAGACACGGCATCCTTTAACCGTCGCGGCTCAAAGAAGAGCGCATGGTCGCGCCCTAAGAAAGCGGGCTCGATATGGTGCGCACTGTGGTTACGATACCGATGATCGAATTGCGTAAGGAGCTCGCCGCCTTGATTGATCATCGCAACCTGGCCATGGCCTAGAAAAGTATCTCATGTCCGCCCTTGCCGCCACTCAAATCCCAAAGCCGGCCAACGAGCAGGATTTCGAGCGCGCCTGCGTGGCGCTCTGGTGCGACCTTCTTGGGGATCCAAACGTGCAACTCAATGCTCTATGAGCTGCGCTTGGACGATGAAGATGAAGGGTGGCGCATCAATGCCCTGACCGAGTTCATCGGCACAAAGGATGCTGATCTTCCATCCCACTTTAACGTCGTAAAGGGGTTTTTGGCAGGATCATGGACCAACGGTGAGCCGCCTCTGCGGGTCGCGAGAGCAACGGGCGCCATCCTTCGGAACCTGCTGAGGCACAGGACCCATGACTGGGCATGGGTTCTGGCGAAGCTCCAGGCATCGAGCCGCGGACCCTTGCGACGATACATAGATGGCTGGATGAGAGGCCACATGATCCTGCCGCATCACCTCGAAGCGGCGCTTCAGGAGTTCAACGCCCGGATTGGTGATCCAAGGCCGGGGATCGAAGGAAGGTCGCCAGCCGTAGCGAAGGGGACGGCGAAGGGTGCGAAAACTCGTCGTCGAAACAAGAGACGACGATGATACTCGGCTGGCCAGAGGTTGTCGTGGTCTTTTGCCGGTCCTTCGACCGCCAATAGGCCCGGGGGCGCGCCTGCGCCGTGCCCGGACCTTCGGAAGTGAGGCCGAAGCCTCACCCGAAGGGATCGTATTCCGAGACGATCACGACCTCGTCGCCGTCGATTTCATCGGCGGGGACGGCACCGAAGGTTCCATCCCCTGCCTGGAAGACGACGATCGAGACCATGAGCGTGGCGGCGAGGGAGGCGGCGAAAGCGTGAGCATCCTTGCGGGACATCTGTTTGGCTCCTGTCTTGGAGGCGGGGGACCATCCCCCGCGCGACAGGACCCCGCAGGCCCGAAGACTGGCTGACATCACCGGGTGCGTTCGGCCCCCTCTTCTAACAGGGCCGAATCCACCCGGCGGCACGGGCTCGCCCGTAGTCCGACCCCTCGCGGGTTGATTTTGAGCCCGGGATTCGGGGCAAGGAAGGGAATGGCGAGCGGGGGATGGTGCCCTGACGACTGGAGCCGGTTGTCCCGCTGATGCTTGGAACGCCGCCAGCCTCCCGGGCAGGCTCTTGGTTGACGACCTCCTTCTTGGGGGATGGATCCTCTGGTGCCCCGAGACAGCGCGGGACAAGGTTCAAGTGGTCGTTGAGAGGCCGGCCCTTCGGCAGGCCCCTCACGCATTCTCAGGGCTCAGGCGGCCAGGTCCGCGCCCCCTGCCCTCTCGCCGTCCTCGGCACCGACGATTTCGAGCCGCGCGTTGCGATAGCCCTCCCGCGCGATCCAGAGTTCAGCCGCGGTGATGGACACCGCGAGATGCAACAGTTCGGTGTTGCCACCGAAGTCCAGCAGCACGCGCACCTGCCCCGACTTCGGTTCCTCCGCCACCTCGAAGACCAACCGGCTGTCGGTCGAATGGCTGCGCATGATGGTGACGAGGATCACCCCGTCCGAGGAGAAGTTGCCCTCATGCAGCGTGAAGGAAGCCGGTGCCGTCCAGGTCGGATAGGCTCGGGGCGGTTCCTTCTTCACGAGACGGCCGACGCCGTTCGAGCGCTCCCAAGCGGCAAGCTTCTTGGTGAAGCGTGTCGGCGGCTTGGGACTGCCGTCGGTGTAACGGATCAGCGCGCCCAGAGGGGCTGTGTCTATGATGGTTGTTGCAGACATGATTCCTCATCCCGAATGCGAACGTTCGCATTCATCATATTGATATTACTGTATTTTGTTAGAGATAGGGGCGGGTTCCCCCGCCCCCGGATGGCTCAGATCATTCCGCGGCCATCATGGACGCATGGCTCTCCGGCAAGTCGGCGGTCAGAAAGGCCGGAAGATCGATCTCCTCGGGCTCAGTTGCGGCTTCCCCCTGCCCTTCTGCGATCACCTCGCCGTCGAACGTCACCAGATCGGCCCGGCGCAGGACCTCGGGCAACCACCCGCTGCCCTTGAGAAGCCGCTCGGCCTCGGTGGCCATCTCGCCCTTCTTCAGGTGATCGAGAAGCTGAGCGGTCCCCTCCCCCTTCGCCTCGCGCACGGCTTCGAGGATGCGGGCCTTGGGCACACGGTTGAGGTAGCCATCGACCGTCGGCTCCCAACCTGCCTCGACCATGTCGAGATCGACCGCCCGCGCTACCAGATCGGCATGCGCCATGCGGCGGGTCAGGCCGCTGGCGGAGATGCCCGCACCATAGGGGTTTACCTTCTCATGGAGCGCGTTGATGCCGAAGCTGAGGCAATGCGCCAGCAGAGCCAGTCGACTACCCTGATCGAGGACCGTCAGATAGTCCCAGAGCGCGACATCATCGCCGAGAGGCAGATCAGCCTCCCAGGCCGCGTGACGCTCATCGACCAGCTTTGCGACGACGCTCTCCTTCAGATCGGGCGCCTGAGCGGACATGTAGGCATGGCGCACGGAGGCCTCGAGACAGCTGCCCGAAGCAGAGGAGGTGCGGAAGGTATCCGTCACCAGCTTCAGAAGCAGGATGGACCTGTCCCGGTTTCGTTCCGGTCTTTTGAGAGCGATACTCGCCATCAAGGAGACCGGCTATGGCAGCGATACACAGCGACGAGTTCAAGCGGGATGCGGTTCGCATCGCGCAA
>JAIXPW010000126.1 GCA_027485995.1 Verrucomicrobiaceae bacterium
CGAGCGCCTGGTCGAGTGCGACGGGTCGGAACTCCTGGCCGAGCGAGGAGGCCCCGAAGGAGAGGATCGGGAGTTGAAGCCCGGTGTTGCCGAGCGGACGGGTGTTCATGGCAGGAAGGAGCGGATGGAGGAAAGGGTCTGGCGGGCGGCGGTTTCCGCGTCTGGCAGCGGCAGGATCTCGGCGGAGAGGTAGCCTTGAAAGCCGATCTCGCGCAGCGCAGCTACGATGGACGTCGTAGGTGTGTGGCCGAAGCCCATCGCCTGGCGGTTCGAGTCCGCCCAGTGGACATGGCCGACGTGCGGGCCGGCTTCGATGAGAGCCTGCGCGATCGAGACCTCTTCGATGTTCATGTGGAAGAGGTCGGCCAGGAGGACGATGTTCGAAAGCGAGCGCGACTCGATGAACCTGGCTCCATCGGCGAGACGGTTGATGAGGTTCGTTTCGTAGCGGTTGAGCGGTTCGTAAATGAAGGGCACGCCGTGCTTCGCGGCCGCCTGGCCGATCGTGTGAAGCGCTTCGGCCAGCCAATCGAGCGCTTGCTCGCGGGTGACGTCACCGCCCCATTTTCCCTGCATCGAGCCGAGGATGGCCGGGGCGCCGAGTTGGCCGCCGAAATCGACGAGGGCGAGGATGAAGTCGAGGGCTGCCTGGCGCTTTTCCGCAGACGGATCGGTGAGCGAGAGTCCGTGACGCAGCATGCCGGCTCCGGTGCCGACTGCGGCGATCTGGAGGTGGTGTCTGGCGGCGAGCTCGCGGATTTCCTCGACCGTGACGAAGTCGGCCGACGGAAGGAAAAGCTCCACCGCATCAAAGCCAAGCTCTGCCGCGACCGCGAAGGCCTCGGGCAGCGGTTGGCGGAAGACGAAGGGGCCCGCAGCGGCCTCGGGGACCTGCGAAAGCGTGACGGCCGTTTTCATCAAACGGACTCGAGGATGATGTTGCCGTAGGGCGTGGCATCGCCGGTGCGGATCAGTCCGATGGCACCCGGGACGAGCTTCTTGAAATCGTTGTGCAGCAGCCGCTCGACGCTGAGGTTCGGGATTTCCGCGAAGGATTGATCGAAGCGGGCCACGGTCTCCGACGTGTTCGAGGTCACGAACTGCTCGGCCTGCCAGATCTTGCCGATCTTGAAATTCGGCTTCAGCACATCGAGCACCTGCAGGATCGTCGGCACGCCGTGTGAGAGGGAAATGTCCACCGTTTCGATCTGCGGCCAGAAGGGAAAGGCCCAGTCGGCGATCACCAGGGTGTTGGTGTGGCGGATGCGGGCAATGAGGGACAGCAGGTGGGGATTGAGGATGCCGGACTGGATCATGGGTTTGGGAACGTCGTGAAAGTTGTCATACAGATTTGAGCTGCCTTGTCATTTCAAAAATCCGCTCGCGGCGCGGCGCGGCCTTTCCCATGGTCTGGGCAATGTCACAGCGCAGTGCCGGCATCATCGAGGAAATCGAGGCGGAGATCTTGAACGGCAAACTCCAGCCCGGGGAGCGCCTTCCGTCCGAGGAAAAGCTGTGCGAACGCTTCAATGCCAGCCGCACGGTGATCCGCGAGGCGATCCAGCAGCTTCGCGGTCGCGGCCTGCTCCGGACCACCAAGGGCTCGGGCTCCTACATCGCCGACCCCAGCCTCGATTCTCTCACCACCGCGATGGAGGCCTACGCCTCGCTGGTGGTAGAGGCCGGCTTCATGGAGCTGATCGATTTCCGCATCCTGATCGAAACCGAGTGCGCCCGACTGGCAGCGGTGCATGCAGGGGAGTCCGTGCTGAAGGAATTGCGGCAGATCGTGGCGACGATGGAAAAGGTCCAGGGCGTGCGCGCGAAGTTCAGCAAGGCCGACATCGCCTTCCATCTCGCCATCGCCCGTGGATCGGGAAACCGGATCTACGCCGGCGTGCTCGGAGCCGTGGAGAGGCGCTGCATCGACTACGCGCAAACGAATCGCGGCGACGACGACTGGTATTCAGGTGTCATCGACTCGCATCGCGACATTCTCGACGCCATCTCCGCAGGCCTTCCGGATCGGGCGGCCGATGCCATGCGGCGGCACCTGCTTTCCTCGAAGCGGCACTTCGTGGATCTCGGAGTTTGATCAATCTGAGAAAAGTGTAACCGGCGAGGTCGTCCCGGCATTCTGTTGGATGAAGACGGTTGTTGCAGCCGCCCGCTGAAATTCAAACCAAGCACTCCAACTCATGAAAAAGATCATCATCACCCTCGCCTCGGCCGCAGTTCTGGCCGCCACCGTTCATGCCGTTTCTCCGAACGCCTCGACCTCCACCACTGGATCAGGAATGTTCCGCAGCCGCGCCCGCGAAGTCGTCATGGGCATCATCGGCGAGCTCAAGGACCTTCGTGCCAAAGTCGCCCTCACCGACGATCAGCGCTCGCAGATCCAGGGCATCGTCAAGTCCCACAAACCCGAGATCGGGGCGCAGCTTGAAAAGGGCCGTGACGCCCGACGGGCCATGCAGGACGCCGTCGAGGCCCACGGTGCCGACTCCACCGAAGTCACGAAGGCTGCCGATGCCGTCGCCGATGCGGCCCGCAGCCGCGCCTTGCTGATCGCGAAGATCCGCTCGGAAGTGGCACCGGTCCTGACTCCGGAACAGCGCGAAGAAATGAAGGCAACCCGCAGCCGCATCGAGGATTCCGTCGATGAGCTGCTTGGAAAATTCGGTGAGTAAGCCACGCTCCTTTGAGGCACCGGGACGCCAGTTCGTCCCGGTGTTTTCCGCCCGTTCTCCTGGCCCATCATGTCCGAACTTCCACCAGGCGAAGCCACCGATCTTGCCCTCGTGCAAGCCGCTCAGGCGGGGGATCTGGACGCCTTTGATCAGCTCGTCATGACCCACCAGGCCACCATTTCCGCTGTCCTCTTCAGGTTCTCCTCCCAGCGGGCGGACCTCGAGGATCTCGTGCAGGAAACCTTCATCCGCGCCTGGCGGGGACTCGCGACCTGGCAGCCTGACAAACCTTTCATCCACTGGCTGAAACGCATCGCCGTGAGGGTAGGACTGGAGTTTTTCCGGAAACACAAACGCAGCCCGATGTCGCGCCTCGCGGCTGACGGTCACGATCATCTAACCGCCCTCTCCTGCGAAAGCCCGGCCCCCGCGAACGACGAGGCCGCACAACTTCTCTCGCATCTCCCGCCCGATCAGCGCACCATCCTCACGCTGCTCCATCTCGATGAAATGCCGCTCGCCGAGATCGCCGGACACCTCGGCATCAGTCTCGCCAACGCCAAGATCAAGGCCTTCCGCGCCCGCAGGAGCCTGAAAAAAATCCTCAGCCGTCATGGATACTCCTCCTTCTAAGCCTTCCTGGTCAGCCCTCGTCGAGCGCGCCAGAGCCGAGTCCGCGCCCGACGTCGATGTCCGCGCCGCGCTTCGCCAGCAGATCCTGTCGGAAGGCGCCTTCCACCGATCTGCTCCGGTCTCGCCGGGCATTCTCGACGAGATCCTGGCACTCGCCCGTGGCTTGCGCGGTCGATCCTCCATTGCCGCCCTCACGCTCTCCGTGATGGCTTTTGGTTGGCTCATGTCCGATGCCCTCGGCGAGATCAACCTTCTGGTCCAACTCGAAACCCAGCTCCTCGCCGGCTTATGAACGCTCCATCGGAATCCTCGCCCGCCCCGCGCCGGAAACGCTGGGCCGCCCTCGCCCTGCTGGCCCTCATGTTCCTGCTCGGCATCATCACCGGGGTCGGTGGCGGCGCGCTGGTGCTGCGTCACCGGCTCCAGCAGCGTGCGTTCTCCATCGGGAAGTCTCCGGGAGCCAGCGACCTCTTCATCGACCGTCTCGAAAAGGAAATGTCCTCGGGCATGAACCTAACAAGCGACGAGAAGGCGGTGGTGAAATCCGAGCTGGCAGTCACCCGGGATCAGGTCCACTCGATCCGCCAGCGTGCGGTGCTCGACCTTCGCGCCACGACCCGGGAAACCCTCGATCGCATCAAGTCGAAGCTTCCAACCGAAAAGCGTGAATCGCTTGAAGCCAGGGCCCGCGAACGCCTGGGGCCCTGGGGACTGCTGCCGGAAAAATGATCCGCTTCAATCCGCCAGCCGGATGACCAGTCGGCCGGACTCGACCTTCATCTCCTTGACGCCAGCGAGGCCGCCGCCTTTCGAGCCGACGGTCTGGCCTAACAGATCCTGACCCTTCAAGCCACCGAGCCATTCATTCGGCAGGGAAATTCCCCACACCGTGAGGTCGTCCAGCACCAGCTTCGGTCGGCCGCTGTCGGTGTTCACGAAAAAGCGTGCCTGGGCCTTCAAGCGCTTTCCGCCCACGATCGGCAGGTCCTTGTCGAGATCGGTCTCGATGCGGGCATGGACCGCGCCTTCGACGAGTTCGAACTTCAGCTTGTCGCCCAGCGAGGTGTTTTCGTTGAGCAGGCCGTTGAGTTCGCGTTCTGTTAGAATGATCTCACTGGCTCCCTTTTCATAAGTCGGCTCGGCGGGAGCGGGGGCCTGCACGGCTTCGAGCTTGGCCTCGACGGCCGCCTTTTCCTGCACGCTGAGCTGAACCGGCTTGATCGGCCGGTTGTGCCACCAATAAACGCCGAGGATGACCGCCAGGATGACGATGATCGTGATCAACGCGGGCACGAGGCAGGAACGGCGCTTGGAAGGGACTGGCGGCGGGACTTCGGTCATCTCGGCTGGCAGGGTAGCGCTCGCGGCAGCGATCTGACAAGGCTGTGGACTCACGAGGAATGACAGGCGGCGTTCCCCGGTCAGGTAAAGGCATGCAACATGAAGCAACTCATCTGCCTCATCCTCATTCTTCCGTTGATCGCCTTGTCGGCAGAGCCCAGGCCCATCCGGGTGCTGGTCTGGGACGAGCAGCAGCCTGAGCAGAAACAGGCCTATGGCGATCGCTTTCTCGGGGAAACCATCGCCGCCCATCTGTCCACGCAGCCGGGACTCGTGGTGAAGTCAGTGAGTCTGGCGGATCCCGAGCAGGGGGTGTCCGAGGCTCAGCTCGACAGCGCGGACGTCGTCATCTGGTGGGCCCACAAGAAGGTCATGGATCTCAGCGACGAGCATGCCATGCGGGTCGTTTCCCGGGTCCTCGATGGCAGGATTTCCCTCATCGCGCTGCACTCGGCCCATTGGTCGAAGCCCTTCGTCCGTCTGATGCAGGAGCGGGCCAAGGCGGATGCCCTGGCGCAGGTGCCGGAAGCGGAGCGGGCCACGGCGAAATGGAGGTATCTGTTGGAGCAGCCCTATCCGAAGGTCCCCAAGGCCAGTGATCCCCTGACGCCTTCACTTGCTCATGAAGGCAACACCTGGACTCTGACCCTGCCGGCCTGCGTGTTTCCAACTTATCGGGCAGACGGAGCGCCGAGTCATGTGAAGACCCTGCTGCCGGATCATCCGATCGCTGCCGGGCTTCCCGCCACGTGGGACATCCCGAAGACCGAGATGTATGGCGAGCCCTTTCATGTTCCCAAGCCCGATGAGGTGATCTTCGAGGAACGCTGGGACAAAGGTGAGCATTTCCGCAGCGCCTGTGTGTGGAAGGTCGGAAAAGGACGGGTGTTCTATTTCCGCCCGGGCCATGAGACCTACCCGGTCTTTCGGCAGGCGGAGCCCTTGAAAGTGCTCGCGAACGCCGTGAACTGGCTGGCGACGCCCCAACCATCAACCCGGAAATGAATCAGGCCGCATCATCCGATGCGGCCTGAAACGGTGAGGGTTTTTCGAAAGGGTGGAGGGCTCAGGCGACCGGAGCGGCGATCTCGCTCTGGTCGATCACGCGGAGCGGGATGTGGACCAGGACCTTGCCGCCGAAGTGGACGTCGAGGTGATAGATGCCAGCCTTCTGGACGGTGCCCGAGAGCGGCGTGATGAGGTTCTGGGTCGAGAAGCCAGGAGTGCCCGGGGGCATGTTGACTTCCATCGTTGACTCGTTCGGTGGCACATCGCCGGCGGCTTCCGAATCGTCCGAGAAACGGATCGAGAAGCTGTGGCTGCCGTGGTCGGCGGAGGTGAAGCTGAAGCGAAGGGCGAGCGTGAAGGAGAAGCCGGCTGGAAAGCTTTGGGCGACGATCGCATCGAATGCGCCGATCACGTTCAGTTTGCCTTGGCTCTCAAGAGCGCTGTCACAGAGGGTTGCTACGAGTAGTTCCATAATGGGTTCGAAGAAGCTGGCAGGAATCGCGGCGGTGGCAAGCGCGATGAAAGGGCCGGGCAAGACTCATTTTTTGGCGTCGGATTCCGGCCAGATCGGGCTTTCATAGCCCGCCAGATCCTGTGGCTTCACGTGGTCGGCGCGCTTCAGGGTGCCCAGCCAGGTCGGGCGATAGGGGCCCACGAGGCTGATGTTGGCGTCCGGCTTGATGTCCTTTTCCAGCCCGACCGCCCAGAAGCAGGCATTCACCAGCATGCGGCGGAAGCCGTCGTTCGCCACATCTCCGGAGGCCCCGTAGGTGCTGGTGAACACGCGTCCGGCCTTTCCGGAGGTGCCGGTGTAGGTCCGCGTCCAAGCGCCTGCCATCGGCTTCTTGGTGGCGTCGTCAGGCGAGTCCGGGTTCATCCCAGCGAGCGGCTGGGCCATGGCGAGAACCTCGCTGCCCTGGATCGGGTAGGCATTGTAGCCTCCGATTTCCGCCCACATCGACTTCACGCCGCTGAGAATCGGGTGGCCGGCCTTTTCAGGAACGATGTCGAGGCGCGTGCTCGACTTGTGGTTCGGTCCGTAGTGGCCGACCCAGGTTTCACCAAGGATCTGTCGGCCGAAGCCGCCCTTGTAGTCCGCGCCCTGGTAGCTGAAGTCATACTTCGCGAACGGACTTTCCTTCGGGATCTTGAAGCCGTGGGTCGCCGTGCGCAGGCCGATCACCGGGCCGCCGCGCGCGAGGTAGTCGAGGATCGGCTGCATCTGCTCGGCCGGGAGATTCTGGAAACGAGTGAAAATGACCATCAGGTCCGCATCCTTCAGCGCCTCGGTGCCGGGAATGTTCGAGCTGCCCGGCTTGATGTCGCCCGTCGCCGGATCCAGCCCGAACAGCACCGTGCACTTGAATCCATGATGCTTCGCCAGGATCCGCCCGAGCTGCGGCAGCGCCTCCTCCGACTTGTATTCGTGGTCGCTGGCGATCAGCACGACCTTCTTTCCCTTTCCGGGGCCGGCAGTGCCTTCGTAGGTCAGGGGATCGGCCAGAAGCGGGCTGGAAAGGGCGATCCCGGCGAGAAGCGGGGCGGCGTGACGGAGCAGAGGAGTCATGGTTTTTGGAAAATAGGATTGGATTCCTGCGCAGCGAAACGTGGACTCGTCGAGGACTCTGTCATTGAGCCTAACGAAAGAAACCCTTCCTGAAATCCGTTTCCGATCCTCCATCCCATGAAAAAGCTCCCGATCCTCCTCGCGCTCGCCGCCACTGCCACCCTCACCCACGCCGACGAAAAGAAGCTCTTCAACGGCAAGGACCTCACCGGCTGGAAGGGCCAGCCTGAATTCTGGAGCGTGAAGGACGGAGCCCTCACCGGCCAAACCACCGCCGCCACCCCCGTGAAGGAAAACACCTTCCTGATCTGGGACGGCGAGGTCGGCGACTTCGAACTCCACTTCAAGTACAAGATCGTCGATGCCAACGGCAAGGCCGACGGCTTCGGCAACTCCGGCGTCCAATACCGCAGCAAGGTCGTGAAGCCCGAGTACTCCGTCGTTTCCGGCTACCAGGCCGACTTCGAAGTCGGCAAGACCTACAGCGGCATCCTCTATGAGGAAAAGGGCCGCGGCATCCTTGCCAAGCGCGGCGAAAAGGTCGTCATCCACGAGGGCGACGCCCCCAACAAGCCAAAGATCGAGGTCGCCGGCGAAGTCGGCAAGTCCGATGACATCCAAGCCGCCATCAAGCCGGCCGAGTGGAACGACTACGTCATCATCGCCAAGGGCGGCCACCTCCAGCACTTCATCAACGGCAAGCAGACCGTCGACGTCACCGACGAGACCGCCGTCGGCGCGAAGAAAGGCATCCTCGCCCTCCAACTCCACGCCGGCCAGCCGATGACCGTCCAATACAAGGACATCGTCCTCAAGACCGACAAGTGATCCGATCATGTCCCGCCCCCTCCGTCTGCTGCTCGCGGCGTCGCTTCTTCTTTCGACCCCGCTTCTCGCCGCAGGCGGGGGCGCGGCGGCCTTTCTGAAAAAGCCCGACGCCTGGTTCGCCACGCCCGAGGCGAAATCGGTCGCCGCCAGCATCCTTTCCTACCAGTCCGACCTCGGCGGCTGGCCAAAGAACACCGACACGGTCGACAAGCCATACAAGGGCGACCGCAAGGCGCTGAAGCCGACCTTCGACAACGGCGCGACCACCGACGAGCTCCGCTTCCTCGCCCGCAGCTTCAACGCCACCAAGGACACCTCGTTTCAGAAGGCCTTCGCCAAGGGCCTCGACTACATCCTCAAGGCCCAGTATCCCAACGGTGGCTGGCCCCAGTATATCCCGCTCAGCAAGCAGTATCATCGACATATCACCTTCAACGATGGAGCCATGGTCCGGGTCATGGAATTCCTCCGCGAGGTCCACGACAGCCCCGTTTACACCTTCGTTCCCGAAATGGATCGCAAGGCCGCCATCGAGGCCTTTGACAAGGGCGTTGCCTGCATCCTCAAGTGCCAGATCGTCGTCGATGGAAAGCCCACCGTCTGGTGCGCCCAGCACGACGAGGTCACCTTCAAGCCCGCCAACGCCCGCGCCTACGAGCTTGCCTCCTTCAGCGGTTCCGAGTCGGTTGGCATCACCCGCCTGCTGATGAGCCTGGAAAAGCCCAGCCCCGAGGTGAAACGCGCCGTCGAGGGAGCCATCGCCTGGTTCGAAGCCTCGAAAATCAAGGGCATCCGCATCGACTCAAAGCCCGACCCCAAGGCCCCCAAGGGCACTGACCGTGTCGTCGTTCCCGACCCCAGCGCCAAGCCCCTCTGGGCCCGCTTCTACGATCTCAAGACCGGCAAGCCCTACTTCTGCGATCGCGACGGCATCCCCAAGCCCAACCTCGCCGACATCGGCCACGAACGCCGCAACGGCTACTCCTGGTATGGCACCTATGCCGCCAGCCTGTTAGATAAGGACTACCCCGTCTGGAAGCAGCGGGTGAAGTGACACGGGAATACGGAGAAGGGGTTTGCAACCCCTTTGCGAAGAATCCGCCACCATTGGCCCGACCTAATCAAAGGGGGTTCAAACCCCTTCTCTGTATTGCCATCCCCAGCCATCCCTGAAGGCATCGCCACCCAGCTCGCAGCCTGTCATCTCCATCTCGACGGTCAGTAAAGAGTTCCACTCCGCCCGCGATCTCGTCGCCAAGACGCTGATAAAGCTTCAGGATCGCGACGAGTCCCATCGCAGGTTGGAGCACCGGAAAAGGGATACTTTTGTCTCCGGTATTAGTCCCATGGATTGCATGCGTAAGCCAAGAGTTCCCACCCACCAGGGCCTTGTCCGGAACAGGCCAGGATCGTCCAGAATGCCACCCTTAAGCATGGTTTGGAGTCCGGTGCGGCGCGGAAGCGGCATACGCGGCGGAGCGAACTGGCGGCATTATTCGCCGTTGCCGCCATTGAAAAGTTTTGTCCGGATTTGGCGAAGCTTGGGAACGAGTGTGGACAGGGCGTATATGGGAGCCATCGATGCCCTGCCTGTCTCAAATTCAAATCTGTTCTCGGTGGACTCAAGCGAGCGAATGGTCATCACTTCGCGCTCCCTTTGTCCGCAGCCTTTAAAGTTCCCAAAATTCTGTCCTTCGATGTCCGCCGCATGAATCTCGGATCGACGCCCATGATATGCGCCAACAACTCGTCTCGTCGTGATCGCATACCAACTGGATGATGTGAAGTGGCAGCTCACCAAGATGCGTTCACCATGCATCAACTTCAACACATCGTTGCTGATTCCGGAATGAAGAGCTCCAATGAGCGTGTGTCGCCATTCCTCGGGATTCATCGCATGCCGACGAATCGAGGCGAGGCAAGTGTCGGTCACTTTTTCGTTGGGAGTCATTTAGCAGTAACGCTTCGGATCAGGCAACGGCGAGCGCAAGACGTTGCTGACACGACAGACGAGCTACGAGCCGTTGCCTGCATCCGTTTTGTTCGCCCTTGGTTGGCATGGGGACGTGCCAATGATGGAAATTTATGGTCATACGGGGCTGCGCCTCGGATAGCTCTGGGCAATGCAAACGTTGAGAAACTCAGAGCCTGGCTCCTCTGCCAGTTCCTGCTCAATGTCCGTAACATATAGTGCGAAGACTCTGTCGAGATCATTGATGTCCGTAATCACACCAAGGTGAAAAAGTGGACCACCGACAAGATCCTGAATGGTCCGAATAAGCGAAATAAAGACCTCAATGCATTGTGGGGGTAAAGAAGCGAGCAAGTAGTCAAACCGAATCTCATCACACAATGAATCAGCCTCGTCTAGAGGCTGGGACAATTCGGAACCATCAAAGAAGAATGTGGCTGTCGTAACTGTGTCTGACTGCCAAGCTGACCTCTGATCACTTCGAGGGAAGAAGCAAAAATCATCCATCGTCCTGAACCCAACAGACATGAGCGTGTCAGCAAGTGCAGAAACCCGCAGCGGCTCATGGGGCCTAAAGCTCACAACCTCCTTCTCGTGTAGTTTATCGAAATTGATTCCGCTGCTCATGGAAGATGCAAATGGTTGGGCAACGTTCAAGCGCTGGCACCGCTGGGGCGGGGGTAAGCGCCGAGACGGAGTGGCAGTTTAAAGTTACGGAAAGCATGGCCGACAGAGCAGCCCCAGCGGTTATGCAGCCGCGCCTTGTTCGCCCTTAAGTGGTCGCGCCGCGTGCCTATCATGATGGCTTGATGGGTTTCAGTGAGTGAGCGTCTGCGAAGGAGTACAGCGCCTCATAAATCTCGTCATCCAACGGGTAGAATTGCTTCTCAATGGCGGTGAGTGCCTCATCCAGTCGGTTAGATGCCTCCTCGTGCTCATCCTCGGTGAGGGAATCCGGAAATACAGTTAATGACACGGCCTCGTCGGGCAATGGCTGATCGCCAAGAACAAGTGTCTGCGCATCGGTAAGTAATCGCGAAGCTGTCTCCAGCCCCAAAACTCGTAGGCCCCGATGAGCCGCCGAAATATCTGCCCCAGTCCAGTTCTCGAAGTAACCAATAAATCCGCTGCGTGGAACTGAGCCACGAAGAAGGTTAACCGCATAGAATACTCTCTCATCAGTGGTCAGTGCCGTGAGCATCGGCTTGTGGGACCTCTCCACCAGATTGGTCCAAAGTGCCTCGAAGTCATCGTCTGTCATGGTGAATGGTGCTCAGAGTTGGGAGAACGTTCGATGTGATGTCACCGCGTGATTGAGGTGAGCTTGGATTGAGATTGAAGAGCTGATGGGCAGTTGACATCCATGGCTTGTTCGGCAGTTTCAGTGCATGTTGGAGCGGGAAAACAGTCGTGCCCACAAGGAGCTCTCTTTCGGCGGCGCTTTTCGATCTGCGGGCGCTTCTGCAGGAACCGCTGCCCACCAGCCGAATTCGTCATGCCCCCAATTCACGCCGAGGCTATGGGCTACCGTCCGCAGGAGTTCTATTTCGGTTGCCTCCGTACCAGCGTCGAAAAGTCTGCCGTTCATTTCGACCCCTTCAGGACTTAGACCTTTGATAGGTAGCGCCGTAACCCGGCAACCGGGTCCACCGGGATGGCCGTGGCGATGAAATGGACCATACTGTTCACTCATTCGCGGTAAATTGACTGGATTCTCCAAGCCGGCAAAGTGCTGAATTGCGAAACTGTCCTTAAAGCAAAATCCATTTGTCTGCCGAACAGACGCGATTCGTATGACCTCCCGAAGTGATGTTCGTCGAGAGTGATGGAGGAAGAGTGGTCGGAATGCCTTGATGCTACAAGGAATCTTTCGTCGGAGGTGCGTCTATCCGGAGAATTCCGGTGTGGGGATGCGGGCAGGATTCGGAGAGGATTGGATGCCCGCACTCCTTGAGGTCACCGATCCGAGATCGTCCAGGTCTTGAAGTCCCAGGTGCGGGTCTTTCCATCAACTGTTAGAGCAATGGGCCCGGCGGTGGGTTGCTGGGTGTTGGTGGTCTGAAGGAGAGGAAAGGCGCTGTAGTCGAAGGGCTTTCCGTTGAGCTTGCACTGGTCCTTGAGCTTGTCGGGCAGGGGCTTCCAGGTGAGGTCGAGGGTCTGGCCCTTGAGGTTCTTGAAGACGAGGCGTGCCGGACCACTGGTCATGGTTACGCTGACGCGGCTGCGAGAGATGAGGGCGTCGGCGAACTTCTTCAGCTCGCCCTCGGGGCCACCGCCGGCGAAGGGTGCGAGCGGGCTGGTTTCGAGGATCCAGCCACCGCGTTTGGCATCGCAGCGCAGAAGATCGAGCTTTTCTCGGGTGTTGGGCTTGTCCCACTTCGAGGGCTCGGTGAAGCGGAAGGCGAAGAGCATCGAACCGCCGTGGCAGAGGACCCAGCCGTCCTGTTCCTTGCGCAGGACGATGGCTCCGGTGGTGGTGAAAGGGGCGCGACTGATCCAGAATCCATAGTCATCCGGCACATCGTAGACCCCGATGAGCGTGCCCTCGTGCTGCATCGTCTGGCAATAGGGATTTTCTCCGTAGGCGAAGGCGTTGCCGATCTTCTCGTTCGGCCGACGCCGGCTTTCCTGGAGGACGGTGAAGGTGCTCGCGGGTTTGGGGCTTTCCCATTTCATCATCGTGCGACGGCATTCCTTGAAGAGAAACGAGCTGAAGGGCGACTCGTCCTCGCGCTGGCTGGCAAGGCCATATCCCTTGGTGAACCAGGCGATCTTCCTTACGATCTCGCCGTGACTTGGCCAGATATGGTTGGCCAGAACCGTGCGCTCATCGGGCAATGAGGCCTGCCAGCGACCGAGATAAGCGGAGTCGATCGCCTTTCCGGGATGCGCCAGCCAGTAGGCCTGCGGCGCGGAGGCGAGATTGAAGGGCTGGCGCGAGCCGTAGAGCAGGAAGGCCATGCCGTTGGTGGGCGAGGACGAGTGCGGGCTGAGGTTGAGCGAACCCCAGTATTTGCCGCGTCCGGCGGTGCTGATGTGGTAGCCGTCGTGCCAGTGCGCACCGGTGTGGATGAGCATGAAATCGAGCGTCATCCTTGCCGCCTTGGCGAGTTCGGGGTCCTTGCTGAACTCGGCGACCATGCGGGTCGGGCCGAAGTCGGTGCCGTAGTAAACCGGGGCATCATACTCGCTGGCGTTGCGGTTGCA
>JAIXPW010000006.1 GCA_027485995.1 Verrucomicrobiaceae bacterium
CCGCGTGATGGCCTGAACACCGGAATCTGCGAACGAACCCGCTTGGCGGATCCATCGCGCCTCCGTTACGGTCGCTCCGTGACGGAGGCGCTCCCTTTTCCAGACCGAATCAATTCCCTGCCAGGCGTCCGCGCCGGCTGGGTGCCGCGCATTCCCGGGATCGAGGTCGAGGTCGACCGCGATGAGGCGATGCGTCGTCTGAAAGCCGCCCATTTCCAGGCCGCGGTGGCCTTTGGCGGCAGCGAGGACCGCTGGTGGCGCGCGGAGCAGGTGCACGGAACCGGCGTTGCCGTGGTGCCGGGTTCCGAGACGATTCTGGCCCCGGACGGACTTCCGGTGGTGCCGGGTGTCGATGGACTGGTGACGAACACCCCCGGCGTGGTGCTCGCCATTTACGTGGCCGACTGCGGCCCGATCTGGCTGGCCGATCCGGTGACGGGAGCGGTCGGGCTCCTGCATTCCGGAAAAAAAGGCACCGAGGGAAACATCCTCCAGGCCGGGCTCGACACGATGGCCCGGGAGTTCGGCAGCAAGGCCTCCGACGTGGTCGTGGCCCTGGGTCCCTGCATCCGGCCGCCGCACTACGAGATCGACTTTGCCGCTGAGATCGCCCGCCAGGCGGAACGGGCCGGAGTGGCCGACTATGCCGACTGCGGCGAGGACACCGCCCTCGATCTTCAACGCCACTACAGCTACCGCATGGAGCAGGGAAAAACCGGGCGGATGATGGCCCTGATCACCAAACTTCCATGAGCACCCTGACCCTCCAGGCCCCGGCCAAGCTGAACCTTTCGCTGCGGATCCTCGGCAAGCGCGACGACGGCTTTCATGCCCTCGACACCTTGATGATCCGCCTCCCCGGACTGGCGGACGAACTCGAATTTTCAGCTGCGGAGAATTTCTCGTTTTCCTGCTCGGATCCCTCCGTCCCCGGCGATGAATCAAACCTCGTGGTCAAGGCGGTCCGCGCTTGGGAAGCCGCCAGCGGCCTGAGTTGCCGACTGCACGTGTCTTTAAAAAAAGTCGTCCCGCACGGGGCCGGCCTCGGTGGTGGCAGCAGCGATGCAGCCACGACATTTCTCGGGATCAATCAGCTTCACGGCTCCCCGCTGTCCCTGAACGTCCTTCACGACTTGGCCTCGGGACTCGGCTCCGACATCCCGTTTTTCCTTCATCCCGGAGCCGCGCGTTGCACCGGACGCGGAGAGATCATCGAGCCCGCTCCACTGCCCCCCGCCCTGCCGGTCCTCCTCCTGAAGGCAGGATTCGGGGTGGCCACTCCGGATGCCTACAAGCGCTGGAAGGATTCGTCCGAGATCCCTGGCATTTCCTACGGTCCTCAAGTGTTCTCCTGGGGAGAGCTGGTCAATGATCTGGAGCGCCCGGTCTTCGAGAAGCACCGCTTCCTCGCCGAGGTGAAACAATGGCTGCTCGAGCGACCGGAAGTCGCCGGTGCGATGATGAGCGGCTCAGGATCGACGATGTTCGCCGTGCTCAAGGCCGGCGCGGCGGCCGAAAGCCTCGCGGTCGAGGCCAAGGCGGAGCTCGATCCCACCATGTGGAGCTGGAGCGGCCTGACCGACGGCACGACTCCGTGAATTTTCCCAGCCTGTTGGTTTCTCCTTCACCTTGCCCGGTCTTGATGAAACGGATGAACCTGTCCTTTCGCTAAACCCATATCCTCCATGCGACGCCTGATTCTTGCCCTGTTGCTCGCTCCATTTCTGCTTTGCCCCGCGCATGCCTACACCTTCACCGACCTCAAGGGCCGCAAGCTCACCGGGAAGATCCTGAAGGTCGAAGGCGGCATCGTGACCCTCGAGCTCAAGCTGAGCGCCAAACCCATCTTGATCCCGATCGACACCCTCTGCGCGGAAGACAAGAGCTACCTCAACATCGCCTGGGGCACGCCGACCACCGTCAAGCCAGCCGAACCCGCCCCTTCTGCTGACCCGACGGCTTCCGAGGACGACCCAAAAAGCAGCCGTCTTTATCCAAAGACCAAGGAGGAAATCCGCGCGATGATCCGGGAGATCGGCAAGCGTCCCAAACCCGAGGGCATCAGCAAGGAGGTCCATGAAGCCACGGAAGCCCTCAACCTTTACCGTTACCTCTGCGGCGTCCCCTTCGAGGTGAAAGCGGATGCCGAGTTCTCGAAAAACGCTGAAAACGCCGCTCTCGCCTGCGAGAAGAACGGCGGACTTTCCCACAGTCTCGGCAACTCCACCGACAAGTGCAACCTGTCCTCCATCGGCGACATGAAGGCCAGCGTGCCCCAATACATCGAGGACGGCGGCGACAACAACCGCGACGTCCGGGGCCATCGCGAGTGGTGCCTCAACCCTCCGATGGGCAAGGTCGGCTTTGGTTCCGGCGGCGACAGCTACTCGGCGATGTGGTGCATGGATGGCAGCGGCAAGTCGATCCGCGGCACCTGGAGCTACCCCGGCCACGGCCTTTTCCCGATCGAATACATGCACGGCAATGCCTGGTCGCTCTACGGAGCGGGAAAGCCGGACTCGCTGGAAAAACTCACCGTCGAGGTCTTCCGCCTCTCGAAGCGCCCCGAGAACACCCTCCCACTCAACGGGGAAATCGACGGCACCAAGGTGAAGATCAACCACGTCTCCCTCGGCATGGGCGGCATCAATTTCGAGCCCGAAGACCCCGCCCGTCGCGGCATCTACTGGGTCCGCGCCACCGGCGGCGGCGTCCGGGCGGGTTACCTCGTCGAGTTGTATTGAAGTCCGGAATATCGGCCTCCGGGTTGATCCTTCCCGAACACCCGGTTTGACAAGCCCCCCGCAGTGGTCCTAGCTTCCCGCCCCCGGCGTCACAGGCCGGGTCCCGCCACCATGAACATTGTTGTCGAAAAGCAGCCCAAGTGCCTTGCCTCCCTCCGCGTTGAGATCCCTGCCGATAAGGTTTCCGGTGAGCGCGCACGCATCGTAGCGGGTTACTCCCGCCAGGCCAAGATCCCCGGTTTCCGCCCAGGCAAAGCCCCCGCCAAGATCGTTGAAAAACGCTACGAAAAGGAAATCAGCGAGGAACTTCGCGACCGCCTGATGCAGGAAGGTTGCGACCAGGCCCTCAAGCAGGAGTCCCTCAAGGTTCTCGATTTCGGCGTTCCGAACACGACCGAGTTCCTTCCCGACGGCGGTTTCACCTTCTCCACCACCCTCCTCCTAGCTCCGGAAATCCAGCTTCCCGAATACAAGGGAGTCACCGTGAAAGTTCCGCCGACCGCCGTGCCGGACGCTGATCTCGACGCCCAGCTCAACACCCTCCGCGAGCGCTTCGCCGACTTCGAGACCCTCGAAGGTCGCGCCGCCCAGGCCGAGGATTTCGCGGTCATCGACTACACCTCCACCACCGACGGCAAGCCGCTCGATGAGTTCCTCGGCAAGCCCGCCGGCTACCTCGGCGGCCGCGAAGGCTTCTGGGTCCGCCTCAACGAGGAGTCCTTCCTTCCCGGCTTTGCCAAACAGCTCGAAGGCCAGAACGTCGGCGAAAGCCGCGATGTCACCGTGACTATCGGCGAGGATTTCCCGCTCAGCGACCTGCGGGGCAAGGAAGTCGTCTTCAACGTCACCCTCAAGGAACTCAAGGCCGCCAAGCTGCCGGAACTCGATGACGAACTCGCCGCCAAGCTTGCCCCGGGCAAGACCATGGAGGAGATCAAGGGCATCATCCGCGAGAACATGGAGATCGAGCGCCGTCGCAAGATCGATGACATGAAGGTCAACCAGATCGTCGAGCACTTCAACACGCTCGTCGATTTCGAGATTCCGGAAGAACTCCTCGCCGCCGAAACCCAGAACCAGGCCGATGCCATGGTCAACCGCGGTATCAAGGCCGGCATGAGCGAGGAAGAGGTCGCCGCCCAGCAGAGCGAGATTTTCGAAGCCGCCGGCAGCCAGGCGAAGAGCAACGTGAAGACCAACTTCATCCTCCAGGAAATCGCCATCGCCGAGAAACTCCGCGTCAGCGACCAGGAACTGGTCCAGCACCTGATGACGATCGCCCAGTCCCGCAAGGTCGCGCCGAAGAAGTTCATCAAGGACCTCCAGCGCTCCGGCCGCCTGCCAAGCATCCGCAATTCGATGCTTGTTGGTAAGGCCATTGACTTCGTGGTCGAGCACGCCACCGTTGAGGAAACCACAGAAGCCACCATCGATGAGTGAATTTTTCCCAACCTCCACGCGCCACCTTTCGCCGCACAACAGTTACTACGTCCCCGTGGTCGTCGAGTCCGACGGTCGTGGCGAGCGTTCCTTCGACATCTACTCCCGCCTCCTCAAGGACCGGATCATTTTCATCGGCACTGCGATCGATGACTATGTCGCCAACTCGGTGATCGCCCAGTTGCTGTTCCTCCAGATGCAGGACCCGAAGAAGGACATCCACATCTACATCAACTCGCCAGGCGGCTCCGTGACCGCCGGCCTCGCGATGTATGACACGATGCAGTTCCTCACCTGCGACGTGAACACCTACTGCATCGGCATCGCCGCCTCGATGGGTTCGGTTCTTCTAACAGCAGGCACCAAGGGCAAGCGCTTCTGCCTCCCGAACTCCCACGTGATGATCCATCAGGTCTCCGGTGGTGCCCAGGGAACCGCCTCCGACGTCGAACGCACGATCGGATTCATGTTCAACCTCAAGAAGCGCCTCAACGGCATCCTCGCCCGTCACACCGGCAAGACCGTCGAGCAGATCGAGCACGATTCGGATCGCGACAACTACATGTCCGCCGAGCAGTCCGTCGCCTACGGGCTGGTGGACAAGGTGCTCGAGAGCCGCAAGCAGCTCCCGGACGCGGTGGTCGCCGCGATCGACGAGACCAAGCCCGAAGCCTGAACCCACTTCGAAGCGCCGACCCGAAACGGTCGGCGCTTTTTTGTTTGGACCCGATGGATCCCAGTACCGACCAATCGAGCGGAATGCGTCATATCCAAGCGCTCGACGGCCTTCGCGGCCTCGCCATCGTGCTGGTGATGTGGAGCCACTTCGTGATCGTCGGCGGTCTGGTGGACGACTCCAATGCCTTCTTCCGCCTCCTTCGCGGGGGCTTCGTGGGGGTGGACCTGTTTTTTGTGCTCTCCGGCTTTCTCATCACCGGCATCCTGCTCGATGCTCCGAGGACCGAACGCTACTTCCGGGTCTTCTACCTCCGCCGCGCGGTGCGGATCTTCCCACTCTACTATGCGATCCTCATCGGAGTTTATCTAACAAGACCCGCCGGACCCGACTCGCCTGCTTGGTACTGGTTGTTTGCCTCGAATCTCGGAGCCACCCTGAAAGGCAACTGGCTCGCTTCTCCCGAAGGCGTCTCGCTCTCCCACTTCTGGTCGCTTGCGGTCGAGGAACAGTTCTACCTGGTCTGGCCGCTGGTGGTGCGCTTTGTCCGACGAAAATGGCTGGAGAGGATCTGCCTGGTGCTGTTTGTGCTCGCTCCGATCACTCACTTCTTCATGGACTCCCAGGGAAACTCGGTGGGTGCCTACGTCTTCACCGGATCGCGTCTGAACACACTCGCCACCGGTGCCCTTCTCGCGATGGTCTTTCGCGATCAGGCGCGCTGGCAGAAATGGATGCGTCATGCGTCAAGGGTCGGGTGGGGTGCCGGGGCAATCTGCCTGTTCGGGCTGATTTTCCCGGCTTACACCTACATCACGCTTGCCCCCTTTGCACCGCTGCTCTGGGGATCCCTGCTGATGCATGTGGTGCAGCCGCTTTCGCGCATCAACCAGGCTTTTTCCGGTCGGGTGCTGGTGACCTTCGGGAAATACAGCTACGGACTTTACCTGCTGCATTACCTCTTCGATCCATGGCTGAAGGGTGTGCTTTATCCAAAATGGGTTGTCGGAATCGCAGGCGAAGGGCTGGCTTCGGTGGTCCTCTTCATCCTGGTTGCGACCCTCCTGACCTTTTCCGCCGCCCTCCTGAGCTGGAATCTCCTCGAAAAGCCATTTCTCTCATTGAAGCGCCATTTCCGCTATTGAGCGGGAAATGCGGCGGATCTTCGCCTGCCGCGATTTTCTCATTTCGTCCCGTCGGGACTAGGCTAACATCCTCTCACCGGAGAGACGACCTTTCTCCCACCCCAACCATCCCATGGCCCGCGCTTCCAATCTCACGATGTGCTCCTTCTGCGGAAAGAGCCACTCCGAGGTCAAAAAACTCATCGCCGGTCCTGGCGTTTACATCTGCAACGAGTGCATCGAGGTTTGCTCGAACATCCTCGAAAAGGAACTAGCGGGCAGCGCTCCCAAAAGCAAATCGGCGGCGGAGAAATCCAATTTCAAGGTGCCCTCACCCGCTTCCTTGCGCGACAAGCTGGATCAGTTCGTGATCGGTCAGGAACATGCCAAGAAGGTCCTCTCGGTCGCCGTTTACAACCACTACCAGCGCCTCCGCCAGGACGTGCCGAAGCTCGATGACGAATACAAGGACGTCGAGATCGAGAAGTCGAACATCCTCCTCCTTGGTCCTACCGGTTCCGGAAAAACCCTGCTCGCCCGCACCCTCGCCAAGCTTCTCGACGTGCCTTTCTGCATCGTCGATGCCACCACGCTGACCGAGGCCGGCTACGTCGGCGAGGACGTGGAAAACATCATCCTCCGACTTCTCCAGGCCTCCGACTTCGATGTCACCCGTGCCGAACGCGGCATCATCTATGTCGATGAGATCGACAAGATCGGCCGCAAGACCGAGAACGTCTCGATCACCCGCGATGTCTCCGGCGAAGGCGTCCAACAGGCCCTCCTCAAGATCCTCGAAGGCACGGTCTGCAATGTGCCGCCACAAGGGGGACGCAAGCACCCGCAGCAGGAATACATCCAGGTCAACACCGAGAAGATCCTCTTCATTTGCGGCGGAGCCTTCGTCGGATTGGAAGACATGGTCCGTCGCCGCCTGGGCCGCAACACCCTTGGCTTCCATGCCGACAAGGAGGGCTCCGATCTCGACGATCCGAATTTCAATGTTCTCGAAAAGGTCCAGCCCGAGGATCTCCTCGGCTTCGGGCTCATCCCCGAATTCATCGGCCGACTGCCCGTCATCTCCTCGCTGCGCAAGCTGACCGAGAACGAACTCATTTCGATCCTCACCGAGCCGAAGAACGCACTCGTGAAGCAGTACGGCAAGCAACTCGCTCTCAACGGGGTCAAACTCCGTGTCACCCGCGATGCCCTCCGCGCCCTCGCCGAAGAGGCTGTCCGCCGCGGCACCGGTGCCCGCGCCCTGCGCTCGATCTTCGAACGCCTGATGCTCGATGTGATGTTCGACGTGCCCTCACGTGGCGACATCGAGGCTGTCACCATCAATCGTCCCGTTGTCCAGGGTGAGCGACCACCACTCATCCGCCGTCGCCGTGCGGATGAGGATGCGGCATAGGTCCGATAAGTCTCATACGTCCTCTAGGACTCATATGCGCTCCACTCTCCTCGCCCTGCTGATCTGCTCTGGACTCACCAAAGCGGACTCTCCCTCTCCTCCAGATCCGGACGACGCCGCCTACCCGGCGATCGAGCGCTACATCCAGGTGCTTGAAAGCGTTCGCAAGGAACACCCGGACGCCGGGAAGGTCGCCTATGACCGCCTCGTGAACCACTCGCTGGAAGGCATGCTTTCCAGCCTCGACCCATTCTCGATGTTCATTCATCCGGAAATGGCCGCCATGAACGATGGGAAGGTGGATCCACATGTGCCATCTCTTGGCCTATCCCTCGGCGTGCGTGACGATGGCCCCTACCTTGCAGGCATCGACACCCACGGCCCCGCCGCCAGCGCCGGTCTGCTGGCTGGCAGTGCCGTGCTCAAGATCAATGGAGAGGACCCCAAGGACATCCCTTGGAATGACCTTCTCGACCGGCTCAAGCGCCCACCTGGTGAAGTCACCAAACTGCTTGTGAAGGCCATCGACGCCCCAAAGCCAAAGGAGGTTTCCCTCACCCATCTCGTGGTCGAAACCCGATCATTGGCCGATTCGCGGCTTCTCGAATCCGACAAGACCCTCGGCTACCTGCGGCTCGCCCAGTTCGGCGATGGCTGCGCCAAGGAAGTCGAAGCTGCCCTGGATGACCTTGAAGATCAGGGCATGAAATCCCTTGTCTTTGACCTCAGGGGGAATCCTGGTGGCAGCCTTGATGAAACCGTCCGCATTCTGGGGCTTTTCCTCCCCCCTTCCACCGCAGTCGTTACCACCAAGGGACGCGAGGGCGTGATTGGAGAGGCATTGAAGACTCCTGACCGTCAACGCCGGAAACGTGAGTATCCCATCACCGTCCTGATCGACCGAATGTCCGCCTCCGCCTCTGAACTCACTGCGGGAGCCCTGCAGGATCTGAAGCGCGCGAAAATCATCGGCGAAACCAGTTATGGCAAGGGCTCGGTTCAAAAGATCGTCCCCATGGGAGGCGGCACATCATTGCGCCTCACCTTCGCAAAGTATTACACTCCCGCCGACCGCACCCCTCATGGCGTTGGCATCGTCCCTGATGAAGAGATTCCTTTGACAGATCAAGATCGCGCCTGCTTCGAACTACTCCGCCGCAAAAGCTCGCTGAAGCCGGAGGAAGCCAGCAGGCTCGCCGCTTGGAAGGATCCAGTGATGGCGAAGGCACTTGAAAGGAGATAGGTCTTCGCGGGAAAATGGCAAACTTCCTGTACTGCCAATCGTGATGAGTCAGATGACACCCACCCTCAGATCCCGCATGCTCCAAAGTATGCCGCTGGCGGAGGCTCCGATGCCCCTCATCTTCAGTGCGCCGTCCTTGCGCCTCGCGCTGAAACGTTCACGTGAGGCAGTGAAGGCTTCGTTGACGAAGGACTTGCTGCCAATCACGGCGCCGTCCGTGAAGTAGCGGACCTTGCAACGAAGCATCGCCGCCATGCTCAGTTCGGGCAGCACCGTGCCGTTGTCTTGTGGGGCGGCTTCCAGTTCGCCCTTGACCTTGGCTTTGAGCACCTGCTTCGTGGCTGTTAGATCCGCCTCGCCGCTTTTGCGCTGCAGCGCCAGACCCATCATCTGGCGATGAATGTTAGCCGCGTCCTTCCACCTCTCAATCTCGAAGCCCGCACCACGATGGCTCAGGCAGGCCCGCACCAACCCTTCTCGGGCTTTCTTGCCGTTGCCCGTGTTTCCGCGCCAATCGCTTCCCCATAGCTGCTCCAGCAGTAGTCGGCAGGGTCCTTGACCATCCCCGCTCGAACAGGATTGAGGTCAATGTAAGCCGCCATCTTGCTTTGTTTCTGTCCCTTTGTTTCTTCGAACTCTCCGGAGCGACTCCATTGCCAGGCTACGACAAATCCGGGCAGTACTAGCCTCGTAGCTTTCCACACCGATCAGTCACTCCGTAAATCGATCCACAGACTATTCCAGGTCTTGGATTCAACCCTTGGTGGGTTTAGCTCTTCGACTTCTCATAGGCCTCCTTGAGCCATGGGTAGTCCTTGGAGAGCATGTCAACCATCGTCGGCGCCAATAGATTGCCCTGCACCTCGATCGAAATGAAAAGCCCGATCACCAAAGCCGACACTTTCAGCGCATGAAGGGGGCCCGCGTTCACCCGATGCCCACCCGCCCGGTCCCACAGTGTGGCCCCGATCTGTCTGACAATGAACCAACTCGCCAGCTGGCAGATGGGCGAAATCAAACTCAGTCCAAAACCAATCCCGGCGAAAAGCACCCGGAACGAACGCGTCAGGCTCTGGCCATAGGACAAGCGGCTACCGTCCGCATTCATGACGGTAAGATTGAGCAGTGCCTTGCCAGGAGTGGTGCCAAAGTGGTGGATCATCATCGTTTCCATGAGGAACCAGGGCACCAGATGGAGCATCAGCAGCCAGGGACTCATAAGCAGGACCTTGAGATCATTTCCCGCCGCCCACATCCCCAGCCACCAGAGGGTGCCATATCCGATCAGGTCAAACCAACGCGCCCAGAACCGCCGGTAAACCGCGGGTTTCTGAGGCAGTGGAGGAGGCAGCGAATACGATCGAGGCTCGGACTCCAGACGCGCTTCCGGGCGCTCGAAGAACTCTGAAAACAGGGCGACCGTCTTCAGCGGCCGCCACTCCGTCATGCCTTCCGACCAGACCGGGTCGTCGGGACCGAGGTCACCAGCCTCAATTTTACTACGAATCTCGTAGTCGGGAAGCGGGCCGGCTTTTTCGCCGTTGCGGATGAGCCAGAAATCCATCGGAGGGGTCTAGAGGTTGCGGAGGGATTTGGCGGCATCGCTGCGGGCAGCGAATGCGGCGGGGACCAGGGCGGCAAGGGAACAAAGCACAAATGCGAAGAAAGCAATCAAAGCTTGTTCGACCGGATTGTTGTGGGCGGGAATCACCGAGAATCCGGTAAACGTTGCCGAGAACGGATCAAACCCGAGGCCGCGAAGGACCGCCTGCACGCCACCCCGGTAGTGGATCACCAACCGCCCGAACCCCACGCCGAGCACGGCCCCCAGAACCCCGAGGATCATCCCCTGATAGAGAAACACCCGCACGATCTGTCCTGGCGCCGCGCCCAGCGCCTTCATGACACCGATCTCTCGTTTCTTCTGGATCGCCACTGTGAACATCACCGCCATCATCGAGAACGCGGACACCAGCACGATGAATGACAGTGCGAAATACATCATCACACGCTGCTGGCTGATCAGGTTGAAGAACCTCGCGATCTGCTCCTGCTCCATCCACGTCATCTTCGCCCATTCCGGCCCTCCCGCCTCGAGCACGGCCTGAGCGACCTGATCCGCTTGGTAGGGATCATCCAGGCGCAGCGCGATCGCCTGCACCTTGTCATCCAGGCCTGCAAGCGTCTGGGCCAGCCCCATGGGCATGAAGATGTCCGGCGTGTTGAGCATCTGGGAGGACTGATAGACCCCGATCACGGTCGCCTCCTTCGGCAGCACCACGCTCTTCAGGTTCTTCATGATCTCGTTGTTCATCGTTTCGGCGTCGGTCTTCGAGAGGTCCGCCAGCCAGCCGTCGATGCCCTTGCGGGCGTTCGGCTCGAACCGGCTGACGCCCGCCGCTTCATCCACCTTCCCGCTTTCGAGGTTCTTGCGGATCGCCTCGATCAGGTCGCGCTCCTGCTGTCGAATCCGCTGTCCCAGGATGCTGCTGAGATGTTCGTCGATCTCCTGTATCGTCGCGAGCGAGAGGACCTCCTTGGCTCCTTCCTGTTTCCAGCCCTTCAAGAGCAAGTCGTTCGCTTTCGTCCACGGATCTTTGAAGGCCTCCCGCACGGGTGGATTGTCAGTGCTTTTGTAGGCGGTCATCATTTCCCCGAGGTTCTTCGTCGGGTAGAGCAACATCGTGCTGCCGACCTCGAGGTGGTAGAGCTCCGCCAGCGCCGAGGAAATCACCACCCGGTCATCCAGCCCCATGTCCGCCGAGGATCCGGGAAAACGGTCGACATCGAGCATCTTGCCGATTGTCTCGACCTGGATCGGGTCGCTCGTATCGATGCCGTAAAAGAACGACATGGTTGGCTTCATGCCATCCTCGAAGTCCAGGATGACGCTTTCCGCCACGAACGGGGTGGCCGATTTCACGCCCGGCACCGAGGCGAATTTCTTCGCCGGTTCCCGCCAACCCTCCAGCGGCTCCGACTGCCCGCCACGGGGATGGTAGCTCATCAGGATGTGGGGGCTGAAGCCAAGCACACGTTCCTTCACGCTGCGTTCCATCCCGGCCATCACCGACATCACCACCACCAGCACCAGCACACCCAGCAACACACCGATCAGCGAGATCAGGGTGAACGAGGACATGACCGCCCGGCGCGGATTGAGATACCGTCGGGCGAGCAGGAAGCTGAAAGAGCGTTGCGCCATGGGGCATCCCTAGCGGTCGAATCCCGGACCCGCAAGGCTTAGACCAATCCGCCTTTTCGGACCGGGACGACCAGTGTCGGCAGCTCAGCCTTGCGGACGAGGCCCTCGGCCACGCTGCCGAGGAGGATCGAGGCCACCACACCGTGTCCGTGCGAGCCTAGAACCACCAGATCTGCAGTCACTTCCTTGGCGTAGTCGAGGATCGCGTAGAGAGGAGCTCCATCGACCAGCTTCGTTCGGACGTCGGTGACATCGCTGGTCACGCTGGCCAGGATCTCGTCCAGTTTCACGGCGGCGCGCTTCCGGGCTTCCTCCTGGAAAAGGTGGATCGCGGGAAACTCATCCGGGGTGAAGCCATACGCCGTGTAGGCTGGCTCCGCCTCCAGCACATGAAGCAGGTGCAACGAGGCCCCGAAGGCCTTCGCCATTTCGACCCCGGCATTCAGCACCACGGGGGTCGATTCCGAGTAATCGAGGGCGACAATGATCGTTTTCATAGCGTCTGCAGGCTACCACCCTTTTCGACCGGATGCCATGAATGATCATCAGATGCCGGGAAAATGAGAATCCCCGCGCAGTGGGTTGGCAAACGAACCGTTTGCGGCCAACATCACGCCGATGATCCGCTTCCTCCACACCCGCATCCGCGTCAAGAACCTCGATGCCTCCATCGCCTTCTACGAAAAGCTCGGCTACACCCTCGGCGACCGCAAGGACTCGCCGGAAGGCAACAAGCTCGCCTTCCTGGAGCTCCCGGGAAACGACGTCTTTCTCGAACTCTGCCACTCGCCGGACTACACCGCCACCTGCCCGGAAGACCTGATGCACACCTGTCTGGGCGTCCCGGACATCATCGAGTATTGCGACAAGGTCGAGAAATCCGGCGTCGAGATCTGGCCATCCAACTGGCGCGAGAAATTCTCCACCGGCGGTCGAAAAATGGCCTTCGTGACCGATCCCGATCTCTATGAGGTCGAGATTCTGGAGCGCGGCGTTCCCGTTCTCTGAGACGACCATTTTTCCCTCCGGGTCGGATTGTTCTTTTCCCCACGAAGGTCGGCCCTACGGTCCGCTCCCCGCGTGGTCCGCGTTCCGTTGACCAGAATCGGGCACCGCCACCTTTCGTGATCATCACCCTGCGCTCCGCCCTGCCTTCCGACGAGAAGGACCTTTCCCTGCTCTACACCGAATCGAGGCGGGAAACCTTCACCTGGTGTGATCCCTCGATATTCCAAGAGGAAGACTACAGTCGCGAGACCAAGGGCGAGATCGTGGATGTCGCCTGTGATCGGGGAAAGATCGTCGGCTTTGTCTCGGTCTGGGAGCTCGATGACTTCATCCACCATCTCTACGTCCATCGTGACTACCAGCGCCAGGGAGTCGGCTCGCTGCTCCTCGCCCGCGCCCTCCGCCACTGCAAGAGCGGCAAGGCCCGGCTGAAATGCCTCATCCGCAACAAGCCGGCCCGCGCCTTTTACCTGAAGGAAGGCTGGATGATCGTGGAAAATGGTCGGGATTCCCTCGGCGAGTTCCACCTGATGGAGCTGAAGACGGGGACGGCCTCGGCGTATCTGTTTTGAGGTGCTTTCCTGCCTTTACGGAAGCTCATCTCCGTCCTGCACGACCGCACTTGGAACAAGAGCCATGGCTTTCAGAAAGCCTTCCCGGGAAGCTCCTTTGGCGCGCTCGGCGATCAGATCGTAGGTTTGTAGGGCAGAGAGCTTTTCGGCCACGGCCAGACTGACGAACTGGTTGACAGAAACGCCATCCGCCTCTGCCGCGATCTTGAGGTTGCGGTGGAGGGATTCAGGGAGGCGCAGGCTTAGGGTGCTCATGGGAGTAGTTGGATGAATTGCGAAGGTCTAACGACCGATATTCCAAAATCAGAAGCTCTATTGAGGTCCTTGAGATTGAAGGTCACAAGATGCGTTGCCCCGGATGCCACCGCAACTTCAAGGACCATGTCGTCCTTGGGGTCGGGAACAAGGGGCCTCCACAGATAAAAAATCGGTTGCTTGTGCGCCACCATGGCGAGTCGTCCGAGGATGGAGTCAATCGCTTCACGCGGAAGGGGAATCCCGGAATCTGGACGAGCTGTGACATCTTCATATTCGGCGAGCAATGGAACCGAGAGAGCCAATTCGAACTCGCCCCGATCCGCCGCCAGAAGAATTTGGTGGCTGGCACCCGACGATGAACGAAGTGCTGCCACAATCACATTGGTATCAAGCACCGCTCTCACCATCTTCGGTATCAACAGCGATATCGCCAACGATGTCAAAATTCAATTTTGCTCTTTGAGAGCGGACTTTTTCCATCCCCTATTCTTCAGAAAGCGATTCCAGCTTAGGCCAACGAATTGCGGTTGAAACCTCCTCGGGATCTGATCCGATTTCCGTCCGTGAAAGGTTTGTTCCGCTGCTTGTTCCATTTGTCCACCGTCGCCCGCATCCTGCCGACCGTCGCATCCTGTTTGCTGCTCGCGGCCTGCGGTGTCGCCCCTGTCGAGCCGCCATCGGTTTCGAAGCTGCCCCGAGTGATCGGCGAGCATTCCCAGGCCCGCGGCTATGCCCGCATCATCCAGACCGCGCCCGACTCCTTCACGACCCAGACCGGCAGCCGGCTGTTCCGAAAGACAGGGTCTCCGGACATCGACCTCGTCGGAGCCATCCACATCGCTCAGGCCGACTACTACCAGCGGCTCCAGAAACGTCTCGATCAGTCGGATCTGGTCCTCTTCGAAGGCGTCACTGCCCGCAAGTCGGACGGAACTCCGACCGGTGGGGAAAACAAGGGAGCCTACAAGCGCCTGGCCGACAGCCTGGGGCTCGTGGTCCAGAACTCCGGCATCGACTATGGTCGGAAAAGCTTCCGCCGCTGTGACCTTTCCCTCGAGGAAATGGTGGCCCTTCTCGATCAGGAAATCGCCCAGGGTGGCGTGAAGGGAACCGCCGCAGCCGATGCGAAGAAGGAGTTCGCCGGGATCAAGAGCATGCTCAGCGGCAAGTCCCTGCTGACCAACCTCGTCATCGGCCTCGTCGGTACCAGCCCGCTGCTCCGAGAACATGTCCTGCTGATGACCGTCAGTTCCGGCCTTGGAAACTCCGAGGAGAAGGAACTGTCCCCACGTCTCCGACAACTCATCCTCCAGGACCGCAACCAGCACGTGGCGGGCGAGCTGCGCAAGCTCCTGAGCTCAGGCAAATCGCATCGCCGCATCTCCATTTTCTTCGGGGCCGCCCACCTGCCTGACCTTGAGCGCCGACTCCGCACCATGGGCTATTCTCCGGTTGGCGGCCCCACCTGGAACAGCGCCATCACCACCCACCCCTACTCCGCCGGGATTCCTCAAGAAGAGGTCCGGGAGGCGTTTGGGGAGTGAGTGGCGGAGAAGAGTTGAGTGGATTGATGTCCCCAGCGTCCACGCAGAGCCGTTCAGACGCTCCTCTGAGCCGCGCAATTGCTGCTCTGACCGGTTCGAACGCCATTCAGTGCGACACAATGGCGCAATCACCCCATTCTATTGAGAATCGGCCCTTCTCTATTGCGACTCGGAACCGCTCGAAGGCATCTCTGACCTGCTCGACGATAACTCTGACCCGCTCGAAGACAACTCCGGCCCGTTCAATCGGACCCCGGACCTCATCAGTCAGGGCGGGACTTCTTCCAACCACGTTGGATCACTTTGCATGAAAGCACCACACAGGACCGGTCGAAACGCATCTCCATGGGGTCGATCCGGAGGAGCCAGTGATCGAGCTTCCTAAAAAGTCGGCGCGGATTTTGCAAACACTCTTCCAAGATCCGAGGAAGCTCCTGAACAATCTTCAAACAATACGATCAGTCAGCAAGGTACAACTCCTTAAATGCTTAACTCCTGCAAACAAGCGGAACCTTCGAGACAATAGATACTTGAAGCATCGGATCTCAAGGATCAGGCGGCAGCTTGGTAGATAGGCGGCCTTTCGGTTGGCTGGGAGAGGCGGGGACGGGCGGTGCTGGAGGCGATCCTCCCGGGCGGAATCCGCTGCCGCTATCGGTCGCGTGGAGGAGGTTTTCTGATTCGCTCCAAAGCAGAACGAAGTTGCCAGCGGCATTGGTGAAGATCCCATAACCTTCGGCAGAGGTGGGAAAGCCGGCGGGTGGATTCTTCAAGGTCAGCGGCTTGGAACTGCGGGCGAGCATGAAGGCGTTGTTGGTGATCAGATACTCGATCAAGCCCGGGCTGGGCTTCACCATGAGGTGCCATTGCCAGCGGGTGACTCCGGTCTCGTCCGACCATTCCATTCGCTCAGCCTTGAGGATCTTGTCGTCAGCGGTGGGGCGCTTCCAGAAGGCTTTCTGAAAGACTTCGGCAGGGTCCGTCAGGGTGGTGGTGGGCGACGAACCAGCGGACACCGGGACCGCCACGGATTGAGCGGCTGGCTGCGCCTGATTGTATGAGGGGGTGCGGGATATGACGAAGTGCCACCCCATCCACCCGAGCAGGAGGGCGGCAACGACTAGCATGCCGACTTTCATCAATTCCCGGAGTGGCTGTAGGTGCGGAAGAAGAGCTGGATGTCCTTCACGCTGCGGACGAAGCGGTTCATGCCATCCTGCTCATTGTTCAATAGGGAGTAGGCGGGGATCACGATCTTCCATTGGCTGTTCCACACACTTCGACCGATGAGGCGGCTGTTGGTGAACTCCTGAGGGACGCTGCTGTAGAAGAAAGCCGGATCGGCGACGGGGCGGAAGGCCTGGTGCTTGCGGACGATCCATGGTTCCTCGCTGAGTGTGCCGGTGGAGGTGAAGAAGTTGGTGGAGTTGAAGCTGCTCGCCCCCAGATTGTAAGGCAGCGGCAGGGCCTGGTCATGCACCGTCCAACTGCGGACGGTGTTGGTGTCTCCCAGCGGCGGGGCCAGCATGTAATCCTGTCCGCAGGGGATGAGATAGACATAGGGAGTCGCACCGAGGGCGTTGGCTTGGCTGCTGGCAGGGCCACCCGCTCCAGGCGTGCCGCTGGTGTAAGGGTCCATGCCGACGTAGCCAGGCAGGACAATGCCCACGCTGCTGATCTTGGTGCTGTAGCTGCTGGGACTGTAATTGTGATCTCCCGCTGCGTAGGGCAGGCCGAAGAAATTCTTGGCGTGCTCGATGGTGGTGCGGAAGGGAATGATCAAG
>JAIXPW010000070.1 GCA_027485995.1 Verrucomicrobiaceae bacterium
CCGAGGGTGTGCCCGTAGCCGCGCTCGAAAGGCTCGGCGCTGAACTGGGCGTAGGTGTCGGTGGCGGTGTCCTCGTTGCGAACGAGGCGGTTGGGGATCTCGAAACGAGACAGTTTGACGGCTGACATGATGCGGTTGGGTTGCCGGGTTGCCCCCTGGCGAGCACGAAAGGTTGATTGAACCAATCCAGGGGACCGACGGCGGTTGCTAAGGCTCGCGCGGGCGGCGAATAAACGGGATGCCCCCCGGCTTGCAAAGGTTTTTTTCCGTGATTCGGAGGTTCTTTTGACAAAATGCCCACTGTTCCACGAAAAAGGGATGGCGTTCTTGAAAAACACGGGGCATGTTAGGGGGTGAAAACTCTCTCCCCCATTCCGATGAGGTCCAAGCGCAATTTAACCCGGTTCACCTACGAGCACACGGCCTTCCAAGGATGGCGGCTCTGCCTCAGCCGTGGCGGCACTACCTTCACCAAGTATTTTTCCGACAAGCATTATGGCGGCGGAAAGAAATCCCTGGATGCGGCGGAATCGGCACTCAATGATCTCAAGGTCCTTCTGGACTCGTCGAAAAGGGTTCAGGGAAAACTGAGCCCGACTGCCGTTCGCAAGGCGGAAAAGCTCCTGCTCGAGCGCTGAACCTTCCGGATCGGCATTGCACGCGTTGGAAATCCGGCTTTCTTCGGCAGCATGCCTGCCGCTAGAGCCAACGTGATCCACTGGTTTCGACGTGACCTGAGAATCACCGATAATCTGTCCCTGTCCGCTGCGGCCAAGCACGGCTTGCCCGTCATCCCGGTTTACATTCTAAGCCAGTGGAAGGAGTCGCACCACTGGACCGGCCCCAAGCGCCAGAATTTCCTTTGCGGCTGTCTGGCCTCGCTTGCCGGCAATCTTTCCACCATTGGAGGGCGCTTGGTGATCCGTCAGGGAGAGGCGGTTGAGGAACTCCTTCGTCTGGTCAAGGAGACCCACGCCAAGGCCATCTATTTCAACGCCGATCCCGACCCATTCGGAAAGGAGACTGAACGCCGACTCCGCGTCGTCTGTGCGGAACTCGGGATCGAGTGTCACGGCTACGCCGATGCCGCCCTTCATGGCCCCAATGAGATCCTGACCCAGGGAGGACTGCCCTACCGGGTCTATACGCCCTACTCCAGAAACTGGCTGTCCCAGCCCAAAGCCGCGCCCGTTTCAAAACCGGAGAACCTCCGCACACCCGAAACGCCAAGCTCGCTTCCCCTCCCCACGCCCGCGACCTGGCGGATTGAAGAACTCCCCGACCAGCTTCTGGAGCCCGGTGAAAAGGCGGCGCGCCAGCGGATGAAGCAAGCGATCGACCAACGGGTGGGGCGCTATGGCTCCCTGCGCGATCTTCCAGCCGAGGAGGCCACCTCACGCCTCTCCCAGGACCTGAGGTTCGGTTTGATTTCCATCCGGACCCTTCACGCGAAACTGTTGGCCGCGCAGGCCAACGCCCCCAGCCATGAGCGCGAAAGCATCGACGTTTTCATCAAGGAACTCGCCTGGCGAGAGTTCTACTTCGCCATCCTCCACCACTTCCCGAATGTTTTGGATGAGGAATTCAACGCCGACTGGCGCGGTCTTCCCTGGGATGAGCCGGATTGGAAGTTCGACGCCTGGAAGCAAGGGCGGACCGGCTTTCCAATCATCGACGCCGGCATGCGCCAACTCCTCGCCACCGGCTTCATGCACAACCGCGTCCGCATGATCACTGCCATGTTCCTGACCAAGGACCTCCACATCGACTGGCGCCATGGTGAGTCCTTCTTCATGCAGCACCTGCTGGATGGTGAAATCGCCTCCAACAACGGCGGCTGGCAATGGTCGGCTGGCACCGGGGCGGACGCCGCACCCTATTTCCGCATCCAGAACCCCTGGTCCCAGAGCGCCCGTTACGACCCACAGGGCATCTACATCAAGCGCTGGGTTCCGGAACTGGCGGCAGTGCCTGCAGTGCGTCTGATGGAACCACCCAAGGACGGACGCCCGTTGGCTCCGGCTTATCCACTGCCCATCGTCGATCACGCCACTGAACGGGCGCGCACGCTGGCGATCTTCAAGAAACACCGCGAGCAGGCGTCCTGAATCAGTGCGCGGCGTTCTTGATCAGTTGCTCCGCGAGAACCTTCAAATCCTCGACCGGAATCGCAAAGCTCTGTGCACGGTCGGCTCGCGCGATGTTCATGCCGATGCAGCGTCCCTCGAGGTCGAGAAGCGGACCACCGACGGATTCCTCATTTCCGAGGATATCATGTTGGATGATTCTGGGAAAGCCGGTGCGCCGATGGGAAAATCTCCCGCTCATCTGATCATTGCGCGATTTCTCGTCGGTGAGTTCCCCTTTGGCGGCAAGGCGCACATCAAGCTCCAGCTCCTTCCCGGAGCGCTTGATGCCGACCTTCACCAAGGCCCCTGATTTTTTGTCCTTCATGAACTCCGCAACCTGTTCGATCTTGGAGACCTTCTTGCCATCTAGTGCCGTGATCTGGTCGCCCTTCTGAAGCCCCGCTTCCTGAGCACCGCTTTTTTCGTTCACGGCCTCGATCTCAAGTCCCTTGGAATCCTTTTTCAAAATGACCCCGAGGGCCGCACCGCCCGAGGCCGGGATCTCACGGGTCTTGGCGCTGATGATGCCGACCAGGGCGCGACGTCTTGTGGTGCTCGAAGCGCCGTTCGCCACCACCCAGGTGCCTTGGGGTAGGTCCGAGCTGGGAGCATACGAAACCGGCTGGAGCCCCTGGGCGTCGGCCTTGATCAGAGCCACATCCCAGGTCGGATCCGTGGCCACCACCTTGGCATTTTCATACTTCGTCTCGTCCACGATCAAGGAGAGCGAGCTGATCTTCTGGACCTCGCTGGCCTTGGTCAGGATGTAGCCGTCGGCAGAGATCACGACGCCGTAGCAGAGGTCCTTGCGACCTTCCTTGACCACCGCGCTGGAACGCTGCAGGACGGCGCGTTGTTCCTCGAAGATCGAGACCACGGTATCTCCGTTCTTCCGAAGATCGCCTTCAAGGCTCTGGACACCGTGGCTGGCCGAAGTGAGGCCGACCGCAAGCAGAATGGGGAAAAATCTAGCGTTCACCGAGTTTCATTTCGAGGGTTTCGGGCTTGCCCTTCTTGAGCAGTTCAAGGGCCATCTTGTCTCCAGGAGCCATTTCCTTGAGCAGGTTCTGGAGATCTTCGCGTGATTGGAGCGCCTTGCCGTTCAGCTTGAGGAGCACATCCCCCTCCTTGAGGCCGGCTTTTTCGGCCGGGCTTTCACGGCCCACCTTCGTCACCTTCAGGCCACCTTCCGGACGGGGTTCGGTGGCCAGTCCGAGGAAACCCTTGCCCGTCTCAGGCTTCTTTGCAAATGGACCGTCACCGACGAACTCCCCCCGCGTCATTTCGTCCCAATGGGTCAGGAACTCATGCATCGGGACATGCATGTTCTGGGCCAGCACCTCACCCACCCGCGAGTGGATTCCGATCAGACGGCCCTCCAAATCGAAGAGAGGACCGCCCGAGTCGCCACCAATCAGGGTGCAGTCCGATTGGATGGTGGTCTCTGCCACGCGAACCAGCCTGCCAAGCCTCACCACCGACCCGCGTTCCTTGTCAAATCCCCCGGAGTGACCGAGCGAGAAGACCCAATCCCCCAGTTTCGTACTGTTCTCCCGGTCCAACACCACGAACGGATAGGTCCCCTTTTCCAGAATCCTCACCATCGCGCAGTCCGTGGTGGAAACAATGCCCATCGACTCCGCCTTCAGACGCTTGCCATCCTCCATGATCACGGTGAGCTCCTTGCCCACCCCGCCGGCCACGTGCGCTGCTGTCAGAACCAGACCCTCGGCTGACACGATCACCCCACTGCCACTGCCTTCGCCGATGTCGATGCAGACCGTGGCCTCCCTCGCCTTTGGCAGCACGGAGGTCAGGGTCTTCTGGATGGCCTCCAGGTCCTTGCGGTTCTCGGGTGCCTTCTTGTCATTGAAGTAAGGCCGGTCGGGTGCGGCAAACGCCATCGCAGGCAGAATGGCCAGAAGGAGGATTGGGTGAAAGTTCGACATCTCGGGGTCGGAATGGGGCACCTTACCTCCCTGTTCCGCATCCCGCAACCCTGCGGATGGGATCATTCAAGGAAGGCTTTCTCACTGCAAGCGTCGCAGATGGTCATGCCCGCCTGCGAAAGATCGCCAACCACTCCCGTCCAAGACGTCCCGGATATCCGCTCGCAGGAACCCAACCTTCGACGAACTCAAACCAAGGCTCCAACCCTTTCAGGATCTCTTCCCTCGTGGCACCGAACGGAGGCCCTTGACCCTCCTCTCCCGGATCATTCGGCGTCAGGAAAAATACTCCGCACAACCATCCTTGAGGCCTCACCAGAGCCCCCGCGGCCTCGGCATACCTGGGGCGGTCCGCTGGATCGATCGCGCAAAAACAGGTATGCTCCCACCATCCTGCAACGCCCTGCTCCGGCCACCAACTGGGATCAAACAAGCTCGCCTGCAAATAAACCTCCGCTCCAGCTTTCTCAAAACGCTCTGCCGCCTCCACCGCTGCAGCCGACAGGTCAAGGCCGATCACCGGCACACCCGTGGCGGCGATCTCCCGCACGTCATGGCCGAAACCGCAGCCAGGCACCAGGACCGGTCCCCCACCCCAAGCCGGATCGGCATTCCAGCGGGACATCAGTTCGATCAGCGGCGGAGCTGGCAAGCCCTTTTCCCAAGGCGTGTCTCCCTGCCGGTAGCGCGCATCCCAATCGGTCATGACCATCTCTCGCCCCGCGATTCCCGCGAGTCAACCATCAGGAGCGACGCTGGTACTCCGGCACCTGCTCGCGCTGCTGGGCGGGCGGCGGCGAGGACTTCGCGAAGGAAATCACCGCTCCAATTCCCGCACCCTGATCCCCCCCCAACCGCGGCTCAACCTCGAACTCAGGAAAGCGGTATCGGATCCGTTGACGCAGCCAAGCGTTCATCGAAAGCGCCACCACGATCAGCCCCACCAGCACGACTCCCGGCATCCACCAACCCGGCGGAATCATCTTGTTCAGGCGCTCGGAAGCCCTTGGAGCCATCGGTTTCGACTCCGGCTTCTCATTCCGTGAGATGACGCCCTCGGGAATCGCGGACCCCGAGGACAGCTGCTCCAACCAGTAAAGCCGGGTCGAAATCTGCATGGAAAATGCCTCCAACTGATCCACCACATCTGCCTTCTCCAGCGACTTGATAACCGAACTCTCCACCGCATGGGTCTGCTCGGCCCCCGATATCGTATCGGTCAACGACGGACTCAGATACAAAACCGATCGCTTGGGAGCACCGAGGAAGTAGAAAACCACCGCAGCCTGGCGTTCGGTGGAGTAAAGCCTCTCGGCGAGTTCCTCTGCCCGCACCTCGCCCGGGATCTCCTGATCCATGCCGAAGACATAGATGACGAGATCAATGGAAGAGTCCGTCGCATGATAATCGAGAAATGCCAAACGATCCCGATATTGCTGGGGCGACAAAAGCTTCTGTGGATCGATCAGCAGGGACTTCGGACGCTCGTTGAAATACTCGCCGAGAAATGATTCGGGGATCTGCGTGAGAGGAGTCTGATCGACCACCAACTCTTCGGCCGTCGGCCCCGGAAGCGGTTCCTGCTTTTCTGCTGGAGGCTCACCAGCGGGAACTTCATCGGTCAGCAGTAAGCTTCCTGGAACCCATTTCCCAGCCTTCACCGCCGCTCGATCGGCCTCCCCCCAGGAGGGCAGTGCGGGCTCGATCGCCGAGGCCCGAAACGCACAGACCACAAACCAAGCGATCAAGAGACCGCGCCTCATGGCGAACCCTCCCCATTTCCAGGTCCGTCGAAACTCTCTGCCCTGCGCCCACTCCCGATCTTCTCCGCCAGCACATCGATCCGCGCAGGCCTTGCGACCTTTCTTTCGAAGCGCACAGGATTGCGTCGCGCCTGTCTGCTCCGTCTCTTCAGAACAATCGCCAGCTGCTCGATCGCCTTGACCAGCCCTTCGGAATGACGGCCTTCCTGCCAGTAGGCGTGGGCGCGGGCCAGGCACTGAAAGGTGTCCTCCTCGTCAAGAAACGCATCCAGACCGTAGCCGAAGGATATCCCTGCGGATCTTGCATCGGCATCAATCACAAGCAGGATCGCTGAGAGATTGCCTCGATCCGACGGAAGATCCTCGAACTTCGCCCGGTTCAGGAACCAGAAACCAAACTGCCTCAGATTGGCCATCCCGCCACAAGACCCGGTGTGCACCGCCACGAACAACTGGGGAAACTGACGATTGAAGCGCTGCATCGCGGAAAGCAGTCGCCTCTGTTCTTCATGCCGCATCAAACCTGCAGAATCGGAAAGCAATCTCAATTGTATATCTTCCCCGCCAAAGAGATTGTCTGCATCCGCGAGCGTGAACCCACAATGCGGACAACCACCGGCCGCCCTGTGAATTCTCTGCACGCATCTGGGACACTTCATGGGAATACGCCTACGTCGGGCAGGCTACGGATGAGCTGACATTTCGTCAAAGTCAATCAACCAGCAGGATTCTTGGACTGACTGCTCCTGACACAAATAGGCCGAATGCGTCGGACATGTCCGGAATCAGGACAAATGGATGAAGCGACGACCCTCGATGATGGCGGAATCAATGAACAAATGCAGGGGACGGTGCTCTCACCCCGATCCCCGAGGTGCCTTGACTTGACAAATCATCGACCCAGATCCCCCTGCAAGTCACGCAGGCTGAACATCGGCTCGTGCAGCCCTTTCATCCGTCGCCCACCGCTTTGACGATTCTTTCCGAGCCTGTCCTTCACCTTCGCGAAGACCTCTTCCAGAAACGCCTTGCTGCCGATGACCGCTCCGTCGGTGAAATAGCGCACCCGGTGTCGCAGATACTCCTCCACCGGCACACGGCCTTTGGCGGCGATGACCTGCTGGATTCGCTCCGGCTTCGCTCCGCGCTTCACCACGCCGCCCACCCCATCCGTTCGGGTCTCGGCTCGACCGAACAAGGCACAACGATACGC
>JAIXPW010000243.1 GCA_027485995.1 Verrucomicrobiaceae bacterium
ATGCACGTCCACCTCGCCGACGAGCCGGTCTGCATCGGACCCGCCTCCAGCAAGGAAAGCTACCTGAAGCCGGACCGCATCATCGCCGCCGCCGAGATCACCGGGGCCGATGCCATCCACCCCGGCTATGGTTTCCTATCGGAAAACGCCCGCTTCGCCGAAATCTGTGCGTCCTCCGGGATCAAGTTCATCGGGCCCTCTTCGGAAGTCATTTCCATGATGGGCGACAAGGCCACCGCCCGCGCCACGGCCGTCGCCAACGGCGTCCCGATCACCCCCGGCACCGACATCATGCCGGACGCCGAGACCGCCTTCGAGGCGGCGAAGAAGATCGGCCTGCCCGTCATGATCAAGGCCACCGCCGGCGGTGGAGGCCGCGGCATGCGTCCCTGTTTCAAGGAAGAGGAGTTCCTTTCCCTGTTCCAGGCCGCCTCCAACGAGGCACTCGCCGCCTTCGGAAATGGCGAGTGCTACCTTGAAAAACTCGTCCTCAATCCCCACCACATCGAGTTCCAGATCTTCGGCGACTCGCATGGCAACTTCATCCACCTCGGCGAGCGCGATTGCTCGATGCAGCGCCGCAACCAGAAGATCATCGAGGAATGCCCGTCGCCTCTCCTGACCCCGGAGCTCCGCCAGCGCATGGGTGAGGCCTCCGTCAATCTGATCCGCTCGATTGGCTACGAAAACGCCGGCACGATCGAGTATCTCGTCGATGAAAAGGCGGAGAATTTCTATTTCATGGAAATGAACACCCGCATTCAGGTGGAGCATCCCGTGACCGAGGAAGTGATGGGCTGCGAGCTCATCAAGGAGCAGATCCGCGTCGCCGCCGGCGAGCAACTTTCCGACCACGTCCTCAAGGCCAGCCCCCGTGGCCACTCGATCGAGTGCCGCATCAACGCCGAGGATCCCTACAACAATTTCTGCCCCAGCCCCGGCAGGATCGACATGTGGTATGCCCCCGGCGGAAAGGGCGTCCGTGTCGATACCCACGTGTATTCCGGCTACTCGGTCCCGCCTTACTACGACTCGATGATTGCCAAGCTCATCGTCACCGGGGCCACTCGAGAAATCGCCATCGCCCGCATGAAGCGCGCCCTCTCCGAATTCATGATCAAGGGCATCAAGACCACCATCCCCTTCCAGATGGAGATCCTCGATCACCCGGACTTCGCCAGCGGAAACTACGACATCGGCTGGGTCGCCCGCTTCCTCGAAGAGCGGAAGATCTGATGCTGTGGCTGGAGCGCCCCGCTCCAGTCCGTCTCTGGAGCATCCTGCTCCAAGTCTTCCTCCTCTCGAAGCCCCAAGACCTTGGACGACTCCTCCCGCCTTTACTGCCTCCTCGATCTCGGCTACACCCGTCCAGAGAACGCGGAAACTGTCACCGCTGCCCTGCTTGCCGGTGGTGCCGACCTCCTCCAGCTCCGAGCCAAGGACAAGCCGCTGGACCTCATCGCCGCCGTCGCCCGCCGCGTGATCCCACTCTGCCGGGCCGCAGGTGTGCCTTTCATCCTCAACGATTTCCCCGCCCTCGCCGCCGAACTTGGTGCCGACGGCGTCCACATCGGTCAGGACGACGGCTCCCTGGAAAACGCCCGAGCCCTCTTCAATTCCTCTTCTCAATCCGCAATCCGCAATCCCCAATCCCCAATTCTTTTCGGCCGCTCCACCCATTCCCTCGGCCAGGCCGAGGCTGCCCTTGCGGAAGGCTTCGATTACATCGGCTTCGGCCCGCTTTTCCCCACTCCCACCAAGGCCGGCCGTCCCGGCATTGGCCTGGCCGACATCGCGGAAATGGAGCGCCGCGTTGGGACAAAAATCCCCGCCTTCTGCATCGGCGGAATCAAGCGCTCCAACCTCCCTGAAGTCCTCGCCGCTGGAGCCCGCCGTGTGGTCATCGTCAGTGATATTCTTGGGGCCGACGATATTGAAAATGCGGCCTGCTTGGCGAGAAGTGCCATAATTGCGGATTGCGAATTGCGGGTTGCGGATTGAAGAATCGGCTCAGTGCTGCCGCAAGAGATTCAAGAACGCACCCTGGTTATCGCGCTTCGAATCTTCGAGGTCGTGGATGCGTTGCCCGCCACAGAGAAAGGAAGAAACCTGTCGAGCCAGATCTGCAGTGCAGGGACATCTGTCGCTGCGAATTACCGGGCAGCCTGCCGTGCCAAGGGCCGCAACGAATTCATCTACAAGCTTGGCATCGTCGAAGAAGAGGCTGATGAAGTGATTTTCTGGCTGGAGCTGATCATCCGCGCTCAAATCCTTCCCGAACCGCGTCTCAAGCCCCTTCTTCAAGAAGCCAACGAGATTCTCTCCATCATCGTAGCCTCCATCCGAACCGCCAAAAGAAACCGCGAGCAAGAATCCCCGATTTGTTCTCTCCTCCAATCCGCAATCCCCAATTCTTCCATGTCTTCCCCATCCACAATCCCCAATCCGCAATCCGCAATCCTCGTCGTCGGCACCATCGCCATTGACCATGTGAAAACCCCGCAGGCTGAAGCCGAGAACCTCCTCGGCGGCTCCGCATCCTACGCTGCTCTCGCCGCGTCCTACTCCGGCTGCCCGGTCCACCTCGTCGGCATCATTGGCCACGACTTCCCACCCCAGCACCTGGAAATGCTCCAGCGCCACGGCGTCACCGTGGATGGCATCGAGCGCTCCGAAGGCGCCTCATTCTCATGGTCCGGCGAATACCACGAGAACATGAACGACCGCACCACCCATCAGGTCTCGGTCAATGTCCTGCAGGACTGGCAGGTGAACATCCCCGACGCCCTGCGCACCAGCCCCATCGTCGTCCTCGCCAACATGGCCCCGGAAAACCAGATGCAGGCCATCGAGCAGTGCGAGGCCTCCACTCTTCGCTCTTCAAATCCCCAATCCCCAATCCCCGATCCCCAATCCTCTTGCCCCTTCTTCATCGCCGACACGATGGACATCTGGATCCACATCGCCAACGAGCGTCTCCACGACGTCCTCAAGCGCGTGGACCTCTTCGTCATCAACGAAGGCGAGGCCCGCGAGTTCGCCGGCACCTCCAACCTCATCCTCGCCGGCCAGCGGCTGCTTGAGAAAGGCCCCCGGAATGTCGTCATCAAGCTCGGTGAATTCGGAGCCATGCTTTTCTCCTCGCCCTCGGAAGGCCCCTGGACCCTCAGCGAGACCACCTTTTTCCGCTGCGCCGCATTCCCTCTCACTGAAGTCGCGGACCCCACTGGCGCGGGCGATTCCTTCCTAGGGGCCCTGGCTGGTCACCTTGCCGCCACCGGCAAGTCCAGCTTCGACTTCCCGGACCTGCGCGGAGCCATCGTGCAGGGAGCCGTTGTCGCCTCCTTCACCTGCGAGGCCTTCTCCACCCTCCGGATCGAGGGCCTCATGCCCGCTGAGATTGACCAGCGCTTGGAAAATTTTAAACTCCTAACCCATTGGTGATGAGCATAATCAAAATCCCACTAATTTATCATGGATTCGACCTGCTCAAAAAACTTTCTCACAGTGCAAAATTTCCTTGCGCTTTTCCGCTCGGGGCTGTTTTCTACCCGTGAAACCTAGCGATTCGCGTGCAAGCGTGCGTGACGAACACGTCACGGTGCACAAACTGAAAAAACATCGACATCCCTCCGAAATAACCCCAAAACAACCCCGTCATGAAACCAATTTACACCTACGCTCTGCTCGCTGCCCTCGCCGCAGTCGGCCCAGCCCTCGCCGTTGATGCCACCACCACGCCGGTGGGCTACTACTCGTTCGACGGCAAAGCCGGCGGCAATCTTTTCATTCCCAGCTTGGTCAAGCCAGCCGCCTTCGCGGGGACTCTGACTGCTGCAGGCTCCACGACCTTGACGGTCCCTGCCAGTTCGCTCGTTGCGAGTGCTTACGATCAAGGTGCGGTCTACGCGACCCATTACGTCGAAATCACCTCGGGCCCGCAGGCTGGTGCCGTTATCGAAATTGCGTCGAACACGGCTTCGGTGATCACTCTGATCGACGACATCACCCCGCTCGGTCTCACCGGATCGGAAACCTTCAAGATTCGCCCACACGTCACTCTGAAGAGTGCTCTCCTCGATTCAGAGTCTCTGTTGAGCCCCTTCTCGGACAACGTGACTTTCTACAACGCAGACGGAAGCAGCACCACCTATCTTTACGGTGCCGATGGCGCAACTGGCTGGTCCTCGGACTTCGCCACTGCTGATGGCGACCTTCGCCCAGTCCTGCCCGGAACCGGTTTCGTCCTTGGCGTGGGTAGCGATGTTCTTCTTCCTGTCAGCGGCGAAGTGAAGTCAACGCCGACCATCGCTTCTCTCGCAGCGAACGTTGTGAACATTGTTGGGCCTCTCAATCCTTTGGCTGGTGCAACGACTCCGCTCAACGATACTGGGTTTGGCACGCTGACTGCTTTCGCTGACGCTATCTCCGTCTACGTTCCAGGTCCACTTGATACCGCTACCAGCTATGTTCCGCTTGGAGATGGCACCATTTCCTCTGACTTTGGAACCCCGACCACAGACACAATTTCTAACACGACTGGTGCCGTCGTTATTCCGGTGGCAGACATCGCTCTTACCTTGCAGCCTGGCTTCACTGTCACCCCCTGATAGGCTTCTCCCTACGCTCTATTGATTCGATATTGAATTAGTAAAAACACACAAAATGAAAACAAAACTGCTTGGATTCCTTGTCGCTTCCGCACTTTCTCTGGGAAGTGCCCACGCTGTCTCGTTGACAACGTCGTTCATTGCGAATAACACCAATAACATCGGTCTGATCACGACTACCGCCAGTGGCTCTCTCGCCAATGTCAGTGGTAGCATTTGGATCTACAGCTCGTCGACGAACCTTACCACCGTCGCTAACACCGTTACCACTCGCTCGGCCTTCGAAGCTTTGCTGGTTCTCGATCCCGGTACCGTGCGCTCCAACGTCAGCTTCACAAACGGAGCTCTCACCAGCTCTGCTGCCACCGAACTTGGTGCTGCTGGTAACAGGGTTTACGTGTGGATCGAGTCGACCGATCAGAACTCCTTCGGTGCATTCAAGCAGACCGCCACTGTTCCTGCCCTCGGCAGCGTCGTGATGAACTCCGCCTCGATGACTGACCTGGGTCGCGGCACTTCCGTTTACAGCGCCACGGGAACCTCCGGTTTCCAGTTGGCATTCGTCCCAGAGCCTTCCGCTGCCCTCCTCGGCATGCTGGGTGCGCTCGGACTTCTTCGCCGCCGCCGTTAATCGGTAACGGTTGAGAAATCAACACGCTTTAAGAGGCGGGCTGCAAAGCCCGCCTCTTTTTGCGTAGGCAGGGACCCGACCTCCGGGCGGTCCGGTGGGGGACGGCGGATATGGGATCAAGGCGCTTCCAAACCAATCAACTCCACTTCGACGATCGGCTCGTTCCAAATTTCAATCTCTTGGAATTCCCGAACCTGCCCCAGACGGACCGTCCGGAGGTTGAGTCCCTGACTTTGGGATCGACTCGTCGATACCTTTAGATAACTTCGCTCGATGCTCCCCGAATCAAGACCAGATCGGAAAGTTCGTGGCGATTCCCACATCCCACCATCCTGGGTCGAGAATGACGCCACGTTTTTCCTCACGATCAATTGCCAACAACGCGGGATCCAACAACTAACCGTGGGCGATTTTCCAACCAAATTATTCGAGTCCGTCTCGCACTATGGTCGAATCAATCGCTGGATTCCAGAACTGGCCCTGTTAATGCCTGACCATCTTCACGCTTTGATCTCGTTTTCCAGGCAACTGGGACAAGGCATCAATCAAGTCGTTGGAGATTGGAAACGCTATCTGGCACGTCAGTTCGGAATCGCTTGGCAAAGGGACTTTTTCGAGCACCGAATCTGATCGGAGGCCGACCATCAATCGACCTGGGTATACATCCGTGAGAATCCGGTACGTGCCGGATTAGTCGAGACGTACGATCAGTGGCCTCATGTGTGGATGCCGGATCGGATCGGTTGGAAATGACTTGGCCTCCGAACGAATAGGCAGGGACCCGACCTCCGGGCGGTCCGGTGGTGGATGGCCGATATGGAACCAAGCGCTTCCGAACCTAAGCACTCCATTTCGATGATCGTTGCGCTCCTAATCTCGTTTACCTAAGATCAGCGAACTACCCCCACACCGGACCGCCCGGAGGTCGGGTCCCTGCCTACAAACTCACCCAGCTCCTGCATCCGCCATGTTTCGCCTCATAAGCAAACACCAGCGGCTCATCCAGCTCGATGACCTTCACATGGGCCACGTGGATGCTGCCCGAGGCCATGCCCTTTCCTTCCCAATCGAAGCGATCGCGCACGGTCTTCTCCGTATAGATGTGCTGCGGAAACAGGGCCTCCACCTCCGCCCAGTCGGTGAGAGTTACGGCGGAGGTCACCTCCACCCGATGCGTGATGGTCACCAGGTCCCCCACCTGCCATTCAGGAAGGACCTTGATCTCACCCTCGCGGACAAACTCGCCTTGCGCGTGAAAGCGGGTCGGAAACAGATAAAACGCTTCGTGAGCAAATGAAAATCCCGCCCGGCCTTCGTGGATCCCACCCTTTCTCAGGATCACCGTCTGCCGACCCGAAACCAATGCCTCGCAAACGACCTGCCATTCCTTGAAGCCCACGTTGTTCATGGCACGAACTAGAATTCCCCCGTGGCAAGTGGCAAGTGGCAAGTGGTCGGTGGTAAAGCGGCGCAGCCTCTGCCTTCCTCGTCGTTTCGGCTTTAGTGCTTAGAATTTAGTGCTTTCTCCCTCTTGGCACTTGATCCTTGGAACTTGGAACTTCTAGCTCCCCCCATGCCATCCGTGACCACCCGGTTTTTCCACACTGGAAGTGCTGCCCAGCCGTTCCGCCTCCGTGATGGAGGAGAACTGCCGGGAGTCACCCTGGCGTACGAGACCTGGGGTGAGCTGAATGCCGAGCGCTCGAACGCGATCCTGCTCTTTCACGCGCTCTCCGGCTCCCATCACGCCGCTGGACTGAACACCGGCATCGAGGGCCTCGACCAAATCTGGCAGCCTGAACTCCATGAGGGCTGGTGGAGCGACATGATCGGGCCCGGTCTGGCGATCGACACCGACCGCTACTTCGTAATCTGTGCGAATTATCTCGGTGGTTGTTATGGCTCCACCGGTCCCTCGTCCATCCACCCGGAAACTGGCAAGCCCTGGGGCTCCGCCTTCCCTCACGTCACGGCAGCGGATCAGGTGGAAATCCAGGCCCGCCTGCTCGATGAACTCGGGATTGAAAACCTGACCGCCGTGATCGGTCCGTCGGTCGGAGGCCTGGTGGCGCTGACCTTCGCCACGCGGTTTCCGGATCGCGTCAGGAATGTCATCTCCATCGCCTCGGGCTACAAGACGACCGTTCTGAACCGCCTCGTCTTGTTCGAGCAGATCCTGGCGATCGAGAACGACCGCAATTTCAATGGCGGCGACTACTACGAGGGAAGCCCGCCACTTTACGGACTCGCCCTGGCGCGCATGATCTCGCACAAGACCTTCGTCCACCTCGACGCCATCGAGCGTCGGGCCCGTCAGGACGTGGTCCAGCCCGATGACGTGCTTTCATGGTATCGGGTGCGCGACCAGTTTCAAAGTTACATGCTCCATCAGGGGAAGAAGTTCGTGAAGCGCTTCGATGCAAACACCTACCTGCGGATCATCGACCTCTGGTCGCGCTTCGACGGGGCAGCCGAGGGGGATGCAGAAACGGCGGAGAATCTCTTCGAACGTTCACGCCTGGCCGGCCAGAAGTGGCTGGTGTTTTCCATCGACTCCGACTTCTGCTTTTATCCGGAGGAGCAAACCGAGCTCGTGAGTCATCTGGAACGGGCGAAGGTGGAGGTCATGCACATCACGGTTCATTCCGACAAGGGCCACGACTCGTTCCTGCTGGAACCGGACATGTACACGCCGCACATCGCCTGGGTGCTTGGGAAAAGCTGACCCTCAGAGCAGCTCACGCCGCCACTCGGAGTAGTCGTCGTGCGACTTCTTCCGCTCGAAGCCTCGGCGTTTGGATTTCGGCGGAAAGCCGTTGGATCGCCGGGCGGATGGGACCTGTTTCATCTTTCGATCCGAAGTAGCGCTCGAAAATTCCTGTGGGAGTTTCATGGTTGATTTCCAAATCAAGAAGGAAAAATGAACCGCAGATGGACGCAGATAAACATTGATTTTAATATAACTCTTGAGAGTTAAAGTTCGCACTAGGTTGAACTTTGATTATCTGCGTGAATCTGCGTCCATCTGCGGTTCCATTCATTTTTTCCGGTTAGTCATTGAAGGGATTCCTGCTGCCGCTTCGGCCTGGCTCGGCGACCGCAGGCGCGGGGTTGTTGTCGTTCTTCGGGCTGTTGGTGCTTGTGACACCCTGGGTTTCCCCGAACCAATCGCCCCAGTGCTGCAGGAAGAACTTCTTCTCCTGAGTGAATGGCTGATCGGAACGTCCGAGGATGGGCCGCAGCGAGGTGGTCATCTGCAAGGTGACGAGGGCGAACACCACGCCCCAGATGACCATCGGAGCGCCCTGTGTGGCACCGGTGGACTGGACGGCGGTCTTCAGGAAACGCAGGCCGAACAGCAGCGCGACCAACCAGGCTCCAAGACCGAGCAAGCCCATGAAGCCAAATGAGTTTGTCGATTCCGCGAAGATCCAGACGGCGGGAGCGAAGCCTAACAGAAGCAGTCCTGCGAGGGAGAGGGCACCCGAAAGGCAGGCACCGAGCTGCTGGACCGACATCCTTCCACCGGCGAGGGTGGAAAAGATGTAGAGGCTGGGAAAGCAGATCGTGCCGGCGATCAGGAGTCCGCCGGTGACCTTGAGCGGTGCCTGCCAGAGCTGTTCGTGTTTGGCGAAGCAGCCGAGCACCACACCGAACAACAGAAAGGAGACGATGGCGATGAGCGTGAAGCGTCCGGTCGCGCCATGGCCAGGCGTGGCGAGGCGGATCACAAGATCAACCGGCCGGCGCAGGAGGCCTTCGAACAAGGCGCGCAGGTCGAGCTTTTCCGGCAGGGGGGCCTCGAGCGGCGGAGGTTGGACAGGTGGAACGTTGGGGATCATTGGAGTGGTTGGATTCATCGTGTTGGTTGCTTGTAGGATCTGATGGCGGCGATCACAGGGATCGCGAGGATGGAGACGAGCACGAGCAGGGAAACGATGGCGGTGACTGCATGGCCGCCGCTGAGGTGATCGATCGAGTACCAGACCGACTCATAGAAATTTCCCTTCATGGGATCCGGCCTCAGGAAGGCGACCTCAAGATTCGGGCTGCCGAAGAAGGGCCGCAGCACCCAGGAGAACTGGGCGCCGAGGAAGCCGTTTCCACCCAGCCAGGCGAGCAGGGTGAGCGTCGCGGACCCGCGGCTCGGGGCTCTTGCGGCGAGCAGCTTGTGAAGATGGACGTTCGCCGCGATTCCGGCGAAGCCGATCAGGAAGGTGTGGCTCACGAGGTAGGCGGAGTGCGCCATGCCGGCATTGGCCGAGTCGGGAGCGGGGGCATTCCACGCGAGAAAGAAGGTCACGGGGGCCAGCGAGCCGAGAATCAAGGCGGCGACCGCGAACGACATCAGCAGGGCAAGCATGGACTGGCGGAAGCCGAGACCGGTGCCGAGCAGCAGGCCTAACAGACCATTCAGAAGGCCATTGCAACCCAGCGTGCAGGCCACAAGCAGCGGCATCTTGATCGCCACATAGACGCCCATCATCGGCGATCGCCACCAGCCGACCGTGAAGCCATAGGCCGCCAGCCCGAGCACGGTGGCGAGCGCGACACCCAGGATCCGGCGGGGACGCGGATCATCCAGCCAGCTGGCATCAGGTTGGAGGAAAGGGCGGAGGCTCATGCGAACGATGGCGATTGATCACTCCCTGAATGAATGCCTGACGCGGTCCTGGTGAGGCTTTCGTGAAATGAAAGTGAAGGGTCACCCTGGAGTGCGGCGGGAAGCAAAGCGCCACGCCGCTTTGGCATGCGGGACTGGCGGTCGGACGCCAGGTGAGGAGCAGTCCGTATCACGCGGACAATCGAGATCGGTGGTTTGAGACGAACTGATAGCCGGTTGAATGATTGATATCATTTTCGCATCTGAAAGCGGTGTCGCGCTGCGCTTCCCACCGCAGTCCAAGTTTCAGCTCGATTCGATCACGGTCTCCGCCCGCCAAGGACCGTTCAGTGGATGAAGCAGGGCATCCCAGTACCAGGCGGATGGATCAGTCCATGAGGCATCGTTTGCCTCACTGACGATTCGTTCCCGGACCCTGAGTCTGTAAGCCCCCCGAGTGGCGGTGAAGCTGGCCCAATGACTGCCATCGGCGTGCGTTTCAATGATCGACTCGGTGGTGTCATAGCCCGCCGCGCGGAGGCAGTCGCGCGAGGGATGGAGGCGTCGCGTCGCGGTGTTGACCCGTCGCAGGATCACCTGCTGGCCGCTCCAGCCGTAGCTGCCGAGCGTGCCGGGAAAAGTGGCGGCGAAGGCCTGCTCCATGGGCGTTGAGGGCAGCGGTTGCAAGGGCAGGGTCAGGCCTTCGAAGGTGAATCCGGTAAAGGCCGGCGAGGCGAGCGCCGGCGGGCGGTGGTCCGGCTTCGACAAGGCCAGGCAGGGCCCCGCGATGGCGGCGAGCATGAGCAAGGCAAGATGCCTGCTGCGGACCGGTGCGATGGGCGATTCCGTCAACCTGTTGCGTCGGTTCCGGGCCGCCAGCCAGCAGATCAGTCCAAGCATCAATGCCGCGCAGGCCAGACCGACGAATTCATGACGCAGGGAGGACTCCGCTCCGCCTTGCCAGGTCTGGACCACCAGCACCAGCGCCCGTGCCTGATTGGCGGGGAGGGTCAGGACCGTGGCCAGGGCAAGCAGCAGCAGGCCTTTTCCCAAGGAAAGCCGGTGCATGGAAGCGAGGGCGGCGGTCGCGACCAAGGCATGCCACAGCAGACGGATGCCGCTGCAGGCCGGATCAACGCTCAGGATCCGGCCATCCACCGCGATGCTGGTTCCGAGTCGTGCCACGACCACTCCCGCGATCTTCAGAGCCTGCACCACCCCCTCGGCCGTGGCGACCCGCATCGGATAGCCGGCCCAGAACTGCAGGGAGGCCACCACCGGCAAGGAAAGCAACAGCAACGCCAGCAGCCCGATCCTACGATGAAGACCGTAGAAACAGGCGAGACCGGTGAGTGCCATCAAGGCCCTTGGCATCGGCGGCAACCAGGGAATCGTGAGGGCCGCTGCAAGAATCAGGAGGGCTCCGGCAGTGCGGGACCTGGTGCTGGCATGGAGGGATCTCCGATCAAGCCACGCCAGCAGCACCGCCAACCCCAGGGAAACCAATCCGAGCGGCTCGTCGCTGCCATCGTTCAGCCGCCGCACATACCAGACGAAAAGCGGGAGCATCGACCCCGCGATCAGCCAGGCATGAAACGCGGGAACGGGGCCTCGAATGCCTGCATCCGGCGTGACCAGATCGGGATACTTTGGCAGCAGGGTGTTCATCAGCCTCAGCGTTTGCGTTGCATCATCAACAGGACCGTGAGCAGGGAAATCAGGCCAATGGCACCGGGCTCTGGAACCGAGCCGTTGACCACGATCGGTGCCGGTGGCGAGCCAACGGCGGCATCGGACACGCCTTGGGGCAGGGGGATCGCCTGCTTCACCGTTTGCGCGGTTCCCTCGAAGCCACGCGGAGTTTCATCGACGGCAAGAAACGAGGTGTAGGGAGTCAGCAGCGAGTAACCCAGACCGAGAGACGTGATCTCGCGGACCGTCTCCGGATCGGTCTTCATCATGACTCCCCGGCGACTGTCCCACGGCGTTTGCTCGTCCTCCAGTCTCCTGACCCGTTCGCGTGCCCAAAGCACCGGCAGTGCCGGGTGATCGAGTCCTTTCGCAGCGGCCTCGGCGAGGTCGATGAACTTCTCAAATGCCTCACCATTTCCGGCGATGCCGCGCACGACGATCCGGCCCGTCGGTTCGCCGTTCCATTTGCCGGTGATGACCAGCGGTCGGTTGGCGAAGACGTCCGGATGCGGCGAGGGCTCGATGCCGGAAAGCTCGCAGCCTTCCGCCGTCACCCGGATCTTCGTCAATACCGGGCTGGAAACCAGATCGCGGAAACGGGTGGCGGTTTCCTTCACCTCCGAGGGCTGGGTCACGATGAAGGGCTCGCCCTGCCCGGCGCGGGCCATGCCTTCGATGAGGTGGCGGTTGACCGAGGTGCCGATTCCGAAGGCGAACAAATTCGAGGTTCCGAGATGGCTGCGGATCAGTCCGATGGTCTCCTTGTCGAAGCCGATGAAGCCATCCGTCACCACCACGATCGAGCGGGCACGACCCTCGCCGCCGGGCAGGGCCATGGCACACTTCAAGGCCTCACCCAGCTCTGTCCCACCCCCGGCCTGATGCTTGTCGATGAAGGTCCGCGCCCGCTCGACCTCCTCCGGCAGACTGTGGACCGGTTGCTCGGAGAAGACCTCATTGCCTCCGGAAAAGGTGACAATGTTGAAGGTGTCCTCGGTCCTCAACACGTTTGTTAGATCGCGCAGCAGGTCCTTCGACACGTTCAACGGGAAGCCGGTCATCGAGCCGGAAACATCGAGCACGAAGACATAGTCGCGTGGCGGAATCAGATCGGGTGTCGTGTGCTTCGGTGGCTCCACTTGGAGAAGGAAGTGGTTTTCTGAGTCACCCCGATGCAGCAGCAGGCCGGCGTCCACCCGGTCCTGGCCAAGCTTCCAGCGCAGGATGAAGTCACGGTTCGCGGCATCCTCTCCAGACCGCGTGACCAGCGAGGTATTGGCGGCGGTCTTCGATTTGAAATCAATCGTGACCGAATGGCTGGGACACACCACCTCGGCCAGCGGCAGGGTGGTGTTCAGATTGACGGCGAGATGAAAGCCCGCAGGCGAGGCCGTTCCCTGATGAAGATGCGGATTCGCGGTCCATGTCTCCACGGCCTCGCTGCTGCCGTGGCCATAACGCGGACCGACCACCGTCGGCAGGACAAACTCATAGGTGCCATCGACCGCGGGCACTGTCTCCGACCACTCGACGCGGACCTTGATGTCATCGCCCGGCAGGATGTTCGCCACCGACATCTGGAACACGTTCGGTCTTTCCTCCTCCAACAACGCCGCCGTCTTCTTCTGCGACTTCGCGGTCTCGTATTCCGCTTTCGCCACGGACTTCTCCCGGATGCGGGCGGCGATGGTCCGGCCACCCGTGGTCAGGGTCATGCCATGTACGGCAGCTCTAGTGGATGCGGGGAAGACATAGATCGCCTCGATCGGCTTGTCACCGTTGTTGGCGTAGGTCTGCTCCAGCGCGGCGCGGGCGATCGTGCCATCAATGCTGATAGTTGCCTTGGTGGATTTCAGCGGCAGGGTTTCACCGGCGACATCACCCGAGGAGGCGATGTGGAAATAGGGAGCGGCAGTCGTTTCCGCACGCGTGGTCAGCGAGAGGAGGGCATAAACCGTGGTGAGATAGAGCAGGCGGGTCAGGAATTTCATGGCGGTCGTCTGGTTGGACGCTGCCGATGAAGGCCCCCACGCATGAAAGCCCGATCAAGGGTTCATGAAACCTGCGTGAAAGTCCTGAGAAGCAATCTCAGGCCAGGATGTTTTTCACGACCTCGCCATGCACGTCGGTCAGTCGGAAATGGCGGCCCTGGTGGAAGTAGGTCAGGCGGGTGTGGTCGATGCCCATGAGATGCAGGATCGTGGCATGGAGATCATGGACGTGGACCGGATTCTCGATGATGTTGTAACCGAAGTCATCGGTGGCCCCGTGGACGATGCCGGGCTTCACGCCACCGCCGGCCATCCACATCGAGAAACAGCGCGGATGATGATCGCGGCCGTAGCTTTCCTTGGTGAGCACGCCCTGTGAGTAGGCGGTGCGACCGAACTCACCGCCGCAGATGACGAGGGTGTCTTCGAGCAAGCCGCGCTGCTTGAGGTCGGTGATGAGACCGGCACAGCCCTGATCGACTTCCTTGGTGAGTTTGGGCAGGGCCTGAGGGACGTTGCCATGGTTGTCCCAACCGGGATGATAGAGCTGGATGAAGCGCACGCCGCGTTCCGCCATGCGACGGGCCTGGAGGCAGTTCGCGGCAAAGGTGCCGGGTTGCTCGACACCGGGGCCGTAGAGATCGAGGACGGATTTCGGTTCGCCTTCAATCGAGGTCGCTTCCGGCACGCTGGTCTGCATGCGGTAGGCCATTTCGTATTGGGCGATGCGTGACTCGATTTCCGGATCGAGCTCCTTTTCGTAGCCGATGCGGTTGAGTCCGGCGAGCTTGTCGAGCATGGCGCGACGTCCGCTGCCACAGATGCCATCGGGATTTGTTAGATAGAACACGGCTTCTTTCCCGGAGGAGAAGCGCACGCCCTGATAGCGGGAGTCGAGGAAACCGCTGCCCCAGAGGCGGGCGTAGAGCGGTTGATCGGTCGGCTTCTTGGTGACGAGCACCACGAAGGCCGGCAGGTTTTCATTGAGGCTGCCGAGGCCGTAGTGGATCCACGAGCCGATGCTCGGGCGACCGGCGATCTGTGAGCCGGTCTGGAGAAAGGTCATCGCGGGATCGTGGTTGATCGCCTCGGTGAACATCGAGCGGATCAGGCAGAGATCATCAATCACGCCGCCGGTGTGGGGCAGCAGTTCGCTGAGCTGCGTGCCGCTTTTCCCGAAGGGGGAAAATTTGAAATGGGAACCGGCGAGAGGCAGGACGGCCTGGTTGCCGCTCATGCCTGTGAGACGCTGTCCGGCGCGGACCGAGTCGGGCAGAGGCTCGCCATTGCGCTGGCGGAGCAGCGGCTTGTCATCGAAGAGATCATGCTGTGCGGGGCCGCCGCTCATGAAGAGGTAGATCACGCGCTTCGCCTTCGGAGCGAATCCTGGAACGGCGATCGGGGAGGCCTCCGCGCCGAAGGATTTCTCCGAGAGCATCGAGCCGAGCGCGAGCCCACCAAGCCCGGCGGAAAGTTTCGAGAAGAAGTGGCGGCGGGTGATGAAGAGTGGATCGAGAGGGGAGGCCATGGTCAGCGGAGGGTGATGGCTTCGTCGAGGTTGATGACGGCATTGGCGAGCACGGTCGCGGCGGCGAGGTCGATGGCGGGAAGTTCGGCGGGTGGCTTGAGGTCTCCGACCTTGAGGTAGGCATCGGCCTGGGTGGCGTCCTTGCGGAAGGTTTCGAGCTGTTCGTTGAAAAGTTCGGTCAACAGACGCAGCTCGGCTTCGGTGGGCGCTCGGTCAAGCGACTCGCGGAACAACCAGCGGATCCGTTCTGTTAGATCGGCGCCGCCCTCCTTGAACATGCGAATAGCGAGTCCGCGCGAGGCCTCGACGAACTGCGGATCATTGAGCATGACGAGCGGTTGCAGCGGGGTGTTGGTCTGCTGGCGGCGGACGGTACAGACATCGCGACCGGGCACGTCGAAGGCCAGCATGCCGGGCGGTGGGGCGGTGCGCCGCCAGAAGCTGTAGAGGCTGCGGCGGTAGATGCCGGGGGCGGGGTCGCGCTTGTAGTCTGGCACGAAGCTGTTGAGGACTTTCCAACTGGCGGAGTCGGGCAGGTAGGGTTTGGCCGGTGGTCCGCCGATCGTGGGCTGAAGCAGGCCGGAAAGGGCGAGGGCCTGATCGCGCAGATCCTCGCCGGAAAGCCGCTTGGCCGGTCCGCGGGCGAGGAGGAGGTTGGCGGGGTCTTTGGCGCGAAGTCCCTTGGAGGCCTTCGAGTCCTGGGAGTAGGTCGCGCTTAGCACGATCTGACGGCAGAGGCGTTTCAAGTCCCAGCCGTGGGAAATGAAGTCGCGCGCCAGCCAATCGAGCAGTTCGGGATGGGACGGTGCTTCCCCCTGCGAGCCGAAGTTTTCAGTGGTGGCGACCAGACCGCGACCGAAGAAATGCTGCCAGACGCGGTTGACCTGGACGCGGGCAGTGAGCGGATGACTTGGCTCCGTGAGCCAGCGGGCGAGGCCGAGGCGATTCATCGGTTGGTCCTTCGGAAACGGTGGCAGAGCGGCGGGAGTGCTGCGTCCGACGGGCTCTCCGATCGGGCGGTCATAGGCTCCTCGATCAAGAATCCACGCGGGCCGGGCCTCTGGCATTTCCTTCATCACGGGAATCTCACGCACGCCATCCACGGTCTGTCGCAGCTTCTGGCGCAGGAGGCGGAGGTCTGCGGTGGCCTTGCGGATCTCGGGATCGACGGCGGAAACATAGTAGCCACGCAGCAAGGCGAGACCTGCTTCATCGCGAGGAGTTGAAGCAATGATTTCGGCGAGCGGCTTGTCGGCATGCAGGGCCTTGACCTCGAGCGCGCTGATCGGACGGGTGTGGATCCGGACGTCATCGATGGCACCATTGCGCAGGCCGGAGTCGCGGACGCGTTCGCCGAAGGTGACGCCGGGACCGCTGCCGCCGTTGCGGGTCAGATGGTCGCGGACGATCTCGACCGCTGCCTCGTTGCCATTGAGGTAAAGCTTCAATCCAGCGGCCTTCGAGGAGCCATCGTAGCTGACGCTGATGTGGGTCCATTGGTTGACGGGCACGAGGTCCTTGCTGCGGATGGCGATGCAGTTGCCGGGCCACTCGCGCGAGACCATCCAGCGCAGGCGACCGTCCTCGTAGAGCAACTCGAAGCCATTGTAGCCGGGGTCGTAGCCGGAGCTGTCGTGAAAGACGAGGGTGCGCTTGGCCTGCTCAGCGGGCTTCAGCCAGAAGGAGACCGAGAGGCTGTCCTCGCAGTTGGAAGCCTGATGCTTGCCCAGCGAAAGCGGATCATCGCCGGTGAAGGAAAGGGCCTGCCCGCGATGTCCCGGCACGAGCTTGTTCTTGGCGTTGGATTTCCCCGGGCGCTTGGGATCGACGGCATTGGTGAAACCGTCCTTGTCGGCCGCATCGAGATCGAAGGAGCCGCTGAGATCCACCGAGTCTGCGGTTGGAGCGGCGAGCCAGGCCTGGAAGGCTGCCTCGCGTGCGGAGACCTGATCGTTGATCGCCTTTTCCGCCGCGGAGATGGAGGCGGATTGTTCGGCCATCGCGCCGTCCTGCTGGGGAGTGGTTAGAAACAGGCAGGGATTCGGCTGGATCGATCCGGTGCCGTGCAGGAGGCCCCATTCGTCGATGGAATTGAAGAAGGCCCCCATCGAGTAGTAATCCTTCATGGTGAGCGGATCATACTTGTGGTCATGGCAGCGGGTGCACTCGAAGGTCAGGGCCATGAAGGCGGTGCCGACGGTGTGGACGCGGTCGGCAATGCCCTCCTGGCGGAACTCGGCCTCGACGCTGCCGCCTTCCTGGGTCTTGCGGTGGATGCGGTTGAAAGCGGTGGCGATGAGCTGCTCGCGGGTCGGATTTGGCAGCAGGTCACCGGCGAGCTGCCAGGTGATGAACTGGTCCCAAGGCAGGTTCTGGTTGAGGGCGCTGATGACCCAGTCGCGATAGGGCCAGGCGTTGGTATCAAGGTCGGACTGGTAGCCGAAGGAATCGGCATAGCGTGCGACGTCGAGCCAATCGACCGCCATTTTCTCGCCATAGCGGGGCGAGGCGAGGAGTCGATCCACGGCGCGTTCGCGGGCGTCGGGTGACTTGTCGGCGAGAAAGGCGTCGAGATCCTTCTGCTCGGGCGGCAGGCCTGTTAGATCGAAACTGATCCGCCGCAGCCAGCGTTCGGGATCGGCAGGTGGGGCGGGCTGGAGCTTCTCAAGATCGAGCCGTGCGGCGATGAAGCGGTCGATTTCGTTTTTCGTCCAGGCTGCTTGCTGGCTCTCCGGCACGGGCACGGAGGCGGGGAGGGGAGTGAAGGACCAAAGCGGTTGATACTCCGCGCCTTCCTCGATCCATCGCTCCAAGGTCAGACGCTCCGCCGGGGTGAGCTGGCGAGGCGACTTCGGCGGCGGCATGACCTCCTTGGGGTCGGTTTCGTGGAGCCGGATGACGAGTTCGCTTTCCTTGGGTTTCCCGGGGATGAAAGCGGAGGCCTTGATGGCTTCCTCACGGATATCGAGCCGCAGATCGCCCTTGCGATTGGCCGAATCCGGTCCGTGGCACTGGAAGCATTTGTCGGAAAGGATCGGTCGGATGTCGCGGTTGTAGGCGAGCTTTTCCCCTGCTGCGAGCGTGCCGGGCATCAGGCTGGCTGCCGCGAAAGGCAGGACGAGAAGGGAAAATTTGGGGCTGGAAACCATCATGGAAACGATCCCGCGAATACGTGGAGAACTGCGCGATCTTGCTTTGCGGTTGAATGGGATTCACCGCGATCAACGGAAGACCGGAAGCTTCAGAACGGCCACCGTGCCGCCTCCCTCTGCGGGGTCGAGCTGGATCGTGCCGCCGTGGACGTCGGCGGCTTCCTTCACGAGGGTGAGTCCGAGGCCGGTGCCTTTCCGTCCGGAGGTGTGGTGGCGGAGCGAGTAGAAGCGCTCGAAGATGCGCTGCTGGGCGTAGTCCGGAATGCCGGAGCCGTGGTCGCGGATGATGAGCGAGATCCAGTCGTCCGCCTGATCGAGCGTGATGTCGATGGTCGCGCCAATCGGGGAGAAATCGATGGCGTTTTCCAGAAGGTTGGTGATGGCGGCGCGGAGGATGAAGGCATCTCCGCGCACGCTGGCTTCAGACTCCGGGGGAGAAAAGGCGAGGCGGACGCGGGCGAGTTCGGCGAGCGGGGCGGCCTGGTCAATGGCGCGGCTGACGACGGTGCGGAGGTCGAGTTCCTCAGCGGATTCGAGCCTGGCCTTGCTTTCGATGGCGGCGAGTTCGAGGAGGCGGTTGATCAATCGTTCGGTGCGGGAGGTTTCGGCGCGGATGTTTTCGAGGAAGCGCTTTCGGGTTTCCGTGGGCATGTCCTCGTCGAGCAGTTCCGCCGCTCCGCGGATGGCGGCGAGGGGGCTTTTCATCTCGTGGGTGAGGGTCTGGATGTAGTGCTCGGCATAGCGGCGGCCTTCGAGGGCCTCGCGCATCGATTCGAGGGCGTGGGCGAGGGAGTTGACCTCGCGACCGATGCCGAGGGCGGGGAGCTTGGGGCGTTCGCCGCGTTCGATGGCCCGGGCGTAGGCGGTGATTTTTCCGAGCGGGTGAAAGACCCAGAGGAACACGACCACGATCAGGAAAAGGATGCCGCTGCCGATGAGTCCGCAGGCCCAGTAGATGATTTCCTTCCGCTTGTGGACCATCGGCAGGGCGTCGGCCTTGGGCTTGAAGACGGTGAGGACGCCGGAGGGGTTGGCCTTGTCCCCGACCGGAGCCGAGATGTAGAGCACCGAAGTGGAGAGGTCTCCCGGGCCGTCCCGAGTGCAGCGGGAGCCGTAGTCGCCGCGCAAGGTAAGGGCCACGTCACGCATACGGGAGTAGTCCATGCCTTCCCGGCGTCCATGTTCCGAGTCGAACACGACCATTCCCCTGGCATCGGTGAGGTAGGCGTCGAGGCCGACGTGCTCCTTGTGGTGATCGAAGATCCAGGCGTCGAACCTGCGGTCGTGGGCACCGTCGAAGACCGCCCGCAGGCGTTCGATGTCGAGATGGTCGTGTTTCATGTCGTCCTCGACCAGTTCGGCGAGCAGGTGGGCGGCATCGACCATCACCTCCTCGGTGGCCTGGAAAGTCTGGGGCTCGACATCCGAGAGGAAATGGATGGCGAGCTGATAGAATCCAGCCGCGATGATGACGACGATGAGGACGAGGGTGACGCGGGTGAGGCGCATGCGGTCAGAGGGTGAGCAGGTAGCCGAGACCGCGGCGGGTTTCGATGAAATCCTCCGCTCCCTCGCGGACGGCCCGCAGCTTGGCGCGAATCGATTTCACGTGGGCATCCACGGTCCGGTCAGTGACGGCACCGGGATCTTCCCAGGCGCGATCGAGGAGTTGGTCGCGGGTGAAGACGCGTCCGGGCTGGCCGAGAAGGACGAGGAGGAGCTTGTACTCGTGGGCGGTGAGGTCGAGCGGCAGGCCGTGGCAGTGGATGCGCATGGCCGAGGAGTCGTGGTGGAAGGGAGATGACAGGGCCGGAGGGCTGGGAGCGGAGGGTGTTTCCGCTGGAGCTCCAGAGGTGCGGCGCAGGATGGCGCGGACGCGGGCGACGATTTCCCGTGGGGAGAAGGGCTTGGTCACGTAGTCGTCGCCGCCGAGTTCGAGGCCGAGGATGCGGTCGATCTCGCCATCGCGAGCGGTGAGGAAAAGGACGGGGACGTTGCTGGTCTCGCGGAGTTTCCGGCAGACATCGAGGCCGGTGATGTCGGGGAGGCCGATGTCGAGGATGACGAAATCGTGGGATTTTTCCTCAAAGGCCTGCAGGGCGCGGGTGCCGGTGAGGGCGTGGGTGACCTCGAAGCGCTCGGTTTCCAAGGCATAGACCAGGGTGTCGGCAATGGCGGGTTCGTCTTCGACGAGCAGGACGCGGGGCATGGAGTCATTCCAGCGGCGTTCCGTGAAATGCCAATGAAGAAGCGGCGAAATCGGTGGGGATGATCAAATCCCGCGCCTGTGCTTGATCGCCAGAGGTTTCGTCCCGTAGGTTGTTGGAAGTGAGCCGTCGCATCATCCCTGCAACCCCATTTCCTGCTTTGATGGGCTGGGAAGATCGTTCCCAAATTGATTTCCCGAACTAATGGAGACGACAGGGGAAACGAGGGCGCTGAAGCTGTTCCTGTCGGCTGGCGAGGTCAGCGGGGACTACCAGGCAGCCCATCTGGCGAGGATGCTGGCGCGGCTGCACCCGGGGGTGAAGCTGACCGGGTACGGGGGCGACCACATGCGTTCGGCCGGTGTGGAGATTCTTTGCGACAGCGCGTCGTGGGGCTACGTGGGACTTGAGGAGTCCCTGAGGTTCAGGCCGAACATGCGCCGCGCCCGGGTCCAGCTCGCCGAGATGCTGAAGGCGGAGAAACCGGATCTGGTCATCCTCGTCGATGGCGAGGCCTTCAACGAGCGGCTGGTGGCGGTGCTTCGTCGGGAGCGGATTCCCTTCGTGCACTACTTTGTGCCGCAGGTCTGGTTCTGGGGACGCTGGCGGGCTCGGCGGATCGCCGAGGAGGCGGCCCTGATCATTCCGGCTTTCCAGAAGGAGCTGGAGATTTTCCGCGAAAGCGGGGCGAGGACCGAGTGGTTCGGCCATCCCCTGCTGGACCTGATCCCGGAGGTTTGCCTTTCCGCCGAGCCTGCTCCGGGTGAGGACACGCGTCCCATCGCGCTGCTTCCAGGAAGCAGGGTTCAGGAGATCGAGAGCTTGGGGCCGACCCTCATTGAGGCCGCCAAGCGCCTGCACCGGGATCGACCGACCCTGCGCTTCCTTCTGCCCGTGGCAGCGAAGCATCTGGAGCCGGCCATCCGGAAGCTGGTCGTGGATGCGGGCCTGGAGGACTTCGTGGAAATACGCGAGGGCTGGACCGGAGTCGGAGTCGCGGGCTGCCGGCTGGCGCTGGTGGCTTCGGGGACTGCCACCTTGGAAACGGCTCTCGCCTGCGTGCCGATGGTGGCCTTTTACCGTGTCCGGAGATTGACCTACTTCGCGGCCAAGTTGCTGGTGAAGACCCGCTTCGTCGCCATGCCGAACATTCTGCTCAATGAGCGGATCGTCCCGGAACTGCTTCAGGAGGCCTTCACCGTCGAGTCACTGGTGGCGGAAGCTTCGGTATTGCTCGATGATCCCCGGCGGGTCCAGGAAATGCGCCGCAACCTGGCCCGCATTCCGGAAGTTCTGGGCGGAAGAGGTGCCATCGAGCGAGCGGCCGCGGCGATCATTCGACTCGCGCTCGACAAGCGGACCGCCGCTGGTGCTTGAACCCCAACCCCGGCTGATCGTGGCTTCGCTTTTGCCCCAAACCCTGTTGGCGCTGGCCTTCATCAAGGTGCTGGGATGGCTGGTTGACGGACTGTTTCATCTCTGCCGCTGGTTGCCCGAGAGCTGGACCGCTGGGATTTCCAGACCACTGGGGCAGGCGTTTCACAAAAGGCTCCGCCCGCGGATCGTCGAGCAGGTGGAGCGGTCCCTCGGGCCGTTCAAGACTCCGGAAGCGGAGGAGGCCTTCTGGCGGGGGCATTGCGACCACTTCGGCCGCTGTGTTTTCGAGGGCTTCCATCTCACCTGGCTGGAAGATGACGTGATCCTGGATCGGGTCGAACTCGTCGGCGAGGAGCATGTCAAACAGGCTCTCGAGGGAGGAAAGGGTGCCGTGCTTTTCCTCAACCATCTTGGCATGCCCGGAGCGCTGGTGGCAGGCTTTGGCATCCGCAACTACCTCACAGCCTTCGCCGGAAACCGCATCGAAACCGACGTTGCCGGGAAAATGAGGCCGCTCACCCGCATCGAAGCCCTGGTTCAGCGGATGTTCCGCCGCGGCCGTGTGGAGCGTGTACTGCTCGGGGAATCCCTGCCAAAGCGGATGTCCGAGATCCTGAAGGCCAACGGACTCTTCGGGATGTTCGTCGATTACCCGGTGGTCTGGAAAAACCTCCGGCCCATTGCTTTTGATCGCTGCCAGCTCACCCTGAACCTCGGCCCGGCCATCCTCGCCCTGCGGCATCGGGTTCCGGTCCTTGCCGTCACCGCCGTTCGCACCGGCCTCAACCGCCATCGCATTTTCATCGACCCGATTTCCGCGCCGCCCGACACCCGTGGGGTCGAGGCTGCGGCGGAATTGATGACCGCGGCCATCGCCCAGATGCTCCCTCACCTCCGAGAGCATCCCGATCAATGGTGGCCCTGGGATCACGCGCCCTTCACCCCTCGTGCCGATGTCTGAGCCCGCATTCAAGTCCGTGAAAAAGTCGGCTGACCCGCCTCCGTCGGCTGGTGAGATGTTCATCCGAAATCTCTTCGGCAGGTTCTACGTCATGTCGTTGGCGGTTCTGCGAAACCTGCCATCACGGCTGAAACCCGGCTACGCCAGGCAGGTCGCCAGATTCTTCCGCATCCCCGAGGAACAGCTCAGTCTCCGCAACGCGCCCATGGTCTTCGGTGACGAGGCTGCTGCAGCCATGTTGGAAAGCCGCTTCCAGTATCAAACGCGGCTGAAGATCGACATCGCCCACATGAAAGGGGCCGGGCCATCGGGAATCCTCGCACGGGTCCATGTCTCAGGCGTGGAGAACCTTCAGGCCGCCCTGGCGGAAAAGAAGGGCGTACTGCTCATTTCCGCCCATGCCGGGACCTGGTGGCATGCCCCTGCGGTGGTCGCCTCGCTGGGCATGCCAGTCTCCTCGGTGCTTACCCGCTTCCTTCCGGTGGCGATCGTGAGTTTTCTTGAAGCGGTCGCGCGCGAGCTGAACTGCGCCCTCACCTTCGTCCGCATGGGGGCCTACGAGGCGGCACGCGCGGCCTTCAAGAAGGGCGAGATCTTCTTCCTCTCCTTCGACTTCGCCTCCCGCTCGGACCGCAGCATCGTCGTCCCCATCGGCGAGAGGGCCGAGCTTCCGGTCGATACCGGCCCGGGAGTCATGGCGGTCCGTCACCAGGTTCCGGTGGTTTGGGTGGACACCCATCACGATGAGACCGGGAAATCCTGCATCCATTTCCATCCAGCCATCCACGCCGGTCGCGACTCCGCCTATCCCAAGCCGGAATCCGTGCTTCTTTATTTGATGGAAAGGCTCAAGAATCAGCTGCGCAAGCATCCTGATCAATGGTGGCTGCTCGGCCACACTTACCTGCATGCACGAACGGAATCCCCGGAATCCCCAACGCCCACTCCCGACTGAACGATGAGCCGCACCACCCTCCCACCTCGCGCTCCGGGTCCATCCGTCCCGGGAATCATCGGCCGCTTCATCTTCAAGCCGCGCAATTTCATCCGGCACCTTCTGGATCTGACCAACCAGTATGGCGACACCTTCCTCCTGCCGCTCACCCATCCCACCTTCTTCCTGCGGAACCCCGAGGACATCAAATACATCCTCCTCTCCAACCCGCTCAACTATCACAAGACCGGCGGACTCACCGCCGCGGCCGATCTTCTGGGCGAGGGCCTCGTGAGCAGCGAGGAACCCCTTCACGGGAAACAACGGAAGCTCATGCAGCCGATGTTCCATAAGTCCTCCATCAAGGGCTTCACTGACGTGATGGTGGACTGCACCAACCGGCACCTCGCCGACTGGAAGGACGGTGAAACCATCGACCTGGCCCTGGAAATGATGCACCTCACCATCTCCATCGCCGGCCTCACCCTGTTCAGCGTGGACATGTATCGCGAGGGGAAATCCCTCGGCATCGAGTTCGCCACCGCGCTCAAGCTGGTGACCCGACGGCAGATGGCCCCACCCCAGATGCACCACTGGCTCTCGCTCGACAATCGCTACCACGAATCCCTCCGCAAGATCGATGAGGCCATCGGCAAGATCATCTCCGATCACAGGAATCTCCCCGAGGACCAGCGGCCCAACGACCTCCTCGCCATGATCCTGGCCTCGAAGTATGAGGACGGCTCCTCCATCCCGGACAAGCAGGTCCGTGATGAGGTCATCACCATCATCCTCGCCGGGCATGAAACGGTGGCCAACCACATGAACTGGACCTGGTATCTCCTCGGAAAACACCCCGAGGTGCTGGATCGCATGCGCCGCGAGTGGGACGAGGCCCTCGGTGACCGGACGCCAGCCATGGAGGACATGGCGAATCTTCCCTACACCAACATGGTTCTCGCCGAATCGATGCGGCTCTACCCCCCGGCCTGGACGCTGGCCCGACGGGTCGTCGAGGCCGACCGCCTGCCCAGCGGCCTGGAGGTCCGGCCCGGAGACGAACTACTAATGATGCAGTACGTTTCCCATCGGAATCCCGCCTACTTTCCGGATCCGGAGAAATTCGATCCCGAACGCTTCTCTCCCGAGCGCCGCGACAGCATCCCGAAGTATGCCTACTTCCCCTTCGGACTCGGCCCAAGGTTCTGCATCGGCGAAGGCTTCGCCAAACTAGAGGCGATCATCCTCGTCGTCATGATCGGACGCCGGTTCGACTTCGAGCAGGTCCGCAGTGGAGAGGCGAAGCTCGAACCCCTCATCACCCTGAGGCCGAGGAAAGGCATGCCGGTGATCGTTCACAAGCGCGGCTGAGGCCGTCAGAGGCCGAACACATGCCTTGCCCACGGAGCCCGTTTCCATTCCTCCGCCCGCATCGTCAGGGAGGTGATGAAGCGCGCGACCTCCGTGCCGTTGTAGTCGCGGTGGTTCCGCTCCCAGCCTTTTTTCGCGATCGCGATGCGCTGCTCCGGATGCGTGGCGTAGTGGCGGATCTTTTCTGTTAGATCGTCGATGCCGTCGAAATACACCAGCTCGTCCTCGGCATACAGCTCCTCCAGCCCGGCCCCGCGCGGGGTGAGGGTGAGGATGCCGTTGCCCATCAGTTCGCCGATGCGCGACGACGAATAGAGGGAAACATCGGCGCGGCGGGAAAGGTTCAGCGCCATCTTCGACTGGCGGATGACCTGCTCCTTTTCCCAACCGAAGATGCCGGGTCGGTCGAGGCAGCCGTAAATTCCGCTTTTCAACTCCGGGAGGCGTTTTTCCAGATCCTGCAGAAAGGCACGCCGCTGCGGCTCGCCCTTGTCGCGTCCGAAGAACAGGAAGTCGTGCAGGAACCCCGTGGTCTCGAACGCGCGATGGCACTCGATCCCGGCATCGACCGCCGTGGGGATGAAGGCGGCCGGACAGTTCGGGCGGGAAAAGGATTCCAGCAGGCTGCCACCGGTCGAGCAGAACAAGGCATCCAGCACGCCGAGCCGTTCGCGGAGATGTCGCGTGTCTTCTTCATCCCACAACGGATCCACATACCACAGCCCGATCCGGATGTCGGGCAGGGCCTTGCGGATTTCCTGAAGCGTGGCGGCGGTGATGTACTGCGCGTGGCCTAACAGCAGGAGGTCAGGATGGACGTTCCTGCAGGTCTCGATCAGGGCGCGGTTGGCCGGCTTCTTTCCCAGCGACTTCCCGCCCAGCGGCGAAAGCATCCGTGCGCGGTCATTGATTGAAAACGGATACACGAAGTGCCCCAGGCGCACGAGGCCGTGGTGGATCTTCTGGTCCTGGTTCCAAAGATGCGCGCCATCCTTGTCGAGCTGGAGGTTGGCGGCGTGAACGATGCGCATGCGGTGAGTTTCCCGAAAGGAAGTTGCCGAAACAAGGCGCAATGCTCCGGCAGGGCGGCGGTCCAAGTCGCTCCTTGACTCCCTGCGCCACCGATTCTTGTTTGATTGCGTGAAAACCGTTTCCGCGCTCTGCCTGGTCCTTTGCTCATCGCCCCTGCACGCGCAGGAACCTGCCGCTGACAAGCTGCTGGACCAGGTGATCTCGCACCCGGGCTCCTACTCGCAGGTCTGCGATGTGATGAGCGCACCCTCAGACATTCCCTATCAGCTTTTCCAGATCACCTCTTTCTATGGGGCGAGTCTTTCGAAGGCGAACCAGGCGTTGGTGGATGGAAATCGCGATGGTCTGGTGCGGGCGCTCCGCAGCCGCTTGCTGGCGGTGGATTTTTCACGGAAGCCGGTGGCCCCTGCCGAGGATCCGAAGCCGGAGGAGAACTTCTTCGACGGGAGAGCCTATGGATGTGACCCAAAGGCGCTGAGCCCGATCCTGTTGGAACTGATCGACCGGCTTCACGGCATTGAGGCGCTGCCGGAGTTGCTGGTGGTGGAACAGAAGCTCGTGGACGGAATCGCGAAGGCCAAGGACGACGCGAAAGTCGCACCTCCTGAGGCCACGGGCTGGCAGGTGGCGGAGGAGAGCGTCGACTATGACGAGAACGAGCCCCAGGCGAAACGGGATCGCCGTGTGAAGCTGTTCCAGGCCCGCGTCGCCCAGCGCGATCTCGTGATGCTGATGGCGAAGCTGATGCGGGAAAAGGCCTACAAGCCCTATCTCGCCACGACGATCGAGGCCGCCTACGTCAAGGGCCTGAAGGCGGAGGCGAAGGAGAAGGGGTATGACAAGCTCAAGACCTCCGAGCTGCCGGAGGAGATCGAGGGCGTGCCAGTGGAAATCGATCCGATCACGAAGATCATCTCCACTTCCTACTTCACCGTGAAGCTGCCCTACACCCGGGAATCCCGCGACGAGATCCGCGCCGCAGCGGAGAAATGGATCGCCGAGCATCCATGAAAGGTCTCGCCATCGTCTGGGCGCTGATTGTTTCCGCGCTTGGAGCCGAAGTGAAGGACGGGCCGAACCAGCACAAGCTGGTCGTCGTTCCGGCCGGGAGCTATGCGCTCGGAGATGCCTCGCACAAGCTGAACAAGCCGCATGAGTTCAAGACGGCGGGCTTTTCGATCTCCGACGCGGAGACCACCAACGCGCAGTTCGCGGCCTTCGTCGCGGCCACCGGCTACAAGACCTGGGCGGAGCGGAATGGCTGGAGCCTGGTCGGTGGCGAGGGCAGCGCCGAGTGGGTATGGACGAAGATGGCCGGTGCCAACTGGCGGCATCCCTTCGGTCCGGACGGTCCCGATGCCGAAAAACTTCCGCAGCACCCGGTGACGCAGATTTCCGGCGAGGATGCGCGGGCCTACTGCAAATGGATCGGCGGACGGCTGCCGACGATCGACGAGTGGGAAACCGCCGCACGGGCTGGCGTGCGGACCGAGTTTCCATGGGGGAAATCGTTCGAGACACTGAAGACCAACACCTGGAACGGCATCGACCATCGCAAGAACACCCGCGAGGACGGCCATGTTCTAACAGCTCCGATCCGCAGCTATCCGCCGAACGCCTGGGGGCTCTACGATGTGATCGGAAACGTCTTCGAATACTGCGAAGGGCACCCGCCGTGGATGAGTTCAGACCAGGCCGAGCAGCGCATCTGCGGTCGCGGCGGCTCGTGGTGGTGTTCCAGCCATTGCTGCAATTTCCACAACCTCCTCGACATCGGCAGCATGATCAAGACCGCCTCGCTGCCGAACCAGGGCTTCCGGGTGGTGTTTCCCTGAAACGAAATCCATCCGGCCCGCAGACGCGACTCACAGGTTGCGCGTTTGGGATTTCCGGCTAGTCTGCGCGGATGGTCACCAAAGCCCTCCTTTCCTGTGCCGCCCTCCTGACGGTGGCCACCGCGTCCGCCCGCATCGGGGTGGAGAAAGTCGCTGAAAAGTTCGAGCGCCCGGTTTGGGTGGGGCAACCCGCCGGGATTTCCGACAAGCTCTGGGTCATCGAGCAGGTCGGCAAGGTCTGGATCATCGACGCCAAGACCGGAGCCCGCTCGGAAAAGCCGTTCCTCGACATCACCGCCGACGTCAGCCGCAAGGGCAACGAGATGGGCCTGCTGGGAATGGCCTTCGCGCCCGACTTCAAGACCAGTGGTCGCTTTTATGTGAATTTCACCGATGGCTCGATCAAGACCCGCATCGTCCGCTTCACCGCCACCAAGCCCTTCACCGAGACGGACGCGGCCAGCGCCGAAGTTCTCTTCACCTACGATCAGCCCTACCAGAACCACAACGGCGGCTGGATCGGCTTCGGCCCGGACGGCTACCTCTACATTTCCGCCGGGGATGGCGGCGCGGGCGATGATCCACAAAATCGCGCCCAGGACCTGAAGACCCATCTTGGCAAGATGCTGCGCGTCGATGTCTCCCCGGAGAAGGGCTACATAGTCCCGAAGGACAATCCCTTTGTCGGAAAGTCCGATGCCAAACCGGAGATCTACAGCTACGGACTGCGCAATGCCTGGCGCTGCTCCTTCGACCGCAAGACCGGCGACTTCTGGATCGGCGACGTCGGTCAGAACAAGTGGGAGGAAATCAACGCCCTCCCCAAAGGAAAGGCCAAGGGGGCCAACTTCGGCTGGCGACTTCGCGAGGCCGACGTGCCGAACCCGAACGGCAAGATCGCGGGAGACAATCCAGAGGGCGCGATCGATCCGGTGTACGTTTACAAGCACGGCGGCAGCAGCACCGAGGGCGTGTCGGTCACCGGAGGCTACGTCTATCGCGGTCCGGTCAAGGAACTGGAAGGTCGCTACATCTTCGGCGATTACCAGAACCCGCGGATCTGGGCCTTCGAACTCAAGGGTGGGAAAGCCAGCGGGTTCAAGGACCTGACCGATGAACTGAAGCCCGAAGACGGTCGCCGGATCAACCTGATTTCCTCCTTCGGCGAGGACAATGAGGGAAATCTCTACATCGTCGATCACACCGGACCGATCTACCGGGTTGTCGGGAAATGACCGGATGGTCGCCTGTCGCTCCGTTCGCCATGAGAAAGCCGACCTCGTCTCCGAGGTCGGCTTTTGACGATCAGGAACGACCGACAAGCATCGGCATCAAGCCGAGCGGCGGCGGCGGATCAAGCCGAGTCCGAGGGCCGCGAGACCGAGGATGGCGGAGCTTGGCTCAGGCACTGCGACGACTCCCACGTAGCTTCCGGTGGCCACGCTGATGTTTGGAGCCTGGCTGCCGGGATTGAGGTCCACCTGGAACAAGCTGCCGCCGAACCCTGTGGTCGGGATGTTGAACAGGTTGCCGTCAAGGATCGAGAAGGAGAACGAATCCGGGATCCCGCCAGCATCGACGTTCTCGGTCAGGCTCAGATCAAACTCGAACGAGGCACCTGGAGTGAATTCCTGGTAGAACTCGTTGAAGGCGTCCGTGTCGGTGAGGGTGATCGCGCCGGGAAGGCTGCCGCTGGCTCCGCCCAACAGGTTGGCTGGGCCGAATGGCACACCACCACCGTTAAAGCTGAAGTTGCTGATGATCGCAGTGTTGTTGCCGGTGGTCGCGCCGCTGTTCAACTGGAAGTCGATCGAGAACGGACCATTGCCGGAGTTCTCGGGAGCGGTGAGCACGGAGGTGTTGACGGACACGCGATAGAGCGCTGCGTGGGCCGCGCCAGTGAACATCAGGAGGCCGGTGGCGAGGAGGAGGGAGTTCTTGAGGAGTGGATTGGAGTTCATTTCGATTGGAGTTGTTAGATTGTTGGAAGGCCGCACCGGGACGCATCGGCCCCGGTGCAGCCAGGTTTGAGTGGTCTCAGGGAGTCGGGATGCTGTTCAGGGTGCGGGCGGTGTAGGAAATGGCGGCATTGGTCGGATTGCTGAACTGCAGGCTGACGGTGGCCGAGGCACCTGGCGCGAGCGAGCTGCCGGGAACTGTGATGTAGGGTTTGGCCGTGGGTGGGTAAACCGATGTCGAACCACTGGCGTTGCTGAGCGTGGCGCTCGGGCTGAGGCCGTCCAGCACCAGGAAGAACGGTCCGGCGAGGGTGCCGGCGGTGTTGTTGGTAATGGTGACCTGCTGAGCATAGAATCCCGTACGGCGATCACGGACGAAGCCACCGAGCTTGACGGCGACATTGTTGAGCGGGGCGATCTCCTGAAGGGTGAACAGCTGTCCGCCTTCGGCCTGTGCAGCCGTGATTCCGGTCGTGTAGTGGGCCTGATCTGAGCTGATGTACCAGGCTTCCCTTGGATTGCCCTTGAACCTGGAGCTGCCGCGCATGATCGAGGTGATGTCGATGATGCCGGAAGCTTCCTCGTCATTGGTGAATGGAAGGGTGGCGGTGGTGGTAACGCCACCGGTGCGGTCTCCGAAACGGGCGGGGTCGTGCTTCAGGATCTTTCTCAAGGTGCCGGAATTCGTCACGCCCGTGTAGGTGGCGGGATCGAAGTCCCAGACCTTGCCGTTGTGAGCAGCGCCGCCAACGTCTTCCTGAAGGATCAGGTGGCCGTTGCTCTCGTTGACCGTCATGTTGTCGAACATGTTGACCTTTTCCCCGGCGACCGTCTGACCGTCGATGAGGAGGTCGATCGTTCCGCCCAAGGAGGGGTTTGTGATGTCCGTGAAGTTCAAGCGCCACAGGCGTGTCTGCCCGATGTTCGCCCCCAGACCATCGGAAACCGTATCGAGGCGATCCGTGGTGACGAAATAGAATTGGCGCGGATTTGCTGGATTCCAGGCACCGTCCTCAGGACGCGAGAAGGTGGTGGAGGCCGTGCGGCTCAGCGTGAAGGCGGTGCCGTTGGTGATGTTGGTCACGCGGGAGCTCGAGTTGGCGGCAGGGATTTCCAACGGGTTTCCGGTGACGTTGACGAAGTAGAGCGTGCCATTGTTCAGGCCGGCCTTGTCCACTTCGCTGCCAGTGTTTGTCTTGGTGCCGATGTAAACGGAGACGGAGTTGTTCATGATGCCGGTTCCGCCGTCGTTGGTGCCGATGACAATCGTCGTATCCTGCGCGAAAGGGCAGGCGAGGAGGTTCTCCCATCCGCCGATGCCATCCGCCAGCACGCCGCCAACATGATCGGTGGCGAGGTTGAACTTGCCGAGCGTGTAGCTCTTGCCGGCGTCGGTCCCGGTGACGACCGTGCCCTGCACGTAGCCGTTGGTGCCGCCTTCCTCACCGTTCATGAAGATGCGTTCCTGAGAGCCGCGGCTGGTGGCGGCGTTGTAGAATGCGGAAACCTTCGGGAGGTCCGCCGAGCAGAAGCGCGCGAAAGCGAACGGCGCAGCCAGGTTGTTGTTGGCTTGAGTCGCCGTATCCCAACCGTAGATGCTGGTCATGAGGTCCGCACCGGAGACGACCGCGAGGGTGTTCTTGTTGATGACGTACTTGGAAACGAAGGATCCTTTCGCTCCGTGGGCGCGAACGGCACCGAGGGTGTTGCCCAGTTCGTGGTTCATCAGCAGGGTGAAGGTGCCGTCGTTGTTGTCGAAGGCACCGAGACCGTCTGGAATACCGACCATGCCGTAACCGCTGACCGAGTCGTCCGTATTCACTCCCGTGTTGTCGACCGTGAAGATCGAAGTGGTCTGATAGCCGGGAAGTGTCGGCAGCACGTAGGGTGTCGAGCCAGTGCTCGGCCCCTGGACCTGGCCGGAGGCAGTGTTCGCCACGGTGATCAGCGTGATCAGGCCCAGTGAGCGGTTGAATGTCGATTTCTTCTTCATGGATGCGGGATGTTTGGTCTCGGTCGGAGTTATGATTGATGATTCATGGATGATTGTTGAGCTGTTGCCCGCAAATCACCTGGCTCACATCCCTCCATGTTGTCATCGTGAATCGCCACGCTCATTGTGTTTCGATTTTGTTTCATCCAGGAATGTTACGAATTCGAGACATCAATCGTCTGGAGATGATGCAATCCGAATGGGGTCATGCCAAAAATCCCCGCAGACAGGATTCTTCCTCGGGATCTCCCCTCAAATGGACAGACCTTCCTCATCCGCAGCCACGCTTACCCGACGCACCTGGGTCAAACGGTTCATGCTCGGATCGGTCGCGACCCTGTCCGGCCCCCAGTGGTTGGGCTCGATCCTCGCAGAAGTGACGTCAACCGGCCCGGGACCTGCGGTCATCCGATTGAAGGTGTCGGACATCAACGTGATGATTGCCGACGAATTCGGAATTCCCACTCCGACAGCGGTGCTGGCAGCTCCCGGAGGTTCGGTCCAATACGGTTTCAATACCGGGCTGCCCCCTTTCACCTTGAATCGAATCGCCGTGGATCGCTTCGTGGCACTCGACTCCGTTTGCACCCACAATGGCTGTGCAGTCGGGCGTTACAAGGCCCATATCGTGGGTGAGGATGACAGCGTGAGCCCTCCAGTGCCGATTCTGGCGAACCTGATGAGATGCCCCTGTCACGGCTCGCGTTACGACATCGAGGGCAGGGTCTTCCGCGACTCCGAGGGCGTGTCAACCGAACCAGCCAAGAGCGATCTCGTGCGCTTTGAAACGAGCTACGATGCCGCCACGGATGTCGTCAGCGTCACGATCCCGGGTCTTGCGCTGCACATACGCTCCATCAGCGTCCACCGAAGGGGACCGGGAGAATCCATCCGCTTGAAGCTTGTGATCCCCGTGACCGCCTATTCGAGCTACGACATCAGCCACATGGCCGGTCTTTCCGGCCCAATGACCCGGATCCCATTCGCCATCACTCCTACAGGCCCGGCCAGCCAAACCATCCTGTCATCGACCAGTGACGGAGATGTCACAATTTATGTTGATGCCAACGAACCCACCGGATTTTTCGTTGTCGGCCTGATGCTGGAAGATATGCCTGAGTGATTGTGGGGCAAAATCGTGACACGGTGAAGATGGACTCTTTCGTTGACAGCCGCCTTGTTCGGCCAGCCCCTTGTTGAATCAATGATATACGATCGCCTTCGCCATCACCATCAGGCAGTACTGTTCATGCTTGCCGCTGTCGCGGGTTGCCTGCATGCGGAAGTTCCAGAATCCGAAGGGCAGATGTCCGGCAACCGATTCGCGGAAACCATCCTGGTGGCGAACCGCGTTGAGTACAAGCCCACCGCTTTTGTTGATGAACGCATGATCAACCCTTGGGGCATTGCCCTGCGTCCACCGGGAAAGGGTGGCCACATCTGGGTCAGCAACGCGGGGAATTCCTCGACCTCGCTCTTCATCGGAGATGCGAACGGCCAGCCGCTTCATCAGGACGGCCTGAAGATCCTGCCCATGGATGGCCCACTCCTCTCCTACGAGGATGGCCTCAGCAATGTCACCGGGCAGGTTTACAATGCCGCCAGTGATGTCCCCGGACAACCGATCGAATTCCCGGTCAAAGGCCCTTCCAGCGATCTCACGACTGGAAAGCCCATCGCGCTGGGCGAGCGTTCCGGGGCAGCCAAGTTCGTCTTCGTGACCACGGACGGCACCATCAATGCATGGCGCTCCGGAACATCGGAAAGCATGGACAGCGCGATCATCGTCAAGGATTTCTCCGACAAGGGGAAGGATCAGACTCCGATGAAACGACTTGCCGCCTTCACCGGTGTGGCCATGACCACTGACGCGTTCACCACGGATGCCGAGGGCAGGGCAGTCGCCGACAACCGCCTCTACGTGACGGATTTCAACAATGGGCGCATCCAGGTCTTCAACAACCGATGGGAGGAAATCACCGAAAAGGTCCCATTCGCCCACCCCTCCGGTCTTCCAGAAGGCTACAGCCCCTACAACATCCAGTGGCTCGGTGACAGGCTTTGCGTGGCTTACGCCATGATCAACCATGGTGCCGATGAGCCTGCGGAGGATCTGCCGGGAGAAGGTCACGGCCACCTTGCATTTTTCGATCGCAACGGCCGTCTGCTCGGAGAAATGGCCGACCAAGGCAAACTCAATTCGCCTTGGGGCGTTGTCATTGCCCCGAAAGGCTTCGGTGCCTTCGGCGGCGACCTGCTGGTGGCGAATTTCGGGGACGGCACGATCGCAGCCTTCAACCCAAGTACCGGAGCATTTCATGACTATCTCCGGAACCGCAGCGGCGAGCCCCTCGTTTTGGACGGCATCTGGGGTCTGAGCTTCGGCAATGGAGTCAGTCTCGGCGATGCCATGTCCCTCTACTACACCGCAGGACCCAATCAGGAGCAGGACGGTGTCTTTGGGCGGATAAACGCCGTGAGGCAGTCGACGGATCCGGAGCTCAAATGACGTCCAGCGGCAACAAGCGGATGATCGCATCAGCCTTCGCGGTCCTAGCGACGGGCCTTGGCTGCTTGGCATGGACCTTTTTCCAATCGCGACCCGCACCCGGGACCGGGATTGAAAGCGGGCGATCCACCTCCCCGCAACAGCGGCTCAACCCGACAAGGAGCAGGACCGCAGTGGAATCCCCGCCCGAAAGAATCAACCACTGCATTTCAACCGGCGATGCTGTCGAAATGCAGATCATCGTGAGCAGGTGGTTTGAGGATGATCCGGTGGCGGTCCGGGATTGGCTGGAAACACAGCAGTCGCTGAAGCCCCTTCAACCCGCACTCATCCAGATCGCCAAGGATGTCTCTGCCGCAGGGCACCCGGCCGATGCATTGAAATGGGCTGAACTCATGGAAAGCGGTCCGGATCGCGATCAAACCCTTCTTGAGATCTACGCCAGCGGAAGACGCTACGGGTCGCTGCCGGAGGAGGTCATCCGGAGCGCTCCATTCCCACGAGAGAAAATCGATGCCCTGCTGAGCGGCGCGGTGGACGACTGACCGAAGTTTTCGGAAATGGCGGATCATCATTTCGCCAAGTTGGGCGGATTTTGCGAATTTTGGCACCATGCCAGGCCGAAAATCTCCGCAATTGGCTCAAATCAGCCAAATTTCAGATTGTCATTCCACGAGATCGGGCCATGTTTCCGCTCGAAACATCAATTTATGGCTACGGTAAAAATGGACGGCGCACAAGCGCTCATCAAGACACTCGATGATCTCGGAATCGAGTACATTTTCGGCTACTCCGGTGGAGCGGCCATCCCCATCTTCGATGCTCTTGAGACGGTCAAGACGAAGATGAAGTTCATCCTCGTCCGCCATGAGCAGGGAGCCGTCCACATGGCCGATGGCTATGCGCGTGCCACCGGTCGCCCCGCCGCCGTGCTTGTGACCTCGGGTCCGGGAGCCGGCAACACCGTCACCGGCCTGATGACCGCGATGATGGACTCCGTGCCGATGCTGGTGATCTCCGGCCAGACGGTGACCTGGATGCTTGGCAAGGACGCCTTCCAGGAAGCTGACATCTTCGGCATCACGATTCCGGTGGTGAAGCACAACTACCTGGTGAAGGACACCAACTCCCTTCCCCGGATCGCCCGCGAGGCCTACCACATCGCCACCACCGGTCGTCCGGGGCCGGTGCTGATCGACGTGCCCAAGGACATTTCCC
>JAIXPW010000231.1 GCA_027485995.1 Verrucomicrobiaceae bacterium
TCGGGCACTTCCTTGAGCAGCTTGATCCAGTGATCCGGCAGGCCCATGGCGAGGCGATGGGTGAAGCCGCAGCCGCCTTCGGAAACGGGACGACACAGGCCGGGCATGCCGGACATGTCTTCGGCGATGATCAGGGCACCGGGCTTGATGCGCTGGATCAGTGTGGTTGCGAGCTGGAGATAAAGGATGGCGTCCTCCTCGGCATCGCCACCGAAGTAGTCGTCATAACTGCCGAAGGACTTGTTGCCGTGCGAATGATAGAGCATCGACGTCACGCCATCGAAGCGGAAGCCATCGAAGCGGAATTCCTCCAGCCACCAGCGGAGATTGGAAAGCAGGAACTGTCGGACTTCCGAGCGGCCGTAGTCGAAGCACTTCGAGTCCCAGAGCGGATGTTCGCCCCGATCCCCAGAGTGGAAATACTGGTTGCCGGAGCCATCGAAGTCGTTGAGGCCCTCGGCGATGTTCTTCACCGCGTGCGAGTGGACGATGTCTAACAGCACCGCGATCCCGAGCCCGTGGGCGGTATCGACGAGATATTTCAAATCATCCGGCGTGCCGAAGCGCGAGCAGGGCGCGAAGAACGACGAGACGTGATAGCCGAACGAGCCGTAATACGGATGCTCCTGCACCGCCATGAGCTGCAACGTGTTGTAGCCGCCGCGCTTCACCCTGGGCAGGACGTCATCGGCGAACTCGCGGTAGGTGTGCACCCGACCCTCCTCACCGGACATGCCGACATGGGCCTCATAAATAAGAGGCGTGGTGACCGTGGCGGGATCGAACTCGTGTCTCCACTTATAAGGCTGCGGCGGATTCCAGATCTGTCCGGAGTAGTCGTGCGTGACGCTGTCCTGCACGGCGCGACGGATGCAGGCGGGCACGCGGTCGCGACGGGAATCATCGGCCCCGACGACGTGAAGTTTGACCCGCTGGCCGTGGTCGAGGGCGTCGCCCGGCAGGCGGAGCTGCCACACACCGGCCCCGGCGGGTGCGAGTGGGTGGCTTTCGCGGTTCCAGCCGTTGAAATCGCCGATGAGGAAGACCGCCTTCGCCTTCGGAGCCCACTCACGGATCATCCAGCAAGGCCCGGCGGCCTGATACTGGATGCCGGTGAACTTGTGGCCGGTCGCATGGGCGGAAAGCGACCCCGCGTGGTTCTCGATGTGGGCCAGGGTTTCCTTGAAACGCTCCGACCGTCGCCGGATCGCGCCCTCGTAGGGAGCCAGCCAGGGATCGTTGACGACCAGGATGGGAATATCGCTCATGCGCTGCCACTGTGGCGGCACTCAAGCGACCATGAAAGCCGGAAGTCGCAGATTCCCAAGAATGGACCGCGAACTTGAGTCCGCCGCCCGTTCACTTTTTCACCGGAACTTCCTTCGTGATGAGTTCCTTGAGATACTCGGGGCTCAAGAGCTCAGGGGTCAGGATCGGTGGTTTGCCGGGAACGTAGAGAACGTTCACTGGAATGGCCGCCCGATTGAACTCCGCGACCTTGGCGTCGATTTCAGGGTCAGGCTTCGTCTTGTCGGCCCTCAGAGGAACGATTCCCCGCTCTTTGAAGAGGGCAATCACCTCGTCGTTGTAGGCTCTCTTTTTGTTGACCTGGCAGGTGGCACACCATTTTGCGGTGAAATCGACATAAACCGGGGTTCCCTGTTCCATGTAGGTATCGACTTTTCCCTGGCTCCAACGTTCCCATTCCAAGCCATGATAAGGTCCGGTCGCGGCATAGAATCCTGCTCCTCCGATGATCAAGGCGATCAGGCGACTCATCCAGCGGACGCGTGTGGACTTCATCGGAGTTGACCATCTGCCGTAGATCCAACAGGCGAGCGCGATCGCCACAAAGCCTAGGATCACGATGAAAAGGACATCCGGGACCACGTGGTCCATGTAAACCCAGAAGAAATAGCCCGCTGCTCCAAGAAGGAGGAACGCCATGCCCTGCTTGAACGACTCCATCCATGCCCCCGGTCTTGGCAGAAAATCGATCAACTTGGGGAACATCGAAAGCAGCAGATAAGGCAGCGACAAGCCCAGCGCCATGGCCGTGAAAGCCGTGAAGAACTGAACCGTCGGAAGGACCACCGCCGCACCGATGGCTGGTCCGAGAATCGGGGCGGAACAAGGAGTGGCAGCCACGGTGGCGAGCACGCCGGAGAAGAAGGAGCCCGAGATCCCGTTCCTCGACTGAAGGCTCCCGCCAAGCGAGGTGGCGGAGGTTCCAACTTCAAACAAGCCGAACATGTTGAGGCCAAAAACGAAGAACAGCATCACCAGCCCATAAACGAACCACTTGTTCTGAAGCTGGTAGCCCCATCCGATCTCCGCGCCCGAGTGCTCGCGAAGAAAGTAAAGGATCCCGCTGATGATCCAGAACGAGATCAGCACTCCTCCGGTGAATGCCAGGCCATGGAAGATGATTTTTCTGCGCTCCTGACCCGCCTGCTGGACGAAGCTCATGATCTTGAGTCCCAGCACCGGGAAGACACAGGGCATCAGGTTGAGGATCAGGCCTCCCAGCAGCATGCCCCCGAGCACCGGAAGCAGTGCGCCAAAGGAAAGGCTCGCCGCTGGTGGCTTGGAAAAGCTGACATTGGAAAGCAGAATCGCCTTCGCGCCGAGCGTGGTGTCCAGCGGCGACTTCGCCACGAGGATGCCGGAAAGGGTCTTGCCCGGAATCGTTGGGTCGCCATTTGGAGCCTCCTTGGCGCGCTTCACCGTGATGATCAGGTCGCTGCCCTCTTTCGTGATCGAACCACCATCGGCGGAGGTGAGCACGAAATTGTCGGCGGGGATGAACTCAAGCCCTGAGTTCTCAGGCTCCTTGGCTGCACCCTCTCCTGGCGTCATGCGGATCTTCACGGAGTCTGGTGCGCTTTCGACCGCCAACTTCCAAGCGGCGGAAAGCTTCGGCAGCGCGGCGCGGGCTTTCGTGAAGAGGGCGGCCTTCGATGGATCAATCTGCGGAGCATCGGCGACATCGAGGCTGAGGGAGAATTCGGCCTTCTCGTCGTTGCAGGAACTCTTGTCGCAGATCTGCCATCCGGCCTTGGCGAGAATCTTGATGGCTTCGCCGGTCTTCAGGTTGGCAGGCGGGGTGATCTCGACGAGGAAGATGGGAGTGCCGTCATAGACAAACCCATTGCTGCCGAAGACATCCTTGATCTCCGGGGTTGGCCACTGGATTTCACCAGCGGTGAAGCCATCCGGAAGGGTCCAGTTGATCTTCGGGGGATTGGCAACGCCTCCGGTGTTCCTGTAGTAGCTGTGCCATTCAGCCGGATGTGCCAGTTGGAGCGCCACCGTGAAAGGCTTTCCCGGGGCAATGGACTTCACTTCGGAATGGAAGGAGGCAACGGTTGAGTTCTTCTTTCCTTCCAATTCCTGCGCGAAATCGAGCTGCCCGTGCGAGGGCATCAGCAGCGAGAAAAGGATGGCGGCGGCGAGGAAAAGGGAACGAGGCATGGCGGATTGATTCGAGGATAAGAGGCACTGGCGCACCTTTTCATCCAAAAAAGAAGGCCACCCGGTGATTCACGGATGACCTTGCTGAGAGTTCGTTCTGAAAACGAGGCGTGATTGGTAACAATCAGTAACCGTTCTGGTGCCAGTTGCCGTTCTTGTCGTAGTAGCCGTTTTGATTGTTGTAGTTGCGGCGCTCGGTGTCGCGGGCATTGCCGAGTGCGGCTCCGCCCAGTCCGCCAGCGGCGGCTCCGATGAGGGCTCCTTGACCTGGGTTACCGGACTGGTTGCCAATGATCGCACCGGCACCGGCACCGATCAGGCTGCCGACGACGGCTCCGCGCTGGGTGTCAGGACCGGTCGGACCCGAGCAGTTGGAAAAGGTGAGGGCGGCGAGGAGCGCACAGGTGGAGGTGAGGATGGTTTTCATGATGATGTCGGTTTGACCCTTGAGAAATAAACCAGTCCTGATCGTGCTCAAGCGGAAATCTCATGCCCTATGGGCAAGGAGATCACAGCCCATTGACCAGATCCTTCACCAGCGCCGGTCCCTGGTAGATGAACGAGGAGTAGATCTGCACCAGCGAGGCCCCGGCCCGAAGTTTCGCCTGCGCGTCCTCGACCGATGAAATCCCGCCCACGCCGATGATCGGCACCCGGGCACCGAAGGCCGAGGAAAACGCCGCGATCACCTCCGTGCTGCGGGTCGTCAGGGGCTTGCCCGAGAGTCCGCCGGCCTCGTTTGCCCGGGGATGACCCTGCACCGCCCGTCGGTCGAGCGTGGTGTTGGTCGCGATCAGCCCGTCCAGTCCGCCGTCCAGAAACACTTTCGCCAATCCGGAAATGTGTGCGTCCTCCAGATCCGGGGCCACCTTGAACAGCAGCGGCACCTGCTTGCCGTGACGCACGGCGAGCGACTCCTGCTCGCGCTTCAAGGTTTCCAGCAGGCGCGCCGAAGCCGCCTCGCCCTGCAGATCGCGCAGGCCCGGGGTGTTCGGCGAGGAAAGGTTCACCGCGATGTAGTCCGCCACCGGGTAGGCCGCGCGCAGGCAGGCGAGGTAATCGTCCGCCGCGTTCTCATTCGGCGTGTCCTTGTTCTTGCCGATGTTGAAACCGATCACGCCGTCGAAATGCCTGCTGCGCCGCACGTTCTCCACGCCGGCTTCGATCCCCGGATTGTTGAAACCCATCCGGTTGATGATCGCCTCGTCCGGGATCAGCCGGAACAGCCGCGGCTTCGGATTTCCCGCCTGCGGACGCGGGGTGATGGTTCCGATTTCCACAAAGCCAAAGCCCAGCCGACCGAGTGCGTCGATCGTGTTGCCCTCCTTGTCGAGCCCGGCGGCCAGACCCACCCGGTTCGGAAACTTCAGCCCCATCACTTCCACGGGAGTTGCGAAGGGATCGGCCGGAAACATCAGGTTCAGGAGCCCGCTCCTCTCCGCCAGGCGCAGCAGGCGCAAGCTCAGGTGATGGGCCACCTCGGCATCGAGTCGGAAAAGAAGCGGGCGGACGAGGGAATAGGCGTCGGACACGGCCCGAGGATGGGAAAGAGCGGCGGGCTTGTCCATTCGTTCGTCGATCCCCGTGCCTCCGGTTGGAACACGGGCGACCAACCCGCGCCAGCTTTCCGAAATCCAATCCGGAGAAGGGCTTTGCGAGCCCTTTGCAGAGGATCGGGAAATCGCTTCGCCTCAGATCTGCAAAGTGGATGCAGTTTTCATTGTCTGATTTCGCCTATCTCCGATGATAAATGATCGGGAGAGTTCCTATCATGAAAATGCCCATCAGATGGATCACATGACTCTTGCCTCTTGCCTGCCTGGTTTGCCTGCTCTGGTTCCGGTTCCAATCCGAGTCGATGAGACTTTCCTACGTCCCGTTCGGGTCGCCGGCATCGATCTTCGTGGTGGCACCCGATCAGGACGGAGCACAGAGGGGACTGAAGCATTCGGAAGGAGCCTTGGAACCCTGCTGGCCTCGCGGTGGCGCTACTTCCGCTTCGTCATCAGTTCCCTGAGGATCGGATTCGGAAAACGGCGGCTCGGGGTGATGGCATAGAAGGATTCCTTGATCTCGGGAAAGCGGTGCCGTTCGACCAGCACGCCACTCGCGAGCTCATCCGCCACGACGACAGGAGGGACCAGGGTCACGCCCTTGGTTTCGCGGGCCATCAGGCGAAGCATGGCCATGTCGTCCACCTCCGCGGCGATGTTTGGACGGATGCCGAGTTGGTCCATCAGCAGGTCGAAGGCGGCCCTGATGCTGCTCTCCTGGCTCGGGACCACCACCGGAGTATGCCGCAGATCCTCGGGAAAGCGGAAGGGTTTCATTCCCCGGACCTTGCGTCCCACGAAGCTCACCGGCTGTTCGTTGAGCAGGTGACTGTGCCAACCGGACTCGGCATCGCGTCTGACAGGCGAGTTGGAGAGCACCACGTCGAGCGTGTGGGCCTTCAACTGGACCAGCAGTTCGCGGAGCGATCCGGAGTGGATGACGAGCTCGACGTCTTCACGCGTGATGAGGGGCCGCAGGAAGGTGAGCTGGAAATTCCGTGACAGATTGGATGCGGCACCAACCCGAAGGAAGCTGCGGCTTCGCTTGGCACTGTTCTGCAGGAGGTCGGTCAGCTCCTCGCCGCTGCGGAAGATGGAGTCGGCATACTCAAGGGCGATCTGTCCGGCCTCAGTCAGCAACAGCGACTTGTGCTTCCGTTCGAACAGTTGCTGGCCGAGATTTTCCTCAAGACTCCGCAGCTGGATGCTCAAGGCTGACTGGGAGAGATTCAGATGCTTGGCGGCCTTGGTGAGGCTGCCTTCATGCGCGATGGCGCGGAAGTAGCGGAGGTGGTGGTAGTTCAGGAAGGCCATGTTGTCATGCTTTTATAAAAGCGAACGATCATTGCAAAAACATGAAATGGATCAAAGCGTAAAAATCAGGCAAGGATGTCGCCGTCGAATCCACATGCCCATGAACCACCTGCTTCTCTCAACTCCGACGCTTCTTGACGCCTCGAACTGGATCGCCCCACTGCTGCTTGTGGGACTGATCATCGTCTCCATGCTTCTGAGGGATGGGAAGCGTTCCGCAGAGGGAGCGGAGTGGTTTGCCCGGATGGTCTTCGTCGCATCCCTGCTGCTGGCGGTCGCGGTCATCCTTGCGGGGCCGATGCGGTTCGAACTGGTTGCCTGGGGACCGGCGAAGCTGGCCTTTCTGATCGATCCGCTGTCCTCGCTGATGCTGGTGCTGGTGGGCTTTCTCGGGTTGGTGGTGACCCGATACGCCATCAACTATCTCGATGGGGATCCAGTCCAAGCGACCTTTTCCTGCTGGATGGTGGCGACCCTTGCGAGCGTCGTGGTCCTGATCATCTCAAGCAATCTCCTGCTCTTCACCGCCGCATGGGTGGCCACGAGCCTGAGCCTGCATCAACTGCTCACCCTTTACCGCGACAGACCGGCGGCGATGGTGGCGGCGCGGAAGAAGTTCATCATCAGCCGGCTGGCGGACGCCTGCATGATCGCGGCACTGGTCCTGGTCTGGCGCGGTCATGGGACCTGGGAGTTTCATGAACTGTTCTCGAAGCCGGAGGGCCAGCACGCGGGTGCCGTGGCAGGCCTGCTCGTCGCGGCGGCGATGCTGAAGTCCGCTCAGTTTCCATTCCACTCGTGGTTGCCCGATACCCTTGAAACGCCGACCCCAGTCTCCGCGCTGATGCATGCGGGCATCATCAATGCCGGTGGGTTCCTGATCGTGCGATTGAGCCCGCTGGTCACACAGGCACCCGCCGCGTTGAACACGCTGGCGTGGCTCGGAGCCTTCACCGCGCTTTTCGCCAGCGTGGTGATGATGACCCAGACGAGCATCAAGAAATCGCTCGCCTGGTCGACGGTGGCGCAGATGGGCTTCATGATGCTTCAATGTGGTCTTGGGGCCTTCGCTCTCGCGGTGCTGCACATCGTCGCGCATTCGCTCTACAAGGCCCACGCTTTCCTCAGCAGCGGCAGCGTGGTGAATCTGACCAAGTCGGCTTGGACACCGGTTGGCCGGCCAGCAGCCCATCCGCTTGTGGTGCTGGGCTCTTTGGCGGCGTCGATCGCGGTCGGTTCTGGCATCTCTGCCGCGCTTGGGGTGAGCCTTGAAAGCGATCCCGGGCAACTCCTGCTCATCGCGGTTTTCATCATGGCCATGGCTTATCTGCTGTGGACGCTGTGGAGCAGCACCATGAGGCAGAAGCTCCTGCTGCGCGGCATCGGAACCGTGACAGCGGCCACGCTCGCCTGCTTCACCCTCCACGCGGGCTTCGAGCACCTGCTGGCGGCGAGCCTGCCGACCTACGCTCCACCCCGCAGCGTGGTTGAGCATGGGGTGATGGTCTTCGTGGCGCTGCTTTTCCTCTCGGTGCTCATCTTCCAGTCCCAGCTGCCCAGCTGGTCCTCACGTCCAGTGTTCGCACGCCTCTATGTCCATGCCAGCAATGGCTTCTACCTGGGCACCCTATTCAACCGCATCACCGCCAAACTGATCTCCTGATCCCCTCAAGACTCAACTTCCCATGAACGCCATCCTCACTTCATCGCCAGCCGGAAAGCACTCCGCGAATCGTGCCATCCAGGCAGACAGTCCGATCCTGCTCGGTCACGCCTGCAAGGCCTGCCTGCGCGTGCCACCGCTGTGGCCCCTGCAGAGTTTTGTCGCGGTCAATCCCTTCCTCGGGCTGGCTGATCGATCGTTCGAAGCCGCTTGTGGGCTGATGCGGCGTGTCGCCCATCAGGACATGGTCATGGACGTGGACTACTTTCAGCAACAGTTCAAACGGGGTCGGATCACCGGTCAGGATCTTGCGGAGGCGATCCAGCAGAGTGGCTCCGAACTCAGCAGCAGCGATCTTCTGGCATGGCTGGAGAATCCAGGGTCCGAGCCACTGGTGACCATTCACAGCCTCGCGGATTTCGCCACTTCCACATCTGGCAGGCCATGGAACTCCCTCGTCACCGAGGAAATCTCCAGATGGTGCGCAGCTTATTTTGATAAAGGTCAATCCTCATGGCGGATGCCCTGGCAGAAGCTGCCACTCTACGCCGCCTGGCGTCGGGCGGCGACGATTGACGCATCGCCCGAGATCATCGGGTTTGATGGCTTCCGGAAGCTGATCAAGAGCCTGCCCGAAGGCGCCACTTCGGCGATATGCCAGATCCTTGATGAGCTTGAGGTGCCTGTCGCGCAGTTGGAGGATTATCTGCACCGGCTTCTCATGACTCTGCCGGGCTGGAGCAGTTATGTTCAGTACAGGGTCAGGGACAAGGCGATGAGTGGCTCATTCGATGAATCACTGCTCGAACTGCTCGCCGCCCGGCTGGTGTTCGAGTTGCAGCTTGCCAGGCAGTTCGATGGGACCGGATTGCGGGAGAGTTGGCTGAAGACCCTCTCAGTCGAAAAATCCCCGCACGATCCGATCTTGCAGCGGCATCTTCTTTGGCAGCGTGCGCTGGAGGCGGGCTTCCAGCGCGAGCTTATCTTGAAGATCCATGAATCCGCCAGCTCCCCACCAGTGGCCTCCAAGGCACGCTCTTCGGTGCAGGCCGTGTTCTGCATTGACGTGAGGTCCGAGGTGATGCGGCGCTCTCTGGAGTCCTCGTCGGATCAGATCGAGACGCTTGGGTTTGCAGGCTTCTTTGGCATGCCGATCGAATACGTGCCCTACGGTCAACGGCACGGAACCTCCCAGGTTCCAGTTCTGCTCTCACCGAAGTATCGCGTCCACGAGCACCTCCCCGAGGCCACGCCTGAGCAGGAAAGGGACGCGCGGCAGAAGAGACAACTCGGAAGACGCACGGAACACTCGTGGAATGCCTTCAAAACCTCGGCCGTGAGCTGCTTCAGTTTTGTTGAAGCCGCTGGGATCGGCTTCGCCTGGAAGCTGGTGCGGGACTCTTTCCAACTTGGCGGGAAACCGAAGTCACACGCCTGTTCAAGTTGTGCTTCCCCGAATCTGCATCAAGAAAGGCAGGTCGCTGCGGATGTTCCAGACGACAGCCCCTTGGAGTTCGGGATTCCGGCTGAGGATCAGGTCCAACTGGCTTTCGGGGCATTGAAGAACATGGGGCTCACCAGCAACTTCGCGCGACTGGTCATGCTTTGCGGCCACGGCAGCCACACCACCAACAATCCCTACGCGGCGGGACTCGACTGCGGTGCTTGCGGGGGCCATGCAGGGGATTCGAATGCCCGTATCGCCGTCGCGATCCTCAATCAATCTCATGTCCGCGAGGCCCTGCGCGCTCAAGGCATTCAGATCCCCGAAGACACGCATTTCATCGCGGCCCTCCATAACACCACGACGGATGTCATTACCCTGTTCGACTCCGACAAGCTGCCTTCCTCCCATCAGGCGGATCTCACCCAGCTCCAGCTCTGGCTTGAGGAGGCATCGAACGGCTGCCGCCAGCAACGTGCCGCTACACTGGGGCTTGCAGGTGCCGCTGAATCCGAGCTTGGGAAACTCATCGATCAGCGCAGCGGCGATTGGTCACAGGTGCGGCCGGAATGGGGCCTCGCGGGGAACGCGGCCTTCATCGCCGCACCCAGGGAGCGCACCCGGCAGTTGAACCTCCAGGGTCGGGTCTTCCTGCACAGTTATGATGCCGCCGCCGATCCAAGCAGGAGCACGCTCGAACTCATCATGACCGCGCCGATGATCGTGGCGAACTGGATCAACCTTCAATACTACGCCAGCACGGTGAACAACCCCCTTTGGGGCAGTGGCAACAAGGTCACGCACAATGTTGTCGGCACCTTCGGCATCCAGCAGGGAAATGGTGGAGATCTCCTCGCCGGTTTGCCGCTGCAGAGTGTCCACGACGGCGAGAACTGGGTGCACGAACCCCTGCGCCTCAGTGTCTTCATCGAGGCCCCTTGCGCGGATATCGATGCGGTGATCACGAAACATGAGGGCGTCCGACAGCTCGTCGAGAACGGCTGGCTTCACCTGTTCGCCATCGATTGTGGTGGCAGGTTCATCCACCGGCGGGACGTCGATGGCGTCTGGCACGCGGCGTGAGCGGGGCCGGGCCCGGCGATGACGATCTTCTGCATGGGCAGGGGATTGTCATCGCAACCCAGTAGAGGTGCCGGTGCCAAACTGGAATGGAGTTGGGACATTCCTGTCCCAACACCAGCGCTACGCTCCGAAAGCTAGCAGGGATTCCGGATCCCAAGGCCGGATCATCATCGACAGTCCGCCGTTCCTGTCCACCACCGGGCAAGAGCGCACAGGGTCCACCATTCCCCTCCAAGCTCCAAAGAATCAAAAGTTCCAAAGCGCTACATTCGAGGGCCTCCGCAATCCAATCCTTCCGGAGAACTGAACCAACTCCACAGGCGTTGGAATGCCAAATATTTCAGGAGCGGTGCATTGACAGTCAGTTGTTTCCAGAGATCCTCCTGTTAGGTGTCCAGTTCCGAGCGGGAGAATAAAAACGGTTCGGCCAAGAAGTAATGCCCATCAACTTGTCATACGCGGAGCAGGCAACCGGAATCGTTCTCGGCGCCGATGGCAGTCGGGAGCTGAACGCCAAGGTGCCATACTCCGAATCGGCGCGCGACATGCCTGAAGCGATTGAGAGGGTGAAGAAGTATCTACTATCTGTTCCTGGTTCGGAAGCGTGGATCAGCGATCAGGAGCATTCTTATCGAGTAACAGTGCCAGCTTGGGGAAGGTTCGAGGCTTGGCTCACGCGCTATTCGGCGAGCGGAGACACTGGATCGATCTCAATCGGGATGGATCTGGGCGCTGTGATTTCGGAGGTTGGATTGCCGTCGCAGGTTGGGCAAGGCCTAGGTCATCGAGGCCTCGGTGCCATCTTTCGTTACTCACCAGGATCGGTGGACTTCCATTTCCTCAAGGACGGAACGCTTTTCCTGGTTCACGATGACGACCTGGATAATCCACGAACTATACTAGAATAAGAAGGCGAACACGTCGTGGGTGGCGACGGAGAACAGGCCCCCTCGTTTGCTTCGCTCTGTCAGTCTTGCGCCGCCGTACCACTACATTTAACGTTATCCAAAAATTGATGGCACACTTCGCAACGCTTTTGATGATACCGGTCGACAAGGTGGCACAGCGGCACACCCGCGAATCCATTTCGGAAGCTGCAACCCAGTCTTTCGGTTGTTCGCATTTCATCGCAGATCATCCCCGGATTGATCCGATTCTGAACGCAGGGACACCTTTGGACACCGAGATGTGGCATCCGATCGCGAGACCACATTATCATCTCCCTGCTGCTCTTTCGGTAGCTATTGTCACCCTCGAAGATGTGGAGGCGACTGAGGCGGAGATTCGAGAGGATGAGTGGATTCTTTGTGAGATGCACAAGCTGCGTGACGCATGCAGTTACGCGGCAGCCAATGGACTGGCCATGGTCGTACTCCTATCAAACACCCTATCCAGGCCACCAATTCAAAGGCCGGGATGACAAGCTGGTGCATCCAACTGCGGGCAAGGTCCTTCTTGGAATTCAGGCTTCCCTCCCCGCCGTGGATGACCTAGACGAGCTGCTGGAAAAGATGAGCACTCTCGACCAGACCTACGCGGAGATCGCTCGCACCCCGCCTGAGAATCGTCCATCCCCGACAACGTTCAGCTTGGTTGACCAACTGATCAGAGAGCAAGGTGAGGATGGGATAGCTGACTGGGTAGTAGATTCCTCGCCGATGATGACACCTTGGGAGAGCGTTGCCGCGATTCTGGCCATCATGATCTGGAGCACCAGCGACAACGGCACGAGAATCAAGCGGGATGCCGAGCGCTGGCTTGCTTCGGGAGCTGATGAGCGACGAGCTTTTGTGGCCATGAATTTGGATGTTTATCCCTTCCGAGATCGAAGGCAGATGGAATCTGTTTTACTCGAAGTTGCTGCCGCCTTTCCTAATCAAGCGGAATTGTGTGCATCGATGGTCGCTTCCCGAAACAAATTGGCAGAACAAGACGTGGGTGGACAACCCGCTGCCCCGCCGCGAGTCGGAGATTGAATCGTGATGAGAACCCTTTACGCTGACCTGTGGTGGCCTTCCCGGCAGCGGTTGCCACCACTTCGAAGTTGGTAAGATGATGAAAAATAATCTCATTGCGCTCGCTCTGGCCGCAGGGGTTCTCGCCATTCTGGGATATGGCCTAAAGGTAGGGCTCACGCCAAGGGAGCTCTCAAAGGAAGATCCGAAACGGGCCTTCGAGTTGTTCATCTGCAAGCCTGTTCCTGAGTCGGCTGCGAACCTCAAGGCAAGGGGCGTGGTGGCGTTCGCGGGAGGCAATGCGATCATCGACTTCGAGATTGATCCGAGGGATTGCGATGATCTGCTCAAGCGGGGTGGCTTCAGGCCGGTGGTGAAGGGGGATTGGCAGTGGGTCACTGAATACCATCCCGACGGGACCTCTGAAGACATTGAGATTTCGCGTTATGTGCGTGATGACGGAACAAGTCAGGCAGCCTTGTTCATCGCCAAGGATCGTAACCGGGCTTGGTTCCGTGAGATTCAGTTTTAGGGCAAGCCCGGCAAGCTGTGAAAGGCCGCAGAGCGGGCCTTGCCCGTTCGTTTCGCCTCGGACGCTCCACCTCCGCCGACTGCAACGCAGACGCCAGCGCGCGGGTTTACTCTAAGCTCCAGCAACCAACAGCGAATCCAAATCCAACGCCCGCGTGAACATCGACAGTCCGCCGTTCGCATCGACGGGCCATTGCTCCTTCGGTCGATCCCAGTAGAGCTCGACGCCGTTCTGATCCGGATCGCGGAGATACAGGGCTTCGCTGACGCCGTGATCTGCCGCGCCATCGAGGGGGATGCCAGCGGCTTGAAGACGTCGCAGGGCATCGCCCAGATCCTTGCGCTCCGGGTAGAGGATCGCCGTGTGGAAGAGGCCGGTGGTGCCCGGGGCGGGTGGCTGGCCGCCGAGGCTTTCCCAGGTGTTCAGGCCGATGTGGTGATGATAGCCGCCCGCCGAGATGAAGGCCGCCTGCGTGCCGAAACGCTGCATCAATGTGAAGCCGAGCACGCCGCAATAAAACGCCAGCGAACGCTCCAGATCCGCGACCTTGAGATGGACATGGCCGATGCGGGTTCCGGCGGGGATGGGGGGATTGGGCATGAGGGTGGGAAGTTCGCGAGGGATTCCAAATGATTCCGTCAATCAGTGGAGCTTTCCTTGGTCAGCCGAAGAGCTTATCGAATTCATTGTGTGAGCCGATCCAGAACCAGATGACCGTGTCGCCATTCCTCTCGGCGAGAGCCCGGTATGAATCATTGATACGGAAGGACCAGACCCGGTCATGGCCCGCCAGTTTCTTGAAGCGAAGCGAGGGATGGTCGGGGTTTGCTTCGAAGAGCTTGTAAGAGCGGCGTGCAGCTTCCTTGAGCCTTGGATCCAAGGCCTCATAGGAGCGCCAGAAACTTGGCCGCACCCGTGAGATCACAAACGCTTCAGGTCGAAGGGTTCGTCAGCTTCCGTGGCGGACTCGCGAAGAAAGGCATCGAGTTTTGGCCTCGGTCTGGATTCGGTCATGATGGCTTCCCAGCGTTCGTCCTGTTGGCGGGCAAGGAGGAAACGCGCAAAATCCGCCACCTTCTCCCGCTTTTCCGGCGGCAGGGATTCGCAGAGTTCGGCGATTTCCAAGGCACTCATGGATTGATCCTAAGCGATGGACGATTCCGTCTCAAGTGAACAGTTTTCCTTAGTCCGACAACAAGGTCTCGCCGCCTTTGGAGCGTAGGTTGAAGGTTTTTTTGGAGAGGTCGTGGGAGGCCTTGATGGAGCGGACGGTGCGGCTTTTCACGCGCATGAGCACCGAGTGGGTGCGGGCGATGCTGCCGCTGACCTCGACGCCACGGAGCAGGGGGCTGTCGGAGATGCCGGTGGCGCAGAAGATGATGCTTTCGCCCTTGGCGAGGTCCTTGGAGAGATAGACGCGGTTCAGCAAGGCCTCGTGGCCTTCGGCGATGAGGGCGCGACGTTCGAGGGAATCGCGTGTCCAGATCTTCGCCTGAAGTCCGCCGCCGAGGCAGCGCAGGCCGGCGGCGGAGAGGACACCTTCCGGAGAACCGCCGATGCCGACGTAGAGATCGACGTTGCTGTCGGGCAGGGCGGGGGCGATGGCGGCGGCGATGTCGCCATCGGAAATCATCCGCAGCTTCGCGCCGATGCGGCGGACGGCGTCGATGTAGGGCTGGTTGCGCGGGCGATCGAGGATCATGACGACGATGTCGCGCACGTCCTTTTTCAGGATCTTCGCGGTGATCTTGATGACCTCCTCGGTGGGGGCCTCGACGCTGATCGGCAGCGAAGGATCGGCCATGAAGGCTTTTCGAA
>JAIXPW010000200.1 GCA_027485995.1 Verrucomicrobiaceae bacterium
CGCCCTGCTGCCCGCCAACTGGCGTCCCGACACCACAGCCCGAGCCCAGAAACTCGCGGCCTCGTGAAGCCTGATCAACAAGCAAAGCCCGGCACCGGGTGCTCCGTGGAGCGCTTACTGAGGAATGGACCATGCGGAAGCCGGAGCCTTCCCGGATGAGGAAGCCGACGTGAGTGTCGAGCCCGACAAGGCAGATTCCGGGCTCGATTTGCCCGACCGAGGAAACGAAGGACTCGTAGGGTTTGCCTGCGCTGAGCTGGAAGGATTTGCGGTCGACGAAGGTTTGCAGGATGTGCTCGGAGGCTTGCTGGGCCAGCTTGTAGCGATCGACACGGAACCCGGCGTCGCGCAGGACGGTCGCCACGAAGTAACCGCAGGCGATCTTGCCCTGGCCCGGCCCAGCGGCGGTGCCATTGAAGTCCCAGGGCGTTCCGAGCCAGCACTTCATCATTGCCTGCAGGGTGCTCTCCAGATCCGCCCTGGCCTCGGCTTCGATCATTGCCCGATCCGATTCGCCGCGCGCGGCCAGGTGACGTTTCTCAAGCGCGGCGCGTCGCTTTTCAAGATCCGCGCAAAGGGTCAGGTAGGTCGCGGGATCGGGCTTGGGGCCACTGCTGACGCTGGCCACCGGGAACCATTCCCGGAAACGCGGCATGAGCTGCCAGGCGGTCAGGGCAAGCACCAGCAGGGAAATGAGGATCAGGACCGGTCGACGCACCTCGGCGAGCCTATGCGGCAGGCGACCGCTTGACCAGCCCGGCCTTTGTTTCTCGGTTGTGGCGTTCTCCCCGCAGCCGTCAGTCTGTTAGACCCTCAATGACCCGCGGAAACCACGGGCTGCATAGTAGGATTGCGCCCCATTGTGACCGACGAAGACACGACCGTATCGGCATTCCCCGTAGAGCGCACCGCCCCGCTTGCGGACGTCAGGTGGAGTGAGCACCCAACTGGAGGTCTTCAGGTCGAACTCTCCCAGCCCTTGCAGCAGGAGGTACTGATCCTCGGTCAGCAGCCCGATGCCCATCGTTTCGGCCAGATCCAACGCCGTGTTCGCCGGCTTGTGCTCCTTGCGGGAGTCCAGTCCTGCGCGGTCGTAGCAAAGGCTCGTTCGGCCCTTCGGAGTTTCCGCCGAGCAGTCGAAAAAGACGTGATCACCCGTTTCCGGATCGCGGCCCACCACATCCGGCTCGCCGCCGCTTTCCTCCATCTCCAGCAGGGACACCAGCTTTTCGGGCTGTCGTATGAGTTTCTCTTCGATCTCCTCCCACCTCTCTCCAGGATGACGGTCCGGATGCTTGTCAAAACGCGCCCTCAAGTTCGCAAGCAACTCGCGGGCTTGGGTGGCTGAAAGTTTCCGGGAGCTTTTCGATTTTCTCATGGGTGAAGGGTGGGATGAGGGCAAAGCCTAGCGAGATGAATGTTGGATTGAAAAGCCTGGGTTGTCGGCGCCTCAAGCGGCTCTTCGTCGCAATTCCAGAAACCCAACGCTAGAAAGGTGAAGATCAACCCGTTTGGCTGATGGCAATCAACCCGTCAGGCCATCGGCACACCCACGACCCCATGCAAAAGAGCGTTCTTATAGGGCTCATCATCAGCCTGCCCGCGCTGGCCCAGGCACAAGCCACATCTCCGCCACCGCAAACCCAGTTGGGAGTCGCACACATCGGTGGCCTTTATTCCTTCTCGGAGTCGGACTACCTCAATGAAGGCGCGGCGGAAGCGCAGGCCCTCGGAGCGAAATGCCTGAAGGTGAGTCTGAGCCTCGATACCGACAATCCGTCCACGAAGTTATACCCTTTCCATTCGCAATGGCCCACGGTGACCTCGCTTGAGGCTTTGGCGGATACGCCCTATTGTCGGGCTCTGTTTGCGAGGAACTTCGAGACCTTCATCCTGACCTCATTTCGCCCTGGGCGCTCCGCGAGTTATTGGCGGGAGGGCTTTTCAGCAGAGGACGAGCAAGCAGAGCAAGAGTGCTTTGAAAATCTCACGAGATATCTTCTCAAATCTTATGGCAAGAGTCGGAAGACCTTTGTCATTCAGAACTGGGAAGGAGATTGGGCCCTGCGCGGCGGCTTTGATCCATCCATCAAGCCAACTTCCAAGGCAACTGCGGCGATGATTCGCTGGCTGGCTGCGAGGCAGCGTGGCGTTGCACTTGGACGCGCGGAGTTCGCGTCGGGAGGAGCACGGGTCTTTCACGCCTGCGAGGTGAATCTGGTCAGACAGGCGCAGACCAAGGGAGAGCCAAGTGTCACGGTCGATGTCCTGCCTCAGGTGGAGGTGGATCTGGCTTCTTATTCCGCATGGGACACCAAGGACTCTCCGGCGCAGTTTGCCGAGGCTCTGGCATTTGTTGCCAAGCACAAGCGACCGACGGCTCCCTTTGGTCAGAACGGCGTTTATGTCGGTGAGTTTGGCCTCCCTGAGTCCGAGGCCAGTCCGCAACTTGTGCTGGAACGCACGACGGCCCTGCTCGCGGAGGCGAGGCGTTTCGGTTGCCCCTATGCGGTTTACTGGCAGCTCTACTGCAATGAACCAACGGCCAAACCGCCCAAAGCGAATGCGGACTTCAAGGGCTTCTGGCTGATTCGTCCCGACGGCACTCGGAGTCCGGTCTGTGAGTTGTTTCGATGAAACTCATCGACTGAAGATAGGCAATCCAGACATGGATTCATGATATCATTGCAAGGGCGCCATCAATCTCGCCAGACGACAGGCCGCCCGGAACCAGAACGGCCGCTTGGTGAAATCCTCGATCTTCGTTTCGATCGTGGCCTTGAAGTCCTCAGTCAGCATCGCCTCGATCTGCTGCACAAACCCCGGATCCGAGGAAAGCGCGGTGATTTCAAAGTTCAGTCGGAACGAGCGGTTGTCGAGATTCGCCGTGCCCACGCTCGCGAGACGGTCGTCGATGAGCATCACCTTCTGATGCAGGAAACCTGGTTGATAGCGGAAGATTCTCACACCGAACGGCAGGGTGTCCTCCAGAAACGAGAACGAGGAAAGCCACACCAGAAGATGGTCCGCTTTTTGTGGCAGCAGGATCCTCACATCCGTCCCACGCAAGGACGCCGTTTGAAGCGCAGTGACCACGCCCTCATCCGGCACGAAGTACGGCGACGCGATCCAAAGCCGTTTCCGTGAGGTGTTTGCGGCCTCCGCGACCACCAGTTGCCAGGAATCTCCCGGGTCGGCCGGGCCGGTGGGAATGATCACGGCCTCCTGATCCGCAGCCCTGGCGTCCGCCTCCCAGGTGAGCTTCGGGACCTCGCCGCAGGCCCAGTACCAGTCTTCCAAGAACACCAGCTGCACCGCCTGCACTGCCGGACCGGAGAGTTTCAAATGCGTGTCTCGCCAGGCCCCGATGCTCGCATCCTCACCCAGATACTCGTCGCCCACATTCAGCCCGCCGAGAAAGGCCTCGCGTCCGTCCACCACCACGATCTTGCGGTGGTTGCGGAAGTTCATTTGAAGACGCGACCACCAGCGGCGGTTCGTTCCGAAGTAATTGTGCTCCACTCCGGCCTCCTTGAGCTCGCGGAGGAACGAGCGTGACAGCTTGCTGGAGCCCATTTCATCGAACAGGAAATACACCCTCACTCCAGCCTTCGCCCGCTCGATCAAGGCATCCTTGAAGCGGTTGCCGACGCGGTCGTTCTTCACGATGTAGAAATTCACCAGCACATACTCGCGCGCCTTCGCGATCGATCCGAACACCTCGCGATAGGTTTCCAGGCCATCGATGAGCACATCGAGTTCATTTCCCCGCGTGAAAGGCAACCCACCCAGCAACTGGGCCCCGCGGGCAAAGGCATCCTCCACCGGCAACTCGTATTCGCGCAGCCGCTCGTGCATCTCGTTCGCCAGCTTGCGGAGGTTGGCGTCCTCGCCCCGACGACCCTTGACGTAGCCCTCGAATCGACGTCGCCCGGCGATCCAGTAAAGGGGTATCGCCAGGAAGGGAAACATTGCCAGCGAGACGATCCAGGCGATCGTTCCCTGCGCGGTCCGCACGTGCATCAGGGCATGAACCACGTGAAGGAATCCGATCGTGTACAACAGAATGACCCCGCCCAATTCGAGCGCGATGGTCCAGGGTTCCTGCGGCATGTCGCCAGACTAGCAGCCTCGTTGGTGAAGTCCAAGACTCGTCTAAGGCCCGCCCGCACCCGCCCATCATGAAAGATTTTTGAAAACCTGATTGACGGTCTGCGCGGAATGACATATCTCCCTTGCGACTCCAAGAAAACGTCAATGCTTTACCAAGCCACACGCATCCCGAACGCCAGCTGCCTCGTCAATGAGGTCGCGCTGTCGTTTGCAGGGATGTCTTGGCAGGCGGGCGAACTTTCCCAGGGCAAACGCCCACATTCCTCCCAGGGAATGATTGCCGCCGCCGGCAAACCCAGCCACAGAAGCAGGACAAGGCCTCAAACGGCCTGAACGCAGCGAAAGAAACCGATTTCCACGCCGCCCTGCTTCCCACCGGAAGCGGGGCTTTTTGTTTTCCACCCAATCCAGCTTTCCACACCTCCGAACCCCACCCTGATCCACCCATCCGTCCACTGACACGAACTCTCATTTCCATTCCGCCTGGAATGGATCCGGCTCCGAAAGGATCTTTCAATCATCTCTTCCCTTATCATCCGGGGAGGACCTGATAGATAAGTCATCGAGGAGTCGTGCCCATCACCCGCCAACCGACTCCATCATGACCCTTTCCCTGCTCCATCGCGCCACTGTCCTGGTCCTGAACCGGAACTGGCAGGCGATTCACGCCGTCACCCCCGCCGATGCCTTCGGGTATCTCACGGCGGGCACGGCGCGGGCGCTCCGGATCCAGGGGCTGCACGACATGCAGCCCCTGGATTGGGAGACGTGGAGGCAGCTCGCTCCCGGCGAGGGCGATGCCTCGGTCGGCACGACAACTGGTCGCGTGATTGTTCCGACCGTGATCGTGCTGAACCGCTACGATCGCGTCCCGATGGTCCGCCCGGCCTTCAACCTGCGAGGCATCTGGGAACGCGATGGCGGCCGCTGCCAATACACCGGCCGCGTCCTCAGTGCTTCGGAAGCCAGCATCGACCACGTCCAGCCGCGCTCGCGCGGTGGGGCGGATGCTTGGGAGAATTGCGTGCTCTCGGATCGCGCCGTGAATCATCGCAAGGGTGCCCGAACGCCCGGCGAGGCCGGACTGCGACTGCTCTCCGCGCCTCGCGCTCCCCGTCCGGTCCCCTCCACGCTGAGGATCCGGAATCTCCACCAGATCGAGGACTGGAACCACTTCCTCCAACCCCTCCGCCGCGTGCGGAACGAATCAAACCCCACTTCACCCCCTCTGAACTCATGAACTTCCGCCCTTACCCCACCCTCGAAACCGAGCGACTCATCCTGCGTCCCTTCGTCCTCCGCGATGCCCTGCGCGTCCAGGCCCTGGCTGGTGACCGCCGCGTCGCGGAAATGACCGCGGAAATCCCGTACCCGTATCCCGATGGGGTCGCGGAGGCCTGGATCTCCTCGCATCTCCTCGAATGGCGGACCCACCGCCAGATCGCCCTGGCCGTCACGATCAAGAAGACCGGTGCCCTCATCGGCGCGGTTTCCCTGCGACTCTTCGCCCAAGGTCCGCGTGCCGAGCTCGGCTACTGGATCGGCGTTCCCTACTGGAACCACGGCTACTGCACCGAAGCGGCCCGCGCACTGGTGACCTACGGCTTCGAGGAACTCGAACTGGACTCGGTTCAGGCCCGCCATCGCCTTGAGAACCCGGCTTCGGGTCGCGTGATGGAAAAGCTCGGCATGCGTTGCGAAGGCGTGGCTCCCCAAGCGGGCGTCCGCAATGCCAAGCTGCTCGACCTCGTCGATTACTCGATCCCCGCCGGGAACTTCCGCGTTCGCTATCCGGCCGCGTGATCCCACGGAAATGCCCTTGTCGGACGAACACGACCTGATCGCGGCTGGCTACCCGGCCGGACCGCGACTTCAGGAACTCCTGAAAAAGTCCACCGCCCTTGAAGCTCGCGGCATCACCGATCCGGCCTATGCGCTCAAACTCCTGAAACGCGAAGCCGCTCCTCCTCCGAAGCAGGGCCTCCGCGACAAGCCTGCCCCGCTATCGAGGCCGGAGCCTTCATGCCCGATGCCTGCCCGGCTGATCCCGGAATCACCACCATGCCGGTCGGCGGCGTGATCGCCGTGAATAACGCGATCACCCCCTCCGCGCATTCCTCCGACATCGGCAGCTCGATGTTCGTTACCTTCTATCCGGAGATTCTTCCGGTTTCGGACGAACCCGATGCCCTCGCCACCGTCACCCGCTATGGCCCGGGCGAATCTCGAGGCCATCCACCGCCGTTTCATCGACGCCATCGGCTCGCGGAAAATCGCATCGCTGGGCAACGAGCCCAACTTCGTCTGGAAGCGCGGCGACCTCTACCTCCATCGCAAGGGGGCGACCCCGGCTTGGAAGGATGACCTCGGCCGCCCTTTACCCAGGCTCATCCCGCTCAACATGGTCGAGACCATCATGCTGGTGTTCGGACCGCACTGACTGGCTGTCCTTCGCGCCCCATGGAGCAGGCCGGAAACTTTCTCGAACCGCCCTGCGAGGGCAGTTCAAGCATCCCCATGAGCGCGAGTCCGCCATCGTTCGCTCGACCCGTGGCCTCGACCTCCGTTGGTTCTGCGGAAAGCCGGACCTTGGAGAAACACCCGTCACCGACAAGGACGCCGGGCGCATCCTTGAATAGATCGAGCAGTTTGGTGTGACGACCATCATCGGCGAGATTTCCCCGCTGGACTGCATGATGGCCGGCGAGGTTCCGGCGTGGCGGGATCGCGCGGGAGAGCTCACTCCGAAACAACGCCGCCAGATCGAACGCCGCGCGGAACGACGCAAGGTTCGCCGGGATCTTCACGACGCGTCCGACTGGGAAGAGTCCTGAGTGGGAAATCCACAGGGCTTTCCAATGGTCCGGTCGGATGTTCTGACCCAGGTTGGCATATGATCATTCCGTGGCTGATCTTCCTTTCCTTTGTCTTCATCATGCTCGCGCTCGACCTGGGCGTGTTCCATCGCAAGTCCCACGTCGTCGGCTTCAGGGAATCCCTGGGCTGGTCGGCCGTGTGGATCACCCTCGGAGTGACCTTCTCCGCAATCGTTTACCAGGCCTACGACCACCATTGGTGGGGACTTGGAAGCTCGCCGGATGCGGTCGATGGCATGATCAACAACGGCAGGCTCGCCGCGACCAAGTATCTCACCGGCTACGTCGTCGAGAAGTCGCTGAGTGTTGATAACATCTTCGTCATCGCGATGATCTTCAGCTCGCTCGCCGTGCCGCCGCGCTACCAGCACCGGGTGCTGTTCTGGGGGATTCTCGGGGCCCTGGCGATGCGTGGTGCGATGATCGGCATTGGCTCCGCCCTGGTGACGTACTTCCACTGGGTCCTCTATCTCTTCGGCGGCTTCCTGATCCTCACTGCCGTGAAAATGTTGGTGATGAAGGAAAAGGAGGAGCACCCGAAGAACAATCCGCTGGTGAAGTGGATCCGGAAATTCTTCCCGGTCACCCGCGGGTACCATGGCCAGCATTTCCTCGTGAAAGCCGGCTCCGATGCCTCCCATGAATCCGCCGAACCGGGGCTCACCGCCGTCAGTGATCTCGTGGTCGATGCCGCTCCGAAAGGCAAGTGGCTGATCACCCCGCTGATGGTCGCGCTCATCCTCGTCGAGTTCACCGACCTCATCTTCGCGGTTGATTCGATCCCGGCGATCTTCGCGATCACGGCTGATCCCTTCCTCGTTTTCACCAGCAACGTCTTCGCCATCCTCGGCCTGCGCTCGCTGTATTTCGCCCTCGCGGGCATGATCGACAAGTTCCGCTACCTCAAGCCCGCGCTGGCGCTCGTGCTGATGCTCGTCGGCGTGAAGATGCTGGCCGCGAAATGGCTCAAGACTTGGCTCGGTGATTCGTTCAACTTCACCGTCCTCGGCGTCATTCTCCTGATCCTCGCCGGTGGTGTGGTGGCCTCGCTGGTCTTCACGAAAAAGGAAACGCCCGCCACTTGACCTGATTCCAACTTTGAGAGGCCGGATACCTGCAAGCGCGACGGACGGGTCGATCTGCAGGCATCGGGTCTTTCCCATCTTTCCATTCTGTCCGTGCGAGAAGGATCGAGATAAACATCCTTGACTCATTTCGAGTAGTTGGCAACTTCCACGGCTCACCGCCATGCGCCTCCAATCATCCAACTTCGATCGCCGCCTTTTCCCTGTTGGGAACTGACGGACGTGCGTTCTGGAGCTTTCAATTGAGCAGAGCGCATCTGGCAGGAGGCTGACCCGGTGAGGTTTCGCCTTTTCCCGCTCACCGGACTGTTTTCCGGTGTGGTCCCGATTTTCCAACCGGAAGACCTGCGGCTTCGGCCGTCGTCAGGCGGCCCTTGTTGATCCGATTCCATTACACGGACGGATCACGCCCTCATGTCCCGATGTGGACCCATATCTCATTTTATGAAACTGATTTCCGAACAAGATCTGCTCGATGCCGGCTATCCGCCCGGTGCCGGGCTGCAAGCCATGCTGAAGAAGGTGGCCGAATACGAAACGCGTCGCATCGCGGACAAGAAGTATGCATTCAAGCTCCTCAAGCGCGACTTCCACGCTCCTCCACCGAAGGTCGCGATGCGGGAAAAGCCCGTACGCTGGACCGAGGCGATCAAGGCTTCCTCCAAGGAGGAGAAACTGAATGTCGCGGCCGTGCGCAAGCAGATGGAACAGCTCCTCCGGACTCCAGTCATCGCTGGCGGGACGATCATGCCCGACGCCTGCCCCTCGGGGCTCGGCCCGGCGGTGATTCCCGTGGGAGGTGCCATCGCCGCAGAAAATGCCATCATCCCTTCCGCGCATTCGATGGACCTGTGCTGCTCGATGTTTGCCACGTTCTACCATGAACGCAGCGGCATTGCGAAGGAGCTCGACGCGCTGGTTTCCGCCACGCGTTTCGGACCCGGTCACCGCCATCTCGATGATCTGGTTCATGATCCGGTGCTCGACGAGAACGTGTGGGAGAACCGCTTCCTGAGCGGTCTGAAGGAGCGCGCCCATGTCCACCTCGCCGATCAGGGAGATGGCAACCATTTCGCCTTCGTGGGCGAGATGGAGGTCACCGTCGAAATGCTCGCGAAACTGCGTCTCGCCGGTCATGAGGAGCTGGCAGACAACCTCGGATCCCCTGGAACCCTGCGTGCGCTCGTGACCCATCATGGTTCCCGTGGACTGGGTGCACATGTTTATACACGGGGTCAGATTGCGGCGGTGAAGCACGTCGAGCGGCTAGGTGCCCACATCCCCCGAGCTGCTGCCTGGATCGAGGCCTCGTCCGACACCGGACGGGACTACTGGCATGCTCTGCAGTATGTGGCACGCTGGACCAAGGCGAACCATCGCGCCATCCACCGACGTTTCCTGGAACGGATTTCGGCAGTTCCAGTGGCCGAGGTGGGCAACGAGCACAACTTCGTCTGGCAGCGCGGAGATTTGTACTACCACGGCAAGGGCGCGACCCCGGCGTGGAAGGACGAACAGGGACGCCCGCGTCTAGGCCTCATTCCGCTCAATATGGCGGAGCCGATCCTGTTGGTGCTCGGCTCGGACAACGGCGAGTTCCTGTCCTTTGCCCCGCACGGGGCCGGACGAAACCTGTCGCGCACGGCATTGAAAAAGCTCCATCCTGGCGAGGAGACCAGGCGGAGGTTGATCGAGGACACCACGCGCGGACTCGACGTGCGCTGGTTCTGTGGCCAGCCTGATCTCAGCGAAACTCCCCTTGCCTACAAGGATGCGGAGTCGGTTCGAAAGCAGATCGCCGCCTTCGGGCTTGCCGACATTGTCGCGGAAATCCGACCGCTCGGCTGCATCATGGCAGGGGAGTCCCGAAGGCTTTGGCGAAACGACGACGACCTTACGCCCAAGCAGATTCGGCAGATCGGGCACCGTGCCGAACGGCGACGCACGAGACAGGAGCTCAACGATGAACTCTGAACCCCTCGAAAGCCATGAATCCTCATCGTGATCCCAAATTTGCTGCCGAGAAGCGTCTTCGTGCGCTCGAACGGGAGGAGAATCACCTGCGTCGACTGGACCGTGAGGCTCCGATCATTCCGCTGGACGAACCCTACCACCGTGGTTGGGAGCGTTGGTTTGAGTGGTCGGAGGCCGCGCTTCGGCGCGACGATGCCCATCGCTTCATTGAGATCCTGCCGGTGATCCAGAGGATCGATTGGTCGAAATCCCCTGAGTTCGATCGCTGGAGTTGGCTTTCCGGGAGAAGGGTTCATTGGCCGCATGAGCCTCGGCGGTTCAGCTTGCGTTCGTTTCGGGCACTGAAGTTGCCGGAGGAACGATGGGGCTATTTCGAAACCCACCGTCATCATTCTCTTGGAACCCCGGGATATCTGAATCATCTCCAGAGGATCGGCTGGGGAGGGGGAATCCACTTCCGATTTCCGGAATACCTCGATTCAAAGATAGGTCCCCACCTCATCACACACCGGAAGGTCAATCTCCCGGAGGTGACCTCCCGCCTGGCGGAGATTGATCAGATCATGGAGAACTGTCTGGGCAGGCGGAAGCTTTGCCGCCTCGCCGGCAGGGGCTGTCGACGCTGGCGCCGAACCCGTCGTCATCGATTGCTTGAAAAGATTCACCGACGCGAGATCGGTGCTGCCTTGCAGGACTGGAGCGAGGACCGAAAGGGAAAAGGCGCGGAGCGATCCGCGCCTTTTTCTTTGTGTCGTCCGCAGCGACATCGCAAGTTCCCAGCGAACGGTGTCCAAAGTTGAGGTCTAACATCTCGCGTAGATCAGGCGCAAGCGGGCACAGGCGTCGTCCCACGGGCACGGGACCAGCAGCTGGGCGCGCAACCACCGGATGAACTTCACG
>JAIXPW010000260.1 GCA_027485995.1 Verrucomicrobiaceae bacterium
AGCCGGAAATCTCGAAACCGTCCTCCGCACCCAGGTCAACGCTGGCCTCGAAGGTGTCAGCGAGAAGGATCTCGGTGACATCGTCATCGCCTATGAGCCCGTCTGGGCCATCGGCACCGGCGTCACCGCCACCTCGGAGCAGGCTCAGGAGGCCCATGCCTTCGTCCGCTCGCTCATCGCCGACCTCTACGGACCCGATGCCGCTGCAAAGATCCGCATCCAGTACGGTGGCAGCGTGAAACCGAACAACGCCGCCGAACTGATGGCCTGCCCGGACATCGACGGGGCCCTGATCGGTGGAGCCGCACTCGATCCTCAGAGCTTCCTTGACATCATCCGCAACGGCACGGCGGCGGAGTGATCATGCGGGTCATTTCGCCAAGATCAGCTTCGTCCCCGCGATCAGGAGAACGACCGAGAGCAGTCGCTTGATGGTGCTTGCTCCGATCCGCTGGCTGCCGAAATAGGAGCCAGCGGTTCCGCCGACGACTGCCGCCACCGCGAGGACGACAGCGAAGGGCGGGAAATTCTTCGTGCTGCTCAGGTTTCCGAGCAGTCCGGAGATCGAATTGACCAGAATGAAAAGCGCGGACACGGCCGCTGCGGACTTGGCGTGAGCCCAGCGCTTGAGCAGCAGGAGAGGTGTTAGAAAAATACCGCCTCCGGTGCCGGTCAGTCCGGCCAGGAGTCCCAGAAAGCCTCCTAGCGAGATCGCAACCGGGCGGGATGGCTCGCCTCTAACAGAATCATCGCTGGCGTGAAAGAGGAAGCGCCAGGCGGAAAACAGCAGCACCACGCCCGCCACGATCTTGAAGACATGGGTTGGCAACGTGAGGTAGCCGCCGACGAACGCCATCGGGATTGCGAGCATCGCAAAGGGCCAGAACAGCCGCCACGAGAAATGGCCTGCCCGCCAGAATTGCCAGCTGGCGATCGAGGCCACCAGGATGTTGAGGGCGAGGGCGGTGGGCTTGATCACGTCCGGAGCCAGGCTGAAGAGCGACATCACCGCGATGTAACCCGAGGCCCCGGCATGCCCGACGCTCGAATAGAGAAAGGCCACCACCAGGATCGCGACGGTCAGGAATGGCAGATGCTCGGCAGTCATGGGTCTATGTTATTGCGGGGGGAGATTGTAGAGTAGATCCAGCGGGAGGACGTAGGACGACTCCGGTTCCTTGAACATGGGTAACACAATTCGTCGGCTTCGTCGGGGATTGGGGTAGGGGATGGTTGTGTGAACTTGGGTCGTGTAGACTTCGGCTAACCATCCAGACTGTCGAGTTCTCGCTGAAGATTGAGTCGAGCCTGAGTTTCGTAGCGATCCCGAAACGGTTGGGTCGTGTAGATCCTTGCGCGTTGGAGAAAGCTACTCAAAACCCTGCTCCGGCCTTTTGCATAATCGTCATCGTGGACCCAGGCATACTCACTTCGAATGGCTGCGGCGTAGCGATTGTAGTCGTGAGCGGATCTGCCCAGGATGCTCAAATCGATATCGACGATCAGACATGAATCTCCGTTGAGAACATCAGCCACATGGCGCGTGGCCATGATAAGCTCACCAACTTTCGAACAAATCGGAGTATCCTTGAGAAAGCGTTCAGCTGCTTCAGCACTGCGTGCTTCGTTGTCGGTTGCTTTGGAGTCGTAGACGAAATCGTGGAACCAAATGGCGAACTCCAATGCCAGCAGGTCATCGGCGAGGGAGGAGTGGTGATCCAGTTGCTCCAGACAATCGCGGATATGACCAGCGTTGTGGTAGGCGCGGGACGGGTCTTCATAGCCGGCGAGGAGGTTCATCCATTCACTACTTCCGTCCAAACCAGCAGCACGGCATAGCTTCATCCAACGGTCGAAATCCATGATCCCGCAAGCTTTCAAGATTTCAGGCCTCCAATCAATCCTGATGAAATGGAGGCCAGGAGTTCTCAAATACTCCGTTCGATCGCCCAGTAAAATCCGACCAGTGCGATGACCGTGGAGGCGGTTCGCGAGATCTGTTTCACGTAGAGATCGCGTTTCCACCACGCGGCAACGGCAGCGTAGGCCAGCCCGATGACGACGACCTGCCCGGCTTCGATTCCCAGATTGTAGCTGAAGAGCGCGGGGAGGAACTCGATTTCGGTCAGCGAGGTTCCCCCGAAGGTGTGGGCGAAGCCCAGCCCATGCACCAGCCCGAAGCCGAAGACCAACCAGGGGCGCCAGCGGCTGATGCGGTCATGGAACAAATTCTCGATTGCAACGAATGAAATGCTCAGCGCGATGGCGACCTCAACAAACGATGTCGGCACCGAGACCAGTCCATGCAGCGCGAGCCCCAGCGTCAGCGAATGACCGATCGTGAAGAGTGTCATCTGCGCCAGCAGCACGCTGAGGCTGCGGGAAAGGAAGAACAGCGCGAGGATGAAGAGGATGTGATCGAGACCTTCCGGCAGGATGTGGGTGAAGCCGGACACGAAGAACTGCGGCACCACCGACGTGGCGGCGGTGGCGGCGAGGATGGAACAGAGAACCGGGCGGGTCATCGGGCGAAGTCTTGATTCTTGGACGGATCATGAAAAACCACGAAAGTCACGAAAGTCACGAAAGAAGATGCAAGGGTGAAGATCTTTGCACGCACCTGATGAATGATTCCGACGCGATTCTGAACTCCCTGATCTTCGTGATGTTTCGTGAGTTTCGTGGTTTGGATATCAGGATTCAGGTTGATGCGATTTCGATCCGCCCGACGGGAAGTCGAGCAGCTCCCGCCGGGTGATGAAGGGTCAGGGCTCCAGCGTCAGAAGCGCCGCGTCACGGAGAGGCGGACGGTTCTTGGCTCGGCAGGGTGAAAGTGCACATCGCCCACGGGGGCCACCTCGCCGGGGAGCTGGGACTCGTAGTAGTATTCGATGTCGTTGTCCTTCCGCCCAAGAATGTTCAGGCAATCGACAGCGACTTCCCAATCATTCTTCCTGTAGCCAATGCGGCCATTGACCTGGAAGCTGGCCCGGGATTCCACGCTTCCATCCTCGATCAAGGGACGCGGTGCGAAGTAGCGGCCACGCAGACTGCCGAAAAGGCCCTCCTTTTTTCCAAGGGTGATGCCTGCGTTCACGGTGATGGGCACGGCTCCGGGGATCTCATCGGCAGACCCGACTCCGATCAACTTGCCCTCGGCAAGGGTCAGTTCGTTGTCGATGAACAGCCAGTCGGTCGGACGCCAGTAGGTGGACCACTCCACCCCGAAACGCTCCGTCGCCGGTCCTGGTTCGGAGGTTCCCGCGTCTCCGACGTAGATCAGCTCGGAGTCGCTGTGCAGATAGAACAGGGCGAGCGTGCTGACCACGTTCGGCAAGGCTTCCGTGCGAACTCCGAGTTCGTATCCATAAGTGCGGACCAGCGGATCGACCGACTGCGCGGGCAGTCCGGTGACGGGATCGATGCTGATGGTCACCCCGCGAGCGTCGTTGCTGTGAAAGCCCATTCCGGCATTGGCATAGAGTTCGGTTTCTTTCCACGGACCGAAGATCATGCTCAGCTTCGGGCTGACGATGCCGGCGGTCTTGTCGCCGGAGTTCGCGGGGTTGTCGCTGTCGACGTCGAATTGGAAACCGTCTGCCCGCAATCCTGGCTGGATGCGGAACCAGTCGTTCACATGATAGTCGCCCGTGGCATAGAGGCCGATGTTGCCCTCATACACATCATCGACACGAACGGTGTTGAGGCGGCGGCGGTTGCGGGTGTTGTAGAGTCCGACTCCATTGATGAAGTCATGCCTCGTCTGAAGTCCCAGCGTGAGCGAGTCCTTCTGGCCGAAGTTCCATTGGCGACGGATCTCACCACCGGCAAAGACCCGGTTGTCCTGTTGCTCGAACTGATCGCCATTGACCGGATCGTTGAGGAAATAGGTGAAGTTTGAGAACAGATCGAGATGATACGAGCCGATATAGAAATCGGCATGGGTTTGGCCATCGGTGTTTTCATGATCCCAGGCTCCCATCAGGCTGTAGCGGCTGGATTCCCCGTTGACGGAGTTGTCGATGTTTCCAAGACGGCCGATCAAGCCACTGTCGACGGCTCGGCGCGGAACCTGGTCGGTGGAGTCCCATCTGCCATCGTATCCCATTGCGGTGAGGCTGAACTTGTCCGGACCGGATTCCTTGAAATACTTGAGGAAGCCGTTGAGCCGCTCGGAGTTTCCTTCGCGATTCCAGGGTCCGTCGTAGTAGTTGTATTCGAGTGCATAGGTCAGGCCGGATTTCTGTTTGTCATCGGAGAGGTCGATCGTGTCGGCCAGCAGTCCGCGGAGGTAGTTGTTCTCCCCGTAGCCAAAAGTGGCGATGCCCTGCGGGAGGGCGTCGAAGAAGTTGAACTTCGCCGCACCTGCCGTGCTGAGGTCACCGAGCTGGCCGAAGAATGGGCCTTTCCAATAGTCGAGTTTTTCAACGAGTTCGGGGATGATCGGATTGAGGTCGGCGTAGCCCTGGCCGTGGGCGTGAGTGACGAAGTTGACCGGCTGGCCATCCATTGAAATGGAGAAGTCGGTGCCGTGATCGAGGTTGAAGCCACGAACGAAGTACTGGTTCGCTTTGCCGTCGCCCGAGTGCTGGGTGATGATCACACCGGGGACGAGTTCGAGGAGTTCGCCACGCCTCAAGAAGGGACGTTCGGCAAGTTCCTCGAAGCTGGCCTGGCCTTTCGAGGCGGTGCCTGCAGTGCCGACCAGGCTCTCGGATTTTCCGGTGACGATGAGCGGTTCGAGTTCATCAGGGGAGGTCTGCGCGTGGGCAGATAGGGAGAGGAGAGGAAGGATGAGTGAAAGTGGTTTCATGGAGGGAAAGATGGGAATGTGATTGTGCAAACAGTGGGAAGGTCCGATGCGGAAAGGCCCGCACGGCACACGTTCGGATCAGGCAACGTGCCTGAAGCTCACCGGCCCTAACAGCCGGCACGAATCACCCCACCCTCGGTGGTGGCCCAGGTGGTGGCAGGGGCCACAACGGGGTCCAGCTTGGCTCCCCGTCGCAACGCGGAACCGGCGTCGCGGGATTGATCCATGCCAGCCGCGTGTCCTGCCAATCGATGCAGGGCATGTCCATTTTCACGGGTTTGGCTTTCGGATCGGGAGAAGGTGCGGATGGCTTCGACTTCGCCATCTCGGGCGCTTCCGCGTCCAACAGGGTGGCCTGGAACTCCGGGCTGTGCCACGCGCGCGCGACCGCTTGGGCGATTCCGTGGCTGGGGGCTTCGCGCACCACCACCCGGCTCATGACGGAGACCTGAAACAGCACCAAAGGCCCGGCCACCAGCTGGAACAAGGCCAGCAGATAAAGGGAGCGGAGCTTGTGGCGGCCATTCATCGCGAAACGATGTTGGCGGAAGCCTGAGGCCGATGCAAGTCACCAATGCTGCTGGTCAAGGCCTCAAATTAGTCTTGAATACTAAAATTAGCCAAGACTAAGTTCTGTCCATGCGAACCCTGCCACGAGTCCTCTGGGGCTGGCTGCTGATGCTTTCATTTTCGATCGGGGAAGAACTGCGCCCGCTGAGCAAGAATCGTCCGGACACCATGGAAAGCCCCCACTCGGTGGACGCAGGGCATTTCCAGATGGAGGGGAAGATCTCGCTTTGGGAAAGGGATGGATCGGCGCGGCTGCTGACCTTGGGCCGACTGAACAGCACGGTGGGATCGAAAGAGACCGCGGGTCTTCAGTTGATTCCGCCCTTCTTCCGTCAGGAGAAACGGGAGGCTCTCCTGAACACCGGAAGGACCTGGCAGTTGGACGAAGGCGTGAGGCTTGGTCTAACAGATGCTTCTGCCGACATGACACCTTATCTCGCAATGAGCACCAAGTATTGAAATGAACAGAGAACGAGCACAGAGGGGATTTGGAAAGGCGATCAGGATCCTTGGCGCATTCGGCATGCTTTGCCTTGCTGCGATCCTGGTCACCGGCTGCGGTGGTGAGAAATCCGCCCGCAAGTCAGGCAAACTGCGGGTGGTGACCACCTTCACGATCATCGCCGACATGGCCCGCGAGGTGGCGGGAGACAAGGCTGAGGTGGTGTCGATCACCCGACCGGGCGCGGAGATCCACGGCTACGAGCCGACCCCGAAGGACGTGGCAAAGGCCCAGCAGGCGGACCTTGTGTTGTGGAACGGAATGAACCTTGAGCTCTGGTTCGAGAAGTTCTTCGCCAACGTGCGGGACGTGCCGAGCGCGGTCCTGACCGAGGGCATCGAACCGATGGGCATCACCGAAGGCCCCTACTCGGGAAAGCCGAACCCGCATGCCTGGATGTCACCGGCGAACGCCCAGGTCTATGTGGAGAACATCCGCAAGGCGCTGGTGAAGGCGGATCCGGCGAATGAGGCCGCCTACACCGCGAATGCGACGGCTTATCAGGAGAAGCTCAAGGCCCTCGAGGAGCCGGTCAGGGCCAAGCTCGCCCGCATTCCGGAAGGCCAGCGGTGGCTCGTAACCAGCGAGGGGGCCTTTCCTTATCTTTGCAAGAGTTATGATCTCAAGCCGCTCTATCTCTGGCCGATCAATGCCGACGCCCAGGGCACTCTGCAGCAGGTCCGACAGGTGATCGATGCGGTCCGTGCCCATCATATTCCCGTGGTGTTTTCCGAAAGCACGGTGAGCGACAAGCCCGCGAAGCAGGTGGCCCAGGAAACCGGGGCGCGCTACGGCGGGGTCCTCTATGTCGATTCGCTGACCGACGAGTCGGGCCCGGCGCCGACATTCTTGAAGCTTCTGGAAACGAACGCAGATACGCTGTTGAAAGGATTCCTCGGAACTCATGACTGAAGCACCATTCGATCTGGCCGTGGAGGGCGTGTCGGTGGCATATGCCAACGGCCACCTCGCCTTGCGCGACGCCTCATTCCACCTTTCCGGAGGGACGATCTGTGCGCTGGTGGGCGTGAATGGCAGTGGCAAGTCCACCCTGTTCAAGAGCATCATGGGATTCGTGAAGCCCGTGAGCGGTCATGTCACAATCAACGGCGCAGCGGTGAAAGAGGCCCTCAAGCGCAACGTGGTGGCCTACGTGCCCCAGGCGGAGGAGGTCGATTGGGATTTCCCGGTCAGCGTGGCGGATGTGGCGATGATGGGAAGATATGGGCGAATGAATTTCCTGCGCATCCCCAGCGCGACGGACAAGGCCAAGGTCGAGGAGGCCCTGCGTCGCGTTTCGATGTGGGACTATCGAGACCGTCAGATTGGCGAGTTGAGTGGTGGCCAGAAAAAGCGGGTGTTCCTTGCGCGCGCCCTGGCCCAGGAGGGACGGGTGATCTTGCTCGACGAGCCCTTCACCGGGGTCGATGTGAAGACGGAGCAGGCCATCATCGACCTACTGCGCGAGCTGCGGGCCGAGGGCTGCATCATCCTCGTTTCGACGCACAATCTCGGCAGCGTGCCTGAGTTTTGTGATCAGGTGGTGCTCATCAATCGCACGGTGCTCGGCTGCGGGCCGACGTCGGAGGTTTTCACTGAGGACAATCTTTCCAAGGCCTTCGGCGGGGCGCTGCGACATTTCCATTTCGAGCACTCGACCGTGCAGGACCACGATGGGCGGGCGATCCGGGTGCTGACCGATGACGAGCGACCTCTTGTTTTCGGAAAGGACGGGCATCTGGAATACAAGGACCGCGAGGGTCGTGAGGAAATCCTGCGGCAACGGGAGGAGGAGCCCTGAATGATCGCCGACCTGCTCACGCCCTTTCACTACGACTACCTGCTCAAGGCCATCTGGGTCAGTGCGCTGGTGGGCGGGGCTTGTGGATTTCTGTCCGCCTTCGTGACCTTGAAAGGGTGGTCGCTGATGGGCGATGCGCTGTCGCATGCGGTGGTGCCAGGCGTGGCGGTGTCCTACATTCTCGGGCTGCCCTTCGTGCTCGGGGCCTTTGTGGCGGCGTTGCTGGCTTCGGGGGCAATGGTGCTGGTGCGCGCCCGCAGCCGGATCCGTGAGGACGCCACCATCGGGATTGTGTTCACGAGCTTCTTCGCGCTCGGGCTGGTGCTGATTTCCCGGTTTCCCTCAAAGGTGGATCTCAAGATGATCCTGTTCGGAAACATTTTAGGCATCTCGGGATCGGACGTGATCCAGGTCGCCGCGATCAGCGCGCTGACCCTGCTGGTGCTTGGGCTGAAATGGCGTGACTTGATGCTGGTGAGTTTCGATCCCGCCCAGGCGCGGACGCTGGGGCTGCCGGCGGCGTGGTTGCAATGGCTGCTGCTGGCCCTGCTTTCCGCCACGGCGGTGGCGGCCCTGCAGGCGGTGGGGGCCTGCCTGGTGGTGGCGATGCTGGTGACGCCAGGGGCCACGGCTTATCTTCTCACCGACCGCTTCGGACGCTTGATCTGGCTTTCCACGTTGATGGGAGCCTTCACTTCCTGGATCGGGGCTTATCTGAGTTATTATTTCAATGGCGCGACGGGTGGCTGCATTGTGGTGTTGCAAACGCTGCTCTTTCTTGTGGCCTTCACCTTTGCTCCGAAACACGGCTGGCTCGCGGCCAGACGGCGCGCGAAACAGGACTGGAACACCCCGCTGGACTCATGAGTGAATGGTTCCAACCTCTCGAATTCCCATTCATGCGCGATGCGCTGTGGGTCGGCATGATGGTCGCCGCGACCTGTGCCATGCTGTCATGCTTTCTCGTCCTCCGTGGCTGGTCGCTCATGGGCGATGCCGTTTCCCATGCGGTGCTGCCGGGCATCGTGGTGGCCTACGGGGTGGGTCTTCCGCTGGCCGTCGGGGCCTTCGTCGCGGGTCTGTTCTGCTCGATCGCGACCGGCTTCATCCAGCGCAACAGCCGGGTGAAAAAGGACACGGTCATGGGCGTGGTGTTCACCGGGATGTTCGCGCTCGGCCTGGTGATGTTCAGTCGCATGGAGTCCGATCTTCATCTCGATCACATCCTGCTCGGCAACATTCTCGGCATCTCGCGCAGCCAGGCCCTGCAAACCCTGATCCTTGGCGCGGTGCTGCTGCTGGTGACCTGGGTGAAACGTCGCGACCTGCTGCTGGTGAGTTTCGACCGCGGCCAGGCGAAGGTGCTGGCCCTGCCGGAACGCCTGCTCGATTACCTCCTGCTCTCGCTGCTGTCGCTGGCCATTGTGGTTTCCCTGCAAGCCGTGGGCCTGATCCTCGTGGTGGCGATGTTGGTGACTCCCGGCAGCGTGGGACTGCTGTGGACCGACCGCTTTGACCGGATGCTTCTGATCGCGGTGGGAAGCGCGGTGGCGTCCACGGCCTCGGGCATCCTGATCAGCTATCACCTCGATGCCTCCACCGGCGGCTGCATCGTTCTGGTGCAGGCCCTGGTGTTCTGTGCGTCGCTCGCCTTTGCCCCGAAATACGGCTGGCTCGGACGCCGGATGAACCGCCGCAAAGGCAAGGAAAATCCGGTCTGAATCGCGATTCAGGTTGGAAAATTTCCCTCCGGGTCAGGTCGACTCGACGGAGGGTTGCCAAGCCCGCGGGCCTTGGTTACCGAATCGGTCCGCCCATGACCGACGCCCCGAACGAAGCCGCCCTCAAGCACCTCGACACCATCGCCCGCGAAACCGGGATCAACGCCCGCTCGGTCGCCTCGACCGCCAAGCTGCTCGCCGAAGGGGCCACCGTTCCGTTCATTTCCCGCTACCGCAAGGAGCAGACCGGCTCGTTGGATGAAGTCCAGATCGCGACGATCCGCGACCGCATGCTGCAGCTTGCCGAGCTCGATTCGCGCCGCACGGCGATCGTGAAGTCGCTGGAGGAGCGATCACTGCTGACGCCGGAGCTGAAGAAAAAGGTCGAGGCCGCCACCACGATGTCGGCGCTCGAGGACGTGTTCGCGCCGTTCCGTCCGAAGCGCCAGACGCGTGCCACGAAGGCGAGGGATCGTGGCCTCGAACCGCTGGCCGACTGGATTTTTGCCAATCAATCGTCCGACCCCGCCGAGGAGGCTGCGAAGTTTGTCGATGCCGAAAAGGAAGTGCCGACCGCCGAAGACGCGCTCGCCGGAGCCCGCGACATCATTGCCGAGCGCGTGGCCGATGACGCCGCCTTGCGTGGCCTGGCCCGCAAGCGCTACGAGGAGGAGTCGACCGTCGTTTCCAAGGTCATGTATGGCAAGGAAGAGGACGGCGAGGCCGCGAAGTTCCGCGATTACTTCGATTGGAGCGAGCCGTTCCATTCCATTCCATCCCATCGACTGCTGGCGATCCGTCGCGGCGAGAAGGAAGGCTTCCTGCTGATGCGCGTGGAGGTGCCGCTGGAGCGCATCACCGGTCTGGCGATGTCCGACTGGGTGACCGGCTTCGGAAAATGCGCCGACCAGGTGAAGCTGGCAGTCGAGGACGGCTGCAAGCGCCTGCTGATGCCGTCGATGGAAACCGAGATGCGTTTGCTTGGGAAAAAGCGCGCCGACGAGACCGCGATCAAGGTCTTCGCCGACAATTTCCGCGAGTTGCTGCTGGCGTCACCGCTAGGTGAAAAGCGTCTGCTTGCGATCGACCCCGGCTTCCGCACCGGTTGCAAGACGGTGGTGCTCGACCGCTCCGGCAAGCTGCTCCATCACACCGTGCTCTATTGCACCGCTGGCTCGCAGCAGCAGGCCTATGATGCCGCCGTCGAGGTCACCGGCATGATGAAGAAATATGACATCGAGGCCATCGCCATCGGCAACGGCACCGCCTCGCGCGAGACGGAGGCCTTCATCCGCAAGATCAAGATCACGGTCCCGATCGTGATGGTGAATGAAAGCGGCGCGTCGATCTACTCCGCGTCCGATGTCGCCCGTGAGGAGTTCCCGAACGAGGACGTCACCGTGCGCGGTGCGGTCAGCATCGGGCGACGCCTGATGGACCCACTGGCCGAGCTGGTGAAGATCGATGCCAAGGCGATCGGGGTCGGCCAGTATCAGCACGACGTCGATCAGCGCGCCCTCAAGGCCAGTCTCGATGATACCGTGGTTTCCTGTGTGAACGCCGTGGGTGTGGAGATAAACACCGCCTCGAAGCAGCTCCTTTCCTATGTCTCCGGCCTCAATGCCTCGCTGGCGGAAAACATCGTCGCTTGGAGAAATGAGAACGGCGCGTTCACCTCGCGTGATCAGTTGAAAAAGGTCCCGCGCCTCGGCGACAAGGCCTTCGAGCAGGCCGCCGGTTTCCTTCGCGTCCGTGGCGGCGCGCATCCGCTCGATTCGTCCGCCGTTCATCCGGAGCGCTACGCCCTGGTCGAGAAGATGGCGGCCGATGTCGGCTGCAAGGTCGAGGATCTCCTCACCCATGAGGCCGCCCGCAAGAAGATCGATCTCCAGAGATATGTCAGTGAGGAAGTCGGTCTGCCGACCCTGAAAGACATCCTTGCCGAGCTTGCGAAGCCGGGTCGCGACCCCCGCAAGCAGTTCGAGTTGTTTTCCTTCGAGGAAGGCGTGGAAAAGCCCTCCGACCTCAAGCCGGGCATGAAGCTGCCGGGCATCGTCACCAACGTCACCGCCTTCGGAGCCTTCGTCGATGTCGGCGTGCACCAGGATGGTCTCGTCCATGTCTCGCAACTCGCGGATCATTTCATCCGCGATGCCAGCGAGGTCGTGAAGGTCGGGCAGAAGGTGAACGTCACCGTCATGGAAGTGGACCTGCCGCGAAACCGCATCGCGCTTTCCATGAAGTCGAACCCTGATCTCGATGGCCGCCGCAGCGCCCCAGGAGACCGCGACAACAACCGCGGAGGCGGCGGTCGTCCGCCCCAACGCCAGTCCGGCCCAACGCAGCAGCAGGGCAACGACTGGTTCTCCCAGGCGATCCAGCACGCAAAGAAGAAGTGAGTAAACGGATGGCCCGGGCGTGGATTCTCGCCTTGGCCGGGTTGTTTGGAAAGCTCCTCGATTGAGCGAACTACTCGCACATTTCTCTTCATTTGTAGCCGAAAAGTGCTACATTCGTGCCATGAAAGAAGCGATTGTAAGGGCAAGGGTGGATCCTAGGCTGAAGGCTGATGCTGAGGAAGTGTTCGGCATACTGGGCATCAACACGACGGAAGCGATCCGAATGTTCCTGAGTCAGGTCAGGCTGAGGCGCGGCTTGCCGTTCATCGTGGGGGTTCCGGAAAGCAGTGACTTGTTGCTTCCGAACCGAATGAGGCAGGACGCGATCGATTCCCTTTATGAGGACTAAACCTGGAGAGGTTTATCGAGTGGATCTTGGAATGGGTGATCGCTTCCGCTCATGCTGATCGACCGCCCGGCGATTTCCTCTGCACCCGACAGGTTGTTCAATTCTACCATCCAAAAATCAATGACTGCGGAAGTATCAATCGGAATCCATCCTGAGTTTTTGGTGGCTCAGCTATTGATGGTGATTGCATTGTTTGGGATTTTTGTGGTCGCGAAGAGATTTTTTGGATATCTTGGAATTCTTTTTGGGATATGCTTGATTGGGATTGTGTATGCCGGGTATCACGGTATTGAGCGCTTGAATAACTTTGAGTCTACTGATGATATGGCAGGTGCCATACTCTTGAGTGGCGATGTTATTGCTATGGTGGGACTTGCCTGCTACTGGCACAATCGCCAAGCAGGCAAAAAAGAGTAAGCTCAAAGTCATGCACTGGGACGATTGGCTGTTCATGATCATGTTTTTTGGCGTGGTGCCCGGATTGATTTGGGTGTTGGCTCGGAGGATTTCGAGGAACACGATTTGGGCGACGTTTGAGGATCTTCCTCAAGACTTGAAGACGAGTGTTGATTGGAAGACTGCAACCTCGCTTCAGCTTCATGATTTCCGCATGAAAGGATTCGTGAGCATCGCATCCCATCAAGGAAGTTTATTGGTAAAACCCGGTTTGATCTGGAGGCTGATCGGCCTCAAGTGTAAGTCACTGAAGATCGCCAGTCGCAACAGAATCGTCACGAATGGATGTGTCTTGGTAATCGTTGGCGCAGAGAGGTATCGGTTGGCGATTCTCCCGAAGTCTGCGCTGTCTGAAATTTTACGATCAGGTTCCGAAGAGGCAAAGGGCTCGTGACTGACACCCTTCAACTCGTTTTAATAAGCATCTGCAAGTTGCTATAGAAAGACAATAATGAAAAACTGGGTTCTTCCCGCGATTTAGTGGGTGGCCTCCGGTCGCAGGTCCAGGCGACCGCAGTAGAAGAGGATCCGGGTGCGATAGTTCGAGAACTTCCTGAAGCCTCTCGCTGCGGCCTTGA
>JAIXPW010000040.1 GCA_027485995.1 Verrucomicrobiaceae bacterium
CATTCCGGTGGCATGATTGTCTGCGATCGCGGGCTCGACTCGGTGGTGCCGCTGGAACCCGCCACCATGCCCGGTCGCACCGTGGTGCAGTGGGACAAGGACGACTGCGAGGATCTCGGACTGATCAAGATCGATCTGTTAGGGCTCGGCATGCTCGCGGCGATGGAACACACGCTGGTGATTTCCTCGGCTCGCGGTCGGCCACTGGACCTCGCCACGATCCCGAAGGACGACCCGGCGGTGTTTGAAATGCTCGCCCGTTCGGACACGATCGGGACGTTTCAGGTCGAGTCGCGCGCCCAGATGGCCACCCTGCCGATCATGCGGCCGAAGACCTTTTACGATGTCGCCATCCAGGTCGCGATCATCCGCCCCGGCCCGATCGTCGGCGATCTGGTCCACCCTTATCTGAACCGTCGCAACGGTCGCGAATCCATCGACTACATCCACCCGGCCTGTGAGGAAACCCTGCGCCGCACCCTCGGCGTGCCCTTGTTTCAGGAACAGGTGCTGCGCATGGCGATGGACGTGGCGGGCTTCAGCGGCGCGGAGGCCGACGACCTGCGGCGGGCGATGGCTTTCAAGCGCTCCGACGAACGCATGGAACGTGTCACGGCGAAACTCCGCCAGCGGATGACCGAGCGGAACATCGGCGAGGACGTGCAGGAAAAGATCATCCACTCAATCGGTTCGTTCGCGCTCTATGGCTTCCCGGAAAGCCATGCGATTTCCTTCGCCCTCATCGCCTACGCCTCGTGCTGGCTGAAGGTGCATCGCACGGTCGAGTTCTACGTTGGCTTGCTCAACAACCAGCCGATGGGCTTCTACTCGGTTCACACGCTCATCCAGGACGCGAAGCGCCACGGTCTTCGCGTGCTGGCGGTGTCCTGTGTCAGCAGCGAGGTGGAAACGATCGTTGTTGATGATGCGACACTGCGGCTTGGACTGCATCGCTTGAAAGGAGTCTCGCAGACGACCCAGCATCGGATCGTGATGGAACGCAGCCGTGAGCCCTTCGACTCACTGGAGGATTTTCTCAACCGTGTAGCTCCCAGCTCCAACGAACGCCGCATCCTCGCGCAGGCCGGTGCCTTGAATGATCTGCCAAAAGTCGGCCATCGTCGCCAGGCCCTCTGGCAGGCGGAACTTCCGCTCCACGATGATCTCTTGAAAGCGCCCGCGATCTCAAACTGGTCACCGCCACCGATGTCGATCGGCGAGCGACTATCCGCCGACTTCGCCACCCAGGGAGCCTCGACCGGTCCTCATCCGATGAAACTCTGGCGGGACAAGAGCCTGCTGAAACTCCAACGTGCCAAGGACCTGCAAATCTTCCCCGCCGGGATGCCGGTCCGGATCGGCGGCATGGTCATCTGCCGCCAACGCCCCGGCACCGCCAAGGGCCATTGCTTCATCAGCCTGGAGGACGAAACCGGCATCGCGAACCTCTTCGTCAACGTGAAGACCTTTCACCGCCTGCGACTGCTCATTTCCACCGAACCTTTTCTGCTAGCCGAAGGACGCATCCAGATCACCGAGGGCGAACAGGCGACCGTTTACGTCACGGAAATTTTCCCGCTGCCAGGCATCGAGCCCGAGCACGTCGCGAGGTCCCATGACTTCCACTGATCAGAACAGCTCGCCCTGCGGATCGGCCGGAGGTTTCCGCTTCAACGGACTGGCACAAGGCGTGGCGAGGATCGCTCCAGCGTAAGGAGTGAAAGGCAAGGTCTCACCCCGGAGAAAGGCCAGCCCTTCCTCGAATTCCAGCACCGCGAGCATGCGGTCGTGGATCGGCTCCACCACGGGTGGCGGTTCGGTGGTGATGGTGGCGTAGCAAGGACCATGCGTCTCCGATGGCTCATAAAGTCCTGCCACCCACATCCAGTCATCATCCGGCCGACGGAACTCATAGGCCTGCTTCGAGCGATCCGGGTTCTCCTTCCATTCGTAGAAGGTCGAGATCGGCACAAGGCAGCGCCGGGACTTCAGAGCCTCCGACCAGACCGGCGATTGAAAGTTGTCGGAGCGGGCATTGTTGATCGCCTTGCTGAACGACCGCTCGAAGCCCCAGCGCATCGTCGCCGGCTGGAGGTCACCGCCATTCGCCACCACCACCACGCCCGGACCCGTGCGACGCACCAGCGGCGACTTCAGCCTGCCGATCTCTTTCGACAGCAGGGCCACGAGTTCCTTGGAACCCACCTTGGGCCGGACGGTGTAGGCATTGCACATTTCGATTTCAGGAGGAGAACCTACCATCCGCGTCGCCAGCCCTGCAACTCCAGTCCCGGTCGCCGTGAAATGTGCCTACCCAGATGGTTTCGGGAACTGAAGCGAAGGAGTCACGACACAGGGCCAGTGACCACCGAGAAGGGAAGCCGATTACGCCTCGACAGGCGCGTCCATCGGGCGGCATGGGTTTGTGACGATGTGGAAATACTCATCAATCATTCGCCAAGCGCTCATCAGACCTTCATAAAGCGGGGGCAACTTCCGTCTCCATGTCATCCGCCTCTTCGTTGAAATCCATTTCCCTTCTCGCCGCAGGACTTCTGATCGGTGGTGCGGGTGCCGTTCTTTTTCGCGACAGCCTGCCGGGGGCCGAGGGGTCGTCGGAACAACGGCTTCAGCAACTGGAGCGCGACTACAAGAAAGCCCAGATCCGCGTGGCCGAACTGGAGGCCGCCAATCCACGGGCGGCGCGACCAGGACAGACGATTTCCGATGGCCTTCGCGGGCTGGCCGAGGACATCCGTGATGGGAAGCCGGTGAGCCCGGATGACATCTTCCGACGCTCGCAGCCGCTGCTTCGCGACCTGTCGCCGCTTTTCGAGCGGATCCGCATCCGAGGCATGGAGGCTATGTCGCAGAGCATGGTCGGCGAGCTGACACGGAAATACAATCTCACCACCGCCCAGCAGGAGACGGTGAAGAAATGGTTCGCCCAGAAGGCCGAGGAGGATGCGAAGAACTGGACCGACCTCGTCAGCCGCAAGGGCACCACGCTCGATGACCTGGCGAAGGAGTCGCGCAACACCCGCCCGGACAAGGGGCTCGATTCCCTCATGGAAACCATGCTCAGCGGCGATAAGCTGGCTTCATTCAAATCCGAACGCGCCACTGAAAAGGCCGCACGCATCCAGCAGGAGGCCGACAGGCGGGTGGAGCAAGTCAACTCGATCGTCCAGCTCGATGACTCCCAGCGCGACCAGGTCTTCGGCATCATGGCCCGCAACTCGCCCGACTACGATTCGTCGATCAAGCTCGAAGGTTCATCCGGCGACATCGGCAATCTCCCCGCCGGCAGTCCCGAGGCGGCGACGCTTGCCGTGCTCAAACCGGAGCAGCGGGCCGCCTACGAGGCCGAGCGCCAGCGTCGGCGGGAAGAGGCGGAGAAGGACATGAAGTCGATCGGACTCACCCTGCCGGAAACCTGGAACTTCCTCGACCCATGATCAGCTCTACGGAAACGCCCGCCATCGACATCCGCGACCTGCGGGTGGATTACGGAAACTTTGTCGCCATCGACGACCTCACCCTCACCGTGCCGCGCGGCGAGGTGTTCGGTCTGGTGGGGCCGAACGGGGCGGGAAAGACCAGCACCTTCCGGGTTCTCACAACCCTGTTGGAGCCAACGTATGGCGAGGTTTATCTCGATGGTGTGGACATCCTGGAGGACCTCGAAAGCGCGCGCCGCATCGTGGGCTACATGCCGGACCTGGCTCCCGTGCCGTCCGATCTGAAGATCTGGGAGTTTCTCGACTTCCACGCCGCCGCCTATGGACTCGGGACCAAGTCGCAGCGTCGCGAACGGGTGGCCGAGTGCCTGGAGGAGGTCGCTCTAACAGATCTTCGCCACAAATGGTGCAAGGAACTTTCGCGAGGCCAGACCCAGCGGGTGGTGCTGGCGAAAACCCTGCTGCACCGGCCCCGGGTGATGATCCTCGACGAGCCGGCCAGTGGGCTGGATCCCCTGGCCCGTCGCGATCTTCGCCAGGCCCTGCGAAGGCTGGCGGACCAGGGCGCGACAGTCTTCGTCAGTTCACATATCCTCAGCGAGCTGGCGGAGATGTGCACCTCTCTTTGCGTCATGAACAAGGGTCGGCTGCTGGCATCCGGAACGGCGGAGCAGGTCCGTCAGCAGCTTGGCAGCAACGAGCGAACGCTGACGGCCACGCTGTTGGGACGTCAGCAAGAGGCCGCCGCGTGGTTGCAATCCCAGCCCGGCGTTCACCGGCTCCAGCTCGCGGGGGAGCAGGTGGTCTTCGATTTCACCGGCTCCGATGAAGCGCAGTCCGACCTCATGACCGGCCTGATCACCCAGGGGATCCGCTTGCGGACGTTTGAGGAGAAGCGCTCGTCGTTTGAAGACATCCTCGTCGAAGTCGCCGAATCCAACCGCCGCCCATGAGCTCCGAATCCGCCCTTTCATCACCCTCACGTCCTTCCTCCTGGAAGCCGTGGGCGAATCCGATTTTCCGCCGCTACTGCCGCTCTCGACTGAGGCCGAGAGGTCTCAGCGTGTGGCTGCTGGTGACCCTGCTGCTGGCGGGCTTCCTGTTCTTCCTCTGCCGGACGATCGCGCTCTATCAGGCTCATCTGTCACCGGAGGACGCGGCGCGTGTGCCCCTGATTCCACTGCTCATCCTGCAGACACTGATCCTCTTCGTGCTCGGCACCGCGCAGGTCTCCGGCGGCATGACGGCCGAACGGGACGAGGGTGTCATCGACTACCAGCGGCTCATCCCGATGTCGCCAATGGCGAAGGTCTTCGGCTATGTCTTCGGTCTGCCGGTCCGCGAGTATGTGCTGGTGTTCGCGACCCTGCCCTTCACCGCGTGGTCGCTTTGGAAAGGTCAGGTGGCACTGCACGCGTGGTTGCCGCTTTACGTCGTGTTCTTCACTTCGACCCTGCTCTACCACTTCACCGGGCTTGTAACCGGCAGCGTGGTGAAGAACCGCCGCTGGGCCTTCCTGGTCTCGATCGGACTCGTCTTCTGCCTCTACACCATCACCCCGCAGTTGGCGAAGTTCGGCCTGGTGTTCTTCAAGTATCTGACGATCACGCCGGTGTTGGAGGAATGCTGGTCAGGGCTCATTCCCAAAACGGCCGGGGCGGTCGTGTCTTCCGTGCAGCAACTGCTTCCGACGGCCAAATTCTTCAATCTCGATTTCCCCGAGGCGGTCTTCACCGTGTTCTCGCAGGCTGGCCTGGTGGTGACCTTCATCATCATGCTGGCGCGGCGTTGGAAGCGGGCCGAGTCCCATCTCCTTGGCAAGGTGTGGGCGCTGCTGTTCTTCATCTGGGTGCAGATCCTGCTGCTTGGAAACGCGCTGCCACTGGTGGACTCGGGCAACCTGTTTCCCTCACGTGGCTTCGCCCGCTTTGCCCGTCTGGATTTCGCTTGGGAGCCCAATCGCCTGGAGACGGTGGGCATGTCAGGACTCTACGGTCTGGTCACCCTGATGATGGTCTTCATCCTCGGAGGGATGATCACTCCAACTCCAGAAAACCAGATCAGGGGGTGGAGGCGCGCCCGAAAGCAGGGAAAGACCTCGCTGCCCTTGTTTTCCGATGTCGCAAGCGGGTCCTGGATGACCGCGCTGATGGCCGTCGCGGGTGCCGTGGGATGGTATATCTTCAGCCGAGGACTGGTGGAATCGAGATGGTTTCCAGGACATCTCGTGCCGCTCTCCACTCTCGGATGCATGATCCTCGTGATGCTGGCAGCCGGGCTTGGCTTTCAGTTTCTGCTGGAAACCCGGGGTGGTCGTGCGGTTGGCCTGGCCACCATCACCATCGGAGTCGCGCCGATCATGGTCGGCGCGGTGATGTTCTCGATTGGGAGCTGGCTTTACACCGCGGCTTCCTGGGTTGTCGGTCTTTCTCCCCTCAGCCTGCCCTTGTATGCCTCGGGCAGCCTGCTCTCCATCAGTGAACTCCCTCCGGACTTCGAGCGCTCCGTTCCCCGGGCGTTCCTGTTCTGGCTACTGGTCGCGGTGCTGGTCACGCTTTGGCAGCTCTCCAAGCTGATCGCCGCGCGGAGAGCCCTGGCGCGCAGGAGCCTGGAAGAGCCCATTCAGCTTAAATCCTGAAATACAAACCACGAGATTCGCGAAGCTTCACGAAAATCAGGCAGTTCCGAAACGCTTCATCCTCATTCATCAGGTGACTGAGAAGATGGCGGTGATGGCTTCTGCTTTCGTGCTTTTCGTGACTTTGGTGGTTTTCCATTTTCCTCTTTGGGTTCAGGAGAACCCACGATGGCCTGATCCGGACTTGGATGCAGATTCGGATATGGCATGAGCGAGATCGGCCCTCAAGGGTGCGCCGAGCATTGACCTGATCAACCGCATCCATTTCTTCCACGCCAAAGACAACTGTCGTGGTGTTCATCGTCCCGTCGATCTCGTTGCCTTCCACAAGGCATTCGAACCCCGGATCGGCCCCGCCAAGGCTTTCGGCTTCGGCCTGTCCTGCTTTTCGCTCGTCTGATTTCTTCAAACTGAATGTGAACGATTTCCTATCTTGTGGAACTGATCGAACTCCCTTGACCACGAAACCCGTGTGCACTAGTTTCGTGTGATGAAAAACATCACCTTCAGCGCCGATGAGCACCTCATCGAGTTGGCTCGTGTCGAAGCGAGGAATCGGCAAACGACACTCAATCAGCTGTTCCGCGATTGGTTGGGGGACCTTGCGGCCCGTGACGAGCGTCGCCGAAAGGCCTCCGAGGCCTATGAGATCCTCGCGGCCCAGATCACCAGCGTCCCCAAGCTCACCCGCGAACAAATGAATGAACGCTGACTATTTTCTCGATAGCAACATCCTGCTTTACAGCTTCGATCCCTCTGATCCTCGCAAGCAGCGGATCGCAAGGATGCTCGTGGACGACGCCGTGCACGAGGCACGTGGAGTCATCAGTTCCCAGGTTTGCCAGGAATTCTGCAACGTGATGTTGCACAAACTGACTCCAGCCATTCCTGCCGGCCAGCTCGCGGCTTATCTGGAATCCACCGTCTACCCGTTGATTCGAGTGCTGCCCTCGCCTCGATTGTTCGCTGAGGCCCTGCTCGTCCACCAACAGACCCGGTATCGCTTTTACGACAGCCTCATCGTCGCAGCCGCCATCGAGTCCGGAGTTCCCACCCTTTACTCGGAGGATCTCCAGCACGACCGCGCCATCGGCAATCTCCGCATCGTCAATCCGTTTCTGGGGTAAGGGCGGGATCCCCGACGGAGCGGCAGGGAGGGAGGGCATGCATTTTCCGGCCTTGCGCGATCGGCCATCGGGGTGCATGGAGGGGTTGCCATGGACCGCATGTTCCTGATTGTTTCCACCCTCCTCGCCGCGATCGGCGGGGTGCTGGGGATGATGTCCGTTCATCGTGGCATCCGCAGCCGCTGGACGGTGATCTGGATGGTGGCGGCCTTTGCCTGCCAGATCGGCTTTCTGAGCATTCGCGGGGAGGCTCGCGGCGCTTGTCCGCTGAGGGATCTGGGCGAGATCCTGGCCTTTCTCGGCTGGTCGCTGACGCTCTTCTATCTGGTGGTCGGGCCGCCGTACCGGCTATCCCTGCTCGGGGTGTTCACAGCTCCGGTGGTGGTGGTGTTTCAAGCCGTGGCGCTGGTTCCGGGCGTGCTCAGCCTTCACCCGGTCCATGCCATCGGGACGGATTCCTGGCGGGAAACCCATGCGGCGATGTCGGTTCTTTCCTACGGGGCGCTGGCTCTGGCGGGAGTCGCCGGGGTGATGTTCCTGGTGCTGGATCACCAGTTGAAGGAGCACCATTTGAAAAGCGGTCTGTTCCGCAACCTGCCGCCGGTGCGCGAGCTGCTGCAGTCGATGATGCGGCTGCTGTGGATCGGCTGCGGGCTGCTGACGATCGGGATCGTGGCGGGATTCCTCATGCCCCGGACCGGCGGCATGGGCCACTTGATCGCAGCAGTGGCCACCTGGGTCGGCTATGCGCTGCTGATGACGGTGAAGACCGTGCGGGGATTGACGGGCCGGCGGATGGCGCTGGCGGCAGTGGGCTTGTTTCTGGGATCACTCACGGTTTTTGCCTTCGTCTGATGGATCTCATTTGTCTCGGCCTGAATCACCGCACCGCGCCCGTGGAGGTCCGCGAGCGCTTCGCCGTGATGACGCCGAAGCTCGGCGAGGCGTCCCGCGAGCTCGCCGCGCTGGATGGGGTGACCGAGGCGGTGGTGGTCTCGACCTGCAACCGCACCGAGTTCTACCTGGCCGCCGATCACGGTCGCGAAACCCTCCGCCTGACCGAGGAGGCGCTGATTCAGGAACACGGGCTCCCGGCGGATGCCGGTCATCACTTTTACCGGATGGAGAAATCCGAGGCCGCCCTGCACCTTTGCCGGGTGGTCAGCGGGCTGGATTCCATGATGCTCGGGGAAACCGAAATCTTCGGCCAGGTGAAGCAGGCCTACCAGGCGGCCCTCGATGCCGGGACGACGGGAGGTGTTCTAAACAGGCTCTTCCAACGGGCGTTTGGGGTTGGAAAGAAGGTCCGGACCGATACCCAGATTCAGGAAGGCGCGACTTCCGTTGGCAATGTCGCCGTCGATCTCGCGGAGAAGATTTTCGGCCACCTCAAGAACAGCGAGGTCATGATCCTCGGGGCGGGGGAAATGAGCCGTCTCACCGCACAGGCCCTCGTTTCCCGCGGGGCGAAGAGCATTTTCGTGACGAACCGCTCCTACGATCGCGCCGTTGATCTCGCCAACGAGATGGGCGGCAGCGCGGTGCGGTTCGATGACTGGCAGCATGTGCTCGAAAAGGTGGACGTGGTGATTTCCTCGACCGGAGCGCCGCATGCGATCGTGACCCGCGAGCATGTCGAAAAGGCCCGCCGGGCGCGGAAATACCGGCCGCTGTTCTTCATCGACATCGCCGTGCCGCG
>JAIXPW010000170.1 GCA_027485995.1 Verrucomicrobiaceae bacterium
ATGCAGTAGGAAAGGATGCGGACGCCATAGAAGGCCTCATAAATCCGCATGATCCGGATGAACTCCTCTTTCTCGTCGGTCTTGAGGACCATGCGCCGATCCACCACCCGGCTGACGCAATGGAAATACTCAGGCCCCGGGGACAGCCCCTTGAAGCGGCGGGAGGTGCGATTCATGGCAAAAGAAGAACGCGGAAGCATCTGGAAATCAACACCTTTCTCAATAGTTTGTCAGAGCATCTATATTAGCATCTATATTGTGGTGTGTACTTCGTTGCGGCCTTGGGTGAGGAGTCGGTTCTGAACTATTGCCTTGGATCGTTCGGGCGGTCTGGGGCCTTTGATTTTCAGCAATGGGGGCGGAGGGCCATTTTTTACGGGACTGATCGGCTTTGGGCATGTATGAACGAAATACATCTAATTGATCGATCCTGCCAAATGACGCGCATCTCCACCGCTTTCGGGTTCCTTTTCACCACTCTGCCGCTGCTGGCATTGGACGTGGACAACGATGGCCTGTGCGATGTCTGGGAGGCCCGGTATCACGCCACTGCCTTGCTTCCGGAGGCGGATGAGGATGGGGATGGCCTTTCAAACCTGGACGAATCGAAGGCCGGAACGAATCCATTCGATGGAAACTCCCGCCATTCAGCATCGATCGCCTCGCAGGCCGGAGTGTTTCACATCAGCCTGGATAGCCAGCTTGGGAAGAGTTACCAGCTCACTTCCTGCCTGACCTTGAATGGTCCGTGGCAGCCGGTCGGATCCGCCATCGCAGGCACCGGCAGCGCGCTCGATCTGACGGCTCCTGCTTCAGGAGGGAAGGGCTTCTTCAGCGTCGCAGTCGTCGATCTGGATACCGATGGCGATGGCCTGAACGACTGGGCCGAGCGGCAGTTGGCGGGCTTCGACCCGAACGTGACGGATACGTTTGGAGGAGGCGTTTCGGGAAACGACCTTGCGGTTGCCACCGAGATGCTGCAGATGCTTCGAGATGGCGACGTGTCGATCGAGGTCACTGCGGCCAACGCCTATGAAAAGGAGAACGAAGCGGCTGGGCTGACCGTTTCCCGCTCCAGCGCCCCGGAGTACCCGATGACGCTTTTCCTGAAATCGGCGGGCGCGACCGACCCAACCAAGTCATCGGCTGCCGGTGACGACTATGCCTTGAAGAATTCAACCAACCAGGTGGTGACGCGCATGGTGATACCTGCGGGCGAGTTTTCGACAGACCTTTCCATTGCACCGACCATCGATTCCCGAAATGAGGTTCCTGAACAACTCCGGGTCCTGATCGGTGGCTCGACGTTGGAGGCAGCAGTCTCGATCGCCGATGCCAAACCCGTGGCCGCCAACCAACGACTGCTCGTCGCCTATCTCCGCCCCAGCCCTGGGATCAGCACGCTCGGCAGCGGGATCGCGACGATCCTGCTCGAGGGCGACAACGACTTCGCCACCGTTGCGGTTTCCTTCTCGAACCTCGCCTCGCCGGTGAATTCGGTGCAGGTGCTGACGCCCTCCTCCGCGATCCTGCAATCCATTCCGCCGGCCACCTACGGAGGGCAGCTCTGGTCCATCCGCGCCAGCCAGTCGTTCACCACCGACCAGTCGGTGCTTGATTCTCTGCTGAGCGGCAGCATCAAGCTCGGGGTTTACACCATGGTGAATGTTGGCGGGGAGATTGAGGGCCCGTTCCTGGCCACCAGCGGTTCCACGACATTCCAGACTCCGCCCGCGATCGCATCTGTTGGAACGCTCTCGGGAGCGCCCCTCGAACGCGACATTGTGCGCTTCCTCACGCAGTCGACTTTCGGGCCCACACCCGCGTTGATCACGGACCTTCAGGCCAGGGTCGCGGCCTCCAACGGCAATCAGTTGGCGGCGTACAGTGCCTGGATCGACGAGCAGTTCAGCGTGCCCTCGCCCTCGCTGCTTGCCTACACCACGGCCGCGAACCAGCAGGAAATCCTCAGCCGCGCGGCACTGCCGGCCAATGATCCGAATTTCACGACGGCCTTCGATCCGAACAACAACAACCGCCGCCGCGGCTGGTGGCTGCATGCCCTCCACGCGCCCGATCATCTCCGGCAGCGGGTGGCCTTCGCCCTCAGCGAGATTTTCGTCATCTCGGAAATCGACAGCCTGATCGCAGAACGCTCCTACGGGGCCGCGAGCTACTACGACATGCTTCGTACCAACGCCTCCGGATCTTATCGCGATCTGCTGGAAGGCGTCTCCACCCATCCGATGATGGGCTACTATCTCTCCCATCTCAGGAACTCCAAAGCGACCTATGACACGAGCGGAAACGTGGTGACCTCGCCGGATGAAAACTATGCCCGCGAGATCATGCAGTTGTTTTCGATCGGGTTGGTCCAACTCCATCCCGACGGCTCGCTGAAACTCGGCAGCGACGGCCTGCCGATCAACGCCTACACGCAGACCGACATCACGGAAATGGCGCGGGTGTTCACGGGTTGGTCGTTCAGCCAGTACAACAACCCGTCGAACTCCAACACCGTCGTTCCCAACACCAGCTTCACCCGCAACAACGGCTCCGAACGCTTCGAGTCCCAGTGGACGGCTCCGATGGCGATGTTCCCCGCGAACCACGACACCGGATCCAAGTCGATGATCGGCCTTTCGCTGCCGGCCAACCAGACCGGACAGAAGGATCTCGCAGATGTGCTCACCCATCTTTCAAACCACCCGAACACCGCCCCGTTCATCTGTCGTCGCCTGATCCAGCGGCTGGTCACCTCGAATCCTTCGGCCGGTTATCTCTATCGGGTTGCGAGCGTGTTCACCTCCTCGGGCGGAAACTTCCCGGCGGTCGTGAAGGCCATTCTGCTCGACCCGGAAGCGCGCTCCCAGAGCGAGGCGCTTTCACTCGCAAGTTCAGGAAAGCCACGCGAGCCCATCCTCCGTGCAACCGCGTTCCTGAGAGCCTTCGGGGCGAAGTCACAGCTTCCGCTTTCCGACCTGACCGCCTATGGATTCCCTGCCTCGGAACTGGCGAAGTTCCCTGCGGGCACCACGCGCCCCCGTCTCAACAACAGCACCGCCACGCTCGGCCAAAGCCCGATGGCCGCGCCCACTGTCTTCAACTGGTTCCTCCCCGACTACTCGCCCGCCGGGCTGCTGGCGGCCAATGGACTCAACTCGCCCGAGCTTCAACTCGCCAACGAGAACACCGTGACCCAGAGCACGAATTTCTTCTATAACTCCACCATCGCGAGCACTCCCAGCGTCTCGAGCCTCATCGATCAGAACCTGGCACCTTACAACTACGGAACCAGCGCCCACAACGTGCTCATCGACGTGACGCCGCTCAACGCGCTTTACATGGCGGTCGTGGATCTGAATCACGACGGCCAGTTCACGAATCTCGACGTCGGTGCCTTCAACAACCCCACCAAGATCGCCGAAGCCTGCACCGCCGTGGTGGACCGGATCGACCTTCTGCTTTGCGCCGGTGGCCTCGACGCCCGCTACGGCAACACTCCCGGAAAGCCGCGGAAGCTGATCCTTGATGCCGTCGCCTCCATCTCCGCCTCAAGCAACAGCTCGAACAGCGCAAGCAATCAAGCCAACTACATGCGCGACCGCATCCGGACCGCGCTGTGGCTGGTGATGTCCTCGCCGGAGTGCGTGATCCAGAAATAGAACCTTCTTCCGCCGTCATGAAACAACACCAAAAGGAAGACCTCCGGACACGGCGCGATTTCCTCCGTCAGTCCGCTTGTGCCTCGCTCGGAGTCACCGGCCTGGTCAATGCCCTCGCCCAGATGCGCCTGATGACCGCCGCCATGGCCCAGGGTCCGGGAAATGGAGGCTACAAGGCCCTTGTCTGCCTGTTCCTGAACGGCGGCCATGATTCCAACAACCTGCTCGTGCCATCCGGAGATCCCGCCAGCAGCGGGCTGCGCGCGGATTACCAGACCGGTCGCGGAGTGCTTGCGCTTGATCGCACCACGCTCGCGCCGCTGAACGTCCCGGCCACCACCAAGACCTTCAACCGCCATCACGGTGGCGTGTTTCATCCGATGGGCGTGCATCCCAATGCCGCAGCCCTCGCCACTCTTTTCAACGAGGGAAAACTCGCCTTCATCAGCAACGTCGGCACGCTTGCCTTTCCGGTCGCGAGCCGGACCGAGTACCTCAGCGGAGCGATTCCCCTGCCGCCGCAGTTGTTTTCCCACTCCGACCAGCAGACGCAGTGGCAGTCCTCCGTCTCCGATCGGCCCTTCACCTCCGGCTGGGGAGGACGTGCGGCGGATCTACTGAATTCCTCGTACAACAGCAGCGGCAGCTCGAAGGTCGCGATGTCGATCTCGCTGGCCGGGATCAATTCCTTCCAGGTCGGCACCTCGGGTCAGGTGACGCAGTATGTTGTCAACTCCACCGGAACGGTTCCGCTCAGCGGATTCAACAGTTCGAACACCGACAACAATCCCTACGATCTCGCCCTTGATGGGTCCGGTGCCTACAAGACCAGCGACCAAGGCAAACGCCTCAAGGCCTTCGAGGACATCATGAAGCTGACCCACTCGAACCTGCACGAGGAGGAATACAACCGCATCGTCGCCCGCGCCCGTGCAACCGAAGGCACGGTCGGCGCGGCCCTGACCGCGGCGGCGGCGACCGGAGTGAATTTCGACGCCCTCTTCACCGGCACCACGGCCTCGCTCGGCGGTCAGCTCAAGATGATCGCCAAGCTCATCGCAGGACGCAACGTCCTCGGCAACAACCGCCAGATCTTCTTCTGCCAGGTCGGCGGATACGACACCCATCAGACCCTGCTCACCTCCCATGGCAATCTGGTGACGGAGCTTTCGAACGGCCTCAAGGCTTTCCACGACACGCTCCAGGCCCTCGGGGTTTGGAATGACGTCGTCACCTTCACCGCCTCCGATTTCAACCGCACGCTCACCGCCAACAACACCGACGCCACCAAGGCCGGCTCCGATCACGGCTGGGGCGGCCACGCGGTGGTGATGGGTGGTGCGGTTCATGGCGGCGACATCTACGGCCATTTCCCGAGCTTGAAAACCGGCGCGGTCACCGGCTCGCTCGATGCCGGGTCAAGCCGCGGCCGATGGATTCCGGGAACCTCGGTCGATCAATACTCGTCCGTGCTCACTTCCTGGATGGGCGCGGGGAGCAACGAGATCGGAGCCATCTTCCCGAACCTCGGCCGCTTCGACAATCCCTTCACCCAGTCGTCCGCGAATCTGGCGTTCCTCTGATCCGCGATGACCCGACGCCATCAGGTTTTACTCCTCCTCGGCCTCTTGTCGCTGGTGGCTTCGCTTTACTTCGGTCGGCCCGATCAAGCCAAGCAGGCCCCAGCCCTTTCGGGATCTGCGGCCGAATTCGTTCGCCCGCCGCCAGCTCCAGCTCCCGACTCATCACCCATCACCGCACTCCCGGTCACAGAGACCGCTGCGACCTTGAACAGCGCCGAGACACTGCCTGCGGACGACCTTTCCACGCTCGATCTTCTGTTCGCCGAGTTCAGGAAAAATCATGGTGGCAACCCGGTGGGCGAGAACGAGGAAATCACCGCCGCGCTGCTGGGAAAGAACCCCAAGCACCTCGCCTACCTGCCTGAGTCCGGTTCGTTTCTCGATGGCTCCGGGAAACTCATCGACCGCTGGGGCACACCCTACGTCTTCCATTCGCTCAGCGCCTCGCGCACCGAAATCCGCTCGGCGGGGCCGGATCGCGAGCTGTGGACTGGCGATGATGTCACACTCACGCCGTGAACTGCTTTCCCAAGTTGCTACTTTGGATCGATTCTTGAATAGCCATTCCCAAATGGATCTCCGCAGTTCCTGAAACTCACTGTAGCCTCGGAAGTTTTTCTCCTTCCGCCAAAGGCTTGCAGCCGCAAGCTTGGATCGTGTCCGACAAACCGAAAGCCGGCTCCGCAGCCGCCACCGCGCTGGTGGTGGCGAGCATGATCGGCACGGGGGTGTTCACTTCGCTGGGCTTTCAATTGCTCGACTACCAGACCGCGCCGCCGATCCTGATGCTTTGGATCATCGGTGGGTTCATCGCTCTTTGCGGGGCGCTCTGCTATGCGGAGCTGGCGAGCCTGCTGCCGAAGTCCGGGGGCGAGTATCATTACCTCAGCGAGATCTATCACCCGGCCTTCGGCTTCATGTCGGGACTGCTCTCGGCGGTGGTCGGGTTTGCCGCGCCGACGGCGCTCAGCGCCCTGGCGATCGGGGGCTACGTGCATGCCAGTTTCGAGGCGATCCCGGCACCGGCGGTTGCGGTGGGCGTCATTCTATTAGGCACGACCGCCCATTCATTCAGCACCTCCACCAGTGCCCGAGTCCAGACGGCGGCTACGGCCCTGAAGCTGCTGCTGATCCTTTCCTTCCTGATCGCTGCGGCGCTGCTGCCGGGCAAGGGCGACATCGAGTGGTGGCAGCCGGTCGGACTGACGCAACGGGCGATGCTGGAGCCGACCTTTGCCGGTGCCTTGCTCTATGTCTTCTATGCCTACAGCGGCTGGAATGCGGCGGTCTATGGACTTGAGGAATGGGATCGTCCGGAGAAAACCGTGCGCCGCGCCCTGATCGGCGGGACTCTTCTGGTGATGCTGCTTTACGTCGCCTTGAATGCCGCCTTCCTGCATGCCGCGCCGAAGGCGGAGTTGACGGGCGTGCTGGAGGTGGGACACGTGGCGGCGGTTTCCTTGTTCGGTGCCTCGGTGGCGAAATGGATCTCGATGCTGCTGGCCCTGGGACTCTGCGCCTCTGTCAGTGCCCTGCTTTGGGCCGGGCCGCGGGTGCTGGGTGCGATGGGTCGCGACCTGCCGACATTGCGGTGGTTCGCTCCGGTGGATGGCTTGCCGACCCGGGCTCTGAGGTTTCAGGCGGGACTGGCGCTGGCCTTGGTGGCGATTGGAAACTTCGATCAACTGCTGACTTACACCCAGGTCGGACTCACCCTTGCCACCTCGATGAGCGTCTTCGGGATCTTCATCCTGCGGCGACGCATGCCCTACCGTTTCCAGAAATCCACTATCCCTCTCTATCCCCTGCCGCCGATCCTGTTTCTCTGCATGACGGCGGTGGTGGTTGTGGTATCCTTGATCCATCAGCCATGGCCAGCCGTCAGCGGCGTGCTCACCGCCGTGGTCTGCGCCCTGCTCTGGATTCCCTTCAACAAACGTCGTTCATGAAACCCGCGCTCCTCCTCGCCCTCTCGGTGGCCCTCAGTGGCTGCGCCTCGAAACCCAAGCCGAAGCCCGGCGAAACACTGACGCTCGCTCCCCCGCTCGCCGCCTTCGTGCCGGTCTCCGGTGTGGCCGATGCCAATGACGTCGCACTCTTCCTCGCCGGAAAGCCGGTCCGCCACGGAGCCGGGCTTTCGCAGATCCAGCAGACGGTCAATTATCGGACCTACCTCGACGAGATCGCATTCAAGTGGAAGGCCTACGGGGAACGTCGTACTTCGAGGCAGTCCGGATGGTCGAACGAGAACCTTTCCCCGGTGATCGGCTCGCCCGGGACCCTGCTCTATCCCTTTGGTGGACCTGACCTCTTGTATGCAATGTCGATGTTTCCAAACACCTCGACCTACGTGCTGCTGGGACTCGAACCGGCGGGATCCTTGCCTTCCCTGGAAACCCAGGACCCGGCGACGGTGGTGGACGCGCTCTTCGGTCTGGGCAAGTCGATGGATACCCAGCTCAAGGTCGGTTACTTCGTGACCAAGGACATGAAGGGCGATCTGGCCAACGGACCGATGCCCGGCGTGACGCCGATCCTGCTAACGTCGATCGGCCTGATGGGCGGAGAAGTGGACAGCGTGCAGCCGATCAATGCGGGTGGAAACACCGGCGTGGACATCCGTTTCAGCCTGCCCGGCGGAGGATCAAAGCGCGCGATCTACGTTTCCGGCGATCTTTCGAACGGCGGATTCAAATCCGGCTTCCAGTCGTGGATCGGCGGCTTCAGCGGCTCGACCGCCTACTTCAAGGCCGCCTCCTATCTGATGCACTACGAGGGCTTCTCGAAGATCCGCAACCAGGTGCTTTCGCAGTCGCGAGCCATCGTGCAGGACGACTCGGGCATCCCGTTCCGCTACTTCGCCAGTGGTTGGGATTTGAAATTCTTCGGTCGCTATCAGAAACCGATCGAGCTGTTCACGAAGCACGATCAACCCGACCTCCGGGCCGCCTACGACGCCATCGGCGGCGGGCCACGGATTCCCTTTGGTTCCGGTTATCACGCCACGCCGGACGAGGCGAACATCCTCGTGGCGGTGAAACGATAAGACCACAAACCGAAGTGAGGCTCCTGCTGTTAGGCCTGCTGTTGACCATTCCGCTCGTCGAGGCACGGCCTTGGAGGAATGATGCCGGCCAGGTGATCGAGGCTGAAGCCATCGAGCTCCGAGGTGACTCGGTGGTGCTTTCCAAAGATGGCAAGGAGTTCGTGGTTCCCATCAGCAAGCTCAGCGCGGACGACCGGGAGTTTCTCAAGACCTGGAAGCCACCGATCGCAGCTCCGAAGACGCTGACCTTTGCCGGGAAACCGTTAGAAACCGGAGGGAAGATCAATACCTACGAGTTCGACTACAGTCCGGCGGTGCTGAAGGCGCTGAAGACGAGATATCGATCCGAGGAAACGAAGTTCAGGATCTCCATTGTCGCACCCGCGAATTTCGATCCATCAAAACCACAGCATGTCTTCATGCCCTCATCCGCCGTGAACAATCCGGAGGAGGCAAAGGCAGGCAATGCCAAGGTCATCCCGAACTACGCCCAGACCTGTCTCGACAACGGCTGGCTCTGCCTCACGACCGACAGCGATCTCGGCATCACCGCGAATTTTGTGGCGCTGGAAAGCGGCATCGATGAGCTCGACAAGCAGTGGCCCGGGTTCAAGCGGTGGAGCTTCGCGACCGGTGGGTTTTCCGGAGGAGGAAAGGGTTGCCACTACATCGCGGCGCAGTTGATCAAGACCGATCACAAGGTCATCGGCGTGTTCATCGGGGCGAGCAACGAGGACTGGAGCGCGAAGTGTCGGGACTATCTGAAAGCGCCCGTCTCCGGCTATCGCAGCGTGAATGCCTTCCTCAGCGTTGGAAAATCCGACACCCTCGCGACCCCGGCGATCTGCGCCGAAATGGAAAAGAGCCTCCACGCGAACGGCATCGCCTCCACCCGACTCGACCTCTTCGACGGCGGGCATGTCCTCCACAAACCGCACATCGACACGGCCTTGAAATGGTTTGTGGAGAAAGAGCGCGGAAGGTGAAGCATCGTGGCTTCTTCCAGACGCCAAGCCTGAACGAAGAACGGGCTGAAGCCATGTGACTACAAACCTTTCACGCAAGGACCTCCAACAAGGGACCATCCTTCCACTGCGGCGAACGTCCGAGCCTTGCAAAGACCTGATCCTTTTCAGGCCAGATGAAGACGCGTTGTCCGGCGGAACCGACGAGCGCCACCAGATCGGCGGGGTGCTGTTTCGAAAGGCAGGCACCCGACCAGAATGAGGAGGCTCGCGGAGCATCGAGCACTTCTTCGATCTCGATCGCGCGGCCGGATGAAACACGGAGATTTCTCCAAAGTCCGCCGCCGTAGATCGGATTCGCGGCGGAGGATTTTGTGACGTCGGAGTAGATGCCGGGATCGAAGCCGTCCGCGCTTTCGCCACGAAGCAGCTTTGCAAGGGTCCGTCCGAGTTTCCCGAGATCCTCGACCCTCAACTCCGCGCCGGTGGACAGAAAGCAGCGGCCTTTCAGATCCGACCGCCATTTCGGACTGCGGAGGCCGATCGGTCTCATCACCTTTCCGGCGATGAACTGTTCGAGGGTTTCGTCTCCGAGTTTGCGTTGGAGGAATTCCGCCAGCACCTCCCAGTGAGAGGCCCCGTAGCGGAACTGGCTGCCGGGCGCATCGACCACCCGCAGGGAAAGCGCGACCCGACCCTTGTCGGCGAGCGGTCGGTGGTAAAGGGCACTGGATCCGGCTTCGAGCCCGGAGGTTTGTTGGAGCAGCATGCGCGGCGTGATCCGGGATTTCACGGCATCGCCTTTCCACTCGGGAAAGGTGTCGACCAAGCGCTCATCGAGCGACATCGCGCCCTTCGAGACCAGGCGCGTCACCGCCAGACCCGCGAGGGTTTTCGTGATGCTGAGGATCGGCCCGCTGGCAAAAAGATTCGATTCCGCAATTCGCGACCGACCTTCCCAAAGCGCCCAGCCCTTTCCTCCATATCCGGCGGCGATGCCGGGAAGCATCCTTGGAGGCTCACGATGGGGAGTCGAAACGCAGCCGCTCACCGAACCCGCCAGCCCGGCGGTCGAGAGTTTCAGCCAGTCGCGACGCGTCCACATGCCCTGACGTTCGCATCCTGGAGGCCCGCTTGGAACTTGAAACTTGGCACTGCGGGGTTCTCCGCCTAAACCCCGCGCGTGCTCAGCATCCACAAGCTCACCAAGACCCTCGGCGGACGTACCCTGTTCCGCGAGGCCGAACTGACCATCAACTGGGGCGAACGCGTCGCCCTCGCTGGTCCGAACGGCGCGGGAAAATCGACCCTGTTCCGCATGATCCTCGGCGAGGACGATCCGG
>JAIXPW010000142.1 GCA_027485995.1 Verrucomicrobiaceae bacterium
CCGAGATCCTCGCAGTCGTCCTTGTCCCACTGCACCACGGTGCGACCGGGCATGGTGGCGGGTTCCAGCGGCACCACCGAGTCGAGCCCGCGATCGCAGACAATCATGCCACCGGAATGTTGGCCGAGATGGCGGGGTTTCCCGAGCACGGCTTCATAGAGTCGTCGCAGGGCCGGAAGGCGTGGATGGGACGGCGGCAGCAGCGGGGCGATGCGATCGTCGAAAGCGGCTGCTTTCTCCTCCGGCGTGACCGGCTTCGGGCCCTCGGGTCGATGCGAGGAACTGTGTTCTGAAAAGCGGTCCGACAACGATGGAGGAAAGCCCAGCACCTTCGACATCTCCCGGAACGCGGATTTCGGTCGATAGGTGATCACGTTCGCCGTCATCGCCGCGCCGCGTGCGCCGTATTTCCGGAACACGTGCTGGATGACCTCCTCGCGTCGCTCGCCGGAGGGGAAGTCGATGTCGATGTCCGGCCACGAGCTGCGGTTCTCGGAAAGGAAGCGCTCGAACAGCAATCCGCCGCCGACCGGATCGACGTTGGTGATGCCGAGTGCATAGCAGACGACGGAGTTCGCCGCCGATCCTCGTCCCTGGCAGAGGATGCCGCGCCCTTTCGCGAACTCGATCAGCTCGTGCACGATCAGGAAATAGCCTGAGAAGCCGAGCTGGTGAATCATCCGGATCTCGTGTTCGAGCTGGGTATTCACCTTTTTACTACAAACCCCGTAACGACGCGTGGCCCCGGCGTAGGAAAGACGGCGCAGCAAGGTGGTCTGCTCGGTGAGGGACAGTGGATTGCCCTGACCATCCGGGAAATCCGGAAAGCGGTAGCCGAGGTTTTCCAGGGTGAACTCGATCCGTTCCGTCAGCCGCCGCGTGGTTTCCAGGGCCTCGGGCAGATCGGCGAACAGGTCCGCCATGTCCTGCGGGGACTTCAGGTGACGTTCGCCGTTCGGGGCCAGCAGCAACCCTGCCTGATCCAAAGGCACATGATGGCGCAGGCAGGTGAAGGCATCGGCCAGCGGTCGGTCCGCCTTGGTGGCGAAGAGCGGGGCATTGCTCGCGAAATACGGCAGCCGCAGGTGCAGGGCGAGGTCGATCAGGTGGCGGATCAAACGCCCATCATCGCGCAGGCCGTGGCGGTGGAGTTCGACATAGACGTTTTCCCGACCAAACAAGGCGATCAGTTGCTCCGCAGCCCGCAAGGCACCCGCCTTGTCATCCTTGAGCAAGGGCCGGCACAGAGGCCCATCGCGATCGCCTGTTAGAGCGATCCACCCCGGCGAGGTGATGCAGGATTCCATGCCCTTCCCATCGAGGTGGAAATCCGTCAACTGGCGACAAAGGGCCTGGTAGCCGCTGCGGGTGGCGCACAGCACCGGCAGCTTCGAGCCATCTGTTAGATCGAGCGTCGTCCCCACGATGGCCCTTATCCCGCACTCTTTCGCGGCGTGATGGGCCCGTGCCGAACCATAGAAACCGCCGTGATCGGTGATCGCGATCGAGTCATGGCCGAGCTCCGCCGCGCGGCGCACCAGGTCCTCCGGTTGGCTGGAGCCGTGGAGGAATGAGAAGGCCGATCGCGCATGCAGTTCGGAAAACGATGCACGACGTTTCATGCATACCTCCCATCGAGCTGCCAGTGCTCCGGGGGCACGAAGACCAGCCGCAGGAGCTGATGGTTCATGAGCTGGATGTCCCACTCCAGACGCTGCCAGCGGGTCGTAGGCTCCCACCACTGGCCGGATTGGGGAAAGGGTCCGCGGGCCCGGGTGATCTCGCCGCGATACTCGCCGTTCAGGATCGCCAGAGGCAGCGGTTGATCCTGCCTCGACTCGAAGGCCACCGACACCGGCAACGGCGGACGGAAGCGATGCAGAGGTACCGGGCAGGAGGGATGATGGACCGAGGAAACGCCCGCTGAACCCGGAGCCCGCAGCGTGAAGGCATCCGGCTGATGATTGGCAGGCGGCACCGGAATGCCGACCTTTCCAGGACCCAACAGCGCCTCCAACTGCGCCAAGGTGCCCGCCCAGCGCTCCGGCTGCGGCAACTGCCGTCCGAACCACTCGCGCTGCGCGGAACTCGGCAGCGTGGTTTCCGCATCAAGATCGAGTCCGACGATCGGAGCCCCGGCTTGGAGCGATTCCAGCAAGGTTTGCAGCGGGTGAAGCATGGCTTCGGGCGCGACCAGTGGCTCCGGCAGTCGCACGGTTTTCGTGAGCCTTTTCCCACGTTCGAGCCGCAGCGAGATTTCCAGATTCGAGGCCGCGACATGACGGGCGGCCAACCGCGAGGAAAGCCCGTGAAGCAGGCGTTTCAGGATGAACACCACCGACTCCAGATCCTGCACCGGGTCTTCAAAATCATAGGACTGCTTCAGCGATTCCGGCGGTCGATGCAGACGCAGCAAGCGCAGCACCTTTCCATGCAGCAGGTCATGCCAGTGCCCGGCCATCGGCCCGAGCCGTTCTGTTAGATCCTGTCGCGGGATCTTCAGGTAATCGCCCAGGGTCCGCAGCCCCCACAGCCCGAGCATGGAAAGCAGCGCCTCGCTTCCCGCCAGCGTGCCCAGCACCCCGAGCGGCAGTCCCGCCAGGGCAGCCGACGTCAGCATCGTTCCGCGAGTCGGCTCATGCCTCACCGCGAGATGCGCGAGGTCCGGCGTCATGGCCCGTGCATGCACCACCACGGCCTCCATGAGCATGAAATCGTGCAGGGCCTCCAGGCGTCGCGATGAGGTCCGGGAAAGATCGAGCAGCAGGGTGTCGGGCGAGCTGATTTCCAGATCCGGCGTCAGGGATTCCGCCAACTCGATCAGTTCTGCCAGCAAGTGCCTTTCCCGATCCGGCTCCCGCGCGAGCACCCGGAAATCCGGGCAACGCACCAGCGCCCGGCTCAGTGGCCAGCCCGAGGAAATCCCCACCGAGCGCGCCTCCGCACTCACTGCAATCAGCGGCACCTGGACCTTGCCTTCATCGAGCTGTCCCAGCGAGGCCACCACCCCGCAGGGTCGCCCGCGCTCCGAGGGAGAAACCCGCAGAGCCGCGACGACCGGCAGATCCGGCAAATGGAGGGCGGCGAACATGGGGTCAGGTCACACGACGAATCCGCTCCGGCACCGCCCGCAGTCGCGACAGGAGTTCGGATCGCGGCAGGTCGAAGTCCTCCAGCGTCAACCCGGCGGACACCGACAACCGCAGGTTCGCACAGGGCACCAGGGGAAAGGCCGACAACACCACGATCCGACAGCCGGTGCGCTCCGCCACCTGCTTCAAGCGCCACCACGCCGAGGCCGGGATTGCCCGCAAATCCCGCGCCGCCAGCCCCGAGGCGTCGAGCAGGACAAAGGGCACATTTCCATCCCGCACCAGCAGGTCACCGGCTTTCAGCATCTCCATGGCCGAACCGCAACGCACCCACAGCAGTCGCGAGCAGGCCGTTTCGCTCAACGACGAAGGATCGAAGCCATCGCCCCCGTCGATCAGGATGAACGAGGGCAAGGGCGAAAAATCCTCCGGCTCCCCCATCAATCCCGCCAACAGCAGGCCCAGCCCCGACTCCTTGCCGGACGGAATCACTTCTGAAATCGCCCCCGGCGGAAAAGTCTCCGCCGAAAACGGAGACGCCGACACCACCGGTTCCTCCACCGGTTCCTGCCACGCCACCTGCGCCTGAGGGAACCGTTCCCTCAGTTGCCGCCGCAGTTCGTCGATCGTTCCCGTCACCCGGGCACGGAAGCACACCGCCAATGAATGTTCAATAGAACACTTTCGGACAGTGCCGAATCCTTCAGGCCGACCTGCACGCTTTCCCCTGACCTGTTGGCCGGAAAGTCCTCCAAGGCAAGTCCTGTCAAGGCTTCGGGCGCTGCGCTTTCGTGAGCGATGCCGTGCATCATCCCTGTTCCCGGGTGCTTCACCCGCCCGCTTGGGGCAAGCCACCGAGTGACCATCTGAAGCGTGAATCAAGCCCCGGGTTCCCTCTTGCGATGTGCCACTCGATTGCCAGAGGGGCCCTGCCACTTTACACAAAGCACGAAACCTGTCCCATTGACGCCAGATGAGCGGTATTCGTGAGAAGATCCTGCCTCCTTCCGGACATTCGTTCCGCCTTTTGAAATGGGACAGGAGCCTTGGGGAGGTTGACTCGGTGATCGCACCTGATCACAGCGAGCGCATCATGGGTGCTGGAAATCGCTGGCACTTTCATACGGAGATCGAGCTGACACTGATCCTCCGCGGACAAGGAACGCGATTTGTCGGCGACGACATCGGCCCATTCGCGGATGGCGATCTGGTTTTACTGGGGGAACGATTGCCGCACTACTGGCACACCAAGGGGGTATCGAAGGGCATCTCGCTTCAGTTCCATTTTCCCGAGGACCATGCGTTCTGGGGCTTTCCGGAAAACGAGGTGGCGCGCGACCTGTTCAAGCGGGCCTGCCACGGGCTGGCCATCCAGGGCAAGACGGCCCAGGTCATTTCCCAACTCATGCAGGAGTTGGTCCGGAACAGCGGAGCCGCCCGATTGGGCATCCTGTTGATCATCCTGGCCCGGCTGGGAGATGCGTCGGGTCGCGAATTGAAACAGCTCTCTGCAAGCGCCTTCAACCTCCCGAATGAATCCCCCCATGAGGAGGAGATGGCCAGAGCGGTGCGCTTCCTGATCGCGAACTTCAAGGAGGAGGTCCGGCTCGAGGATCTTCTCAAGTTGACCGGGATGAGCCGCCCCACCTTTGCGCGCCAGTTCAAGAAGCACTCCGGTCATTGCTACAGCGGCTTCCTGAAGCAATTGAGGCTGCAGGCCGCCTGCCGGAGGCTTGAGGATAGCGAGCAGACGATCCTCGATATCTCCCTCGCCTGCGGGTTTCCCCAGGTCTCGTTTTTCAATCGGGTTTTCCGCCGGGAAATGAAATGCAGTCCTTCGGAGTTCCGGCGAACGATCCGCTCGGCAGCCAAAAGTTCCAAACCGAAGGGAGTCCCCTCCCCATGGCAGGAACCGGAAGCCTTCGTCTCCGCCCTGCTTCCTCTGGTCTGATCCGCCAAGGCTCCTTGAGTTGCCATGGCCCCGTCCACGCCACCCGCCATGGACAGTGACGATCTTTCCGGAAATCTCCGCCCAAGTTCGAAGATTCTGAGACGATAGTGCCAGATTTTGAGTTGAGATGCGTAGAGGTCCGCCTCCCCTCTCCCTTACACTGATCCTACGTCAATCATGGCATCCTCCACCGAATACCGTTTTTCCTTTGGCCCTTGGAACATCTGCGAGGGCAAGGACCCTTTCGGCCCGGCCTCCCGCGCAGCCTACGATCATGAGGCGAAGTTCGCCCTTTACCGACCGCTGGGCTTTGAAGGCGTGCAGCTTCACGACGATGATGTCGTCCCGGATCTCGACCAACTTTCCGGACCACAGATCCTGGCCAAGGCCACGCAGGTGGGAACGATGCTCGGCAACCAAGGGCTGATTCCCGAATTTGTCGCGCCGAGGCTCTGGTTCTCGCCGGAAACAATCGACGGAGGCTACACCTCGAACTCCGCTGCCGACCGCCGCTATGCCCTGGATCGGACGCTTCGCACCGTGGACATCGCCAGGGCCGTGGGCAGCAAGGCCATCGTCCTGTGGCTGGCCCGCGAAGGCACCTCGCTGAGGGAATCGAAAAATGCCGTCACCGCCTACCAGCGGATCCTTGAAGCGATCAATGCGATCCTCGACCACGACAAGGAGATCGAAATCTGGATCGAACCGAAGCCGAACGAACCCTGCGATCACGCCTACGTCCCCACCATCGGACACGCGGTGTCCCTGGCCTATGCGTCGAAGGATCCCGTCCGCGTCAAGGGACTGATCGAGACCGCCCACGCCCTCCTCGCCGGCCTGGATCCCTCGGACGAGATGGCCTTCGCGATCGCCCATGGAAAGCTCGCCAGCGTTCATCTCAACGACCAGAACGGCCTGAAATACGATCAGGACAAGAACTTCGGGGCCGCGAACCTGAGAGGTGCCTTCAACCAGGTGCGGGTGCTTGAGGAGAACCACTATGGAAGCCGTGGCGAATTCGTCGGGCTCGACGTCAAGGCGATGCGGACGCAGGCCGGGAACCCGGTCACCGCCCACCTGACTTCAAGTCGTGAGATCTTCCTGCACTTGGTGGAAAAGGTCCGTTCGCTGGACCTCAAGGAGCAACAGCAGTACATCGACGCCCGTGACTATGAGGGTCTGGAGCTTTTCACCATCCGTCATCTCCTGGGAATCCACTGAAACCATCCATGAAGAGCTACCGCCTCAACCGACTATTCAACGCCCAGTCCGGCCGATGCTTTGACGTCGCGGTCGATCATGGGTTCTTCAACCAACCGGGCTTCCTCACCGGCATCGAGGACATCCGCAAGACCGTCGCCACCCTCGTCGCGGCGGGGCCGGATGCCATTCAACTCACCACTGGTCAGGCGAGACACCTGCAAGATCTGCCGGGCCATCAGAAGCCGCGGCTCGTCCTTCGAATGGACACGGCGAATGTCTATGGAGAGTCACTTCCAGCCAACCGCTACAGCAGCATGATCGAGGAGGCCATTCTTCAGGCGGTGCGGCTTGATGCCGCGTGCGTTTGTGTGAATCTCTTCCAGATCCCGGGAGCCCCGGACGTGACCGAGCGCTGCATCGAGAACATCCACCGGCTCAAGGTCCAGAGCGATCATTACGCCATGCCGATGATGGTGGAGCCACTGGTCTTCCGTCCCAACTCCGAGGCTGGAGGTTACATGGTGGATGGCGATGAAACGAAGATCGTCCACCTCGTCCGCCAGGCCGTGGAACTCGGCGCGGATGTGATCAAGGCCGACCCGACCAGCGATGTGGATCGCTATCACAAGGTCATCGAGGCCGCCGCCGACATTCCGGTGCTCGTTCGTGGTGGCGGCCGGGTCAGTGACGAGGAAATCCTCACCCGCACCCAGGGGCTCATGCAGCAGGGCGCGCGGGGCATCGTTTACGGACGAAACATCATTCAGCACCCCAATCCCGCAGGCATCGTCCGCGCATTGATGGCGATGGTGCACGAGGGTGCGGGCATCGATGAATCTCTGGCAATGATCGGATGAAACGGCGTGGAATCATTTGTGCGGGCAATTTCATCGTGGACCACCTGCGGATGGTCGATCTGTGGCCGGAGCAGGACATGCTCTCGTCGATCAGCTCCGAGATGTACTCGAATGGCGGAGGGCCGTTCAATGTCCTGAAGGATCTATCGGCCATGATGGCGGGCTTCCCGCTGGAAGCCGCTGGATGCGTGGGCCGGGATGCCGATGGCGGGTGGATCCTCAACGAGTGCGCCCAAGCCGGGATCAACACCGCACAGTTGCACCAGGTGGAGGGTGAACCCACCTCCTACACCGAAGTGATCTGCGTGAAATCGACCGGCAGGCGCACCTTTTTCCATCGCCGGGGGGCGAATTCGGTTTTTGACCTCCAGCATGTCGATTTCGAGCTGACCCGGGCCAGCCATTTCCATCTCGCCTATCTGATGCTGCTGGATGCCCTCGATGCGGGCGACTCCGACAGCGGACGGACCCGGGCTTCCCTCCTCCTCGAAAGGGCTCTTGCCGCCGGGCTGTCCACCTCCGTCGATCTGGTCAGTCTGGAACATCCGGGGTTCAGGCAGAAGGTGGTGTCCGCCCTTCCCTACGTGGACCATCTTTTCGTCAATGATCGTGAGGCGGAACTGGTGACCGGCGTGAAGATTTCAACTGGCGAGGAATTCTCAATGGATGCCGCCTGTGAGGCCGCGCGAATGCTGCTTGAATTCGGAGTGAGACGCCAGGTCATCCTTCATGACCGATCCGGTGCGATCGTCTGCGATGCCTCCGGAATCATCCGCTGTGAGGCTCATGAAATCCCCAGCGACCAGGTGGTGAGTGCCAACGGAGCCGGGGATGCCCTCGCCGCCGGATACCTGTTCGGCCTGCAGGAGGGATGGGATATTTCTGAATGCCTGCGGATGGCCACCTCGGCCGCCGCCGCCTGCCTGACCCATGCCAGTCCTTCAGGAGGCTTGATTCCTGTTAGGGATTGTCTGGCACGCCACCCATCCATCACCCTCACGACCCTCCGCTGAGACCATGAGGGAGTCGCTGGTTCAAGCCCTGATCTCGCTGCTGGGAAGCGAGCGTGTCCTCACCGCGATCGAGGATTTGATCCCCTACGGCTTTGACGGCACTGCCACCTTCAAGGCAACTCCGGGAGCCGTCGTATTTCCCAACACGACGGAGGAGGTGTCCGCCTGCGTCCGGCTGGCAAATGAAGCCGGCATCCCAGTTGTGACCCGTGGATCCGGCACCGGCCTCAGCGGCGGCAGCGTGCCGACGGATCAAGCACTGGTCATCTGCCTGGTCCAGATGGACCGGATCCTTTCCGTCGATCCGCGAAATCTCACCCTGCGGGCCCAGGCCGGAGTCATCACCGCCAAGCTGGATGAAACCGCCGCCGAACACGGACTTTTCTATCCGCCCGATCCAGGTTCCCTCCGCATCAGCACGATCGGTGGAAACGTGGCCGAGAACTCCGGTGGACTGCGCGGGCTCAAGTACGGCGTTACTCGTAATTACGTCATGGGCATGGAGGTCGTGCTTCCGGATGGCCGGATCGTCAGCCTCGGGAATGCCTGCGTGAAGGACGTGGCGGGCTACTCGATGAAGGATCTTTTCGTCGGCTCCGAAGGCACCCTGGGCATCGTGACCGAGGTCCTGCTCAAGCTGCTTCCCCGTCCCCTGGCGCGGCGCACCCTCCTGGCCACCTTTGACCGCATGGAGGACGCGGCGGAGACGGTTTCCGCGATCATCGCCGCGCGGATCATTCCCTGCACCTTGGAATTTCTCGACCGGATCACGATTGGCTGCGTGGAGGACTACGCGAAGATCGGACTGCCGACCGATTGCGAGGCGATTCTCCTCATGGAAACCGACGGTCACCCCGCTGCCGTCGAGGATGAGGCAAATCGGATGGTCGAGATCGCCCGGACCCACGGAGCCAGGGAGGTCCAGATCGCGCAGGATGAGCAGGAGGCCCTGAAGCTCGCTTCGGCACGCCGCAGCGCGTTCTCGGCCTTGGCACGGGTCAGGCCGACGACGATTCTCGAGGACATCACCGTGCCGCGCAGTGCCTTGGCGGAGCTGGTCACTTTCATTGCGGCCACCGCCACCCGACACGGCCTGCTGGTCGGAACCTTCGGCCACATGGGCGACGGCAATCTTCATCCAACCTTCCTCACCGACGAGCGGGATGAGGAGGAAATGCAGCGGGTGCATCTCGCGCTGGAGGCGATCGTCGAAAAGACCCTCAGCCTCGGTGGCACCATCACCGGCGAACACGGGGTGGGTCTGGCGAAGAAGCCATGGCTCAAACAGCAACTGGGTGATGCCAGCTTCGAGCTCATGAGAACGGTCAAGCACGCCCTCGATCCGCACAACCGGCTGAACCCAGGCAAGATCTTCGATTGACCGCCCATGGCCGGATCACTCAAACAACTCGATTACTCGATCCTCCAGCAATGCATGCATTGCGGGATGTGTCTTCCCACCTGCCCGACCTTCGATGCCACGAAGCGTGAACGGAGCAGCCCACGCGGACGCATCGCACTTATGCGGGCGGTGGCGGACGGCGAGATGGAGATCACGCGGGGCTTCGCCGATGAAATGAGCTACTGCCTGGGCTGTCTGGCCTGCCAAACCGCCTGCCCGGCGGGAGTGGACTATGCGCAGTTGTTTGAGACCGCTCGCGCCGACATCGAGAGATCGGGAATCAACAATTCCCCGCTTCGCGGTTTCTGGCGCTTCATCACGCTGCGTGTCCTCTTCATGAGGCCACGACTGCTGAGAATGGCCGGTCGGCTCGTCTGGCTTTACCAGGGCAGCGGATTGGAATCATTCACCAAGCGGCTCCATCAGATGCGGATCCTGCCTGCGGAGCTGGGTCGTCTCGAGGCACTCAGCCCGCGAATCTCGGACCGGTTTTCCAATGAAATGATCGATCCGGTAGAGCGGCCCGGACATGATATCAGGTTCAAGGTGGCCTTGCTCACCGGCTGCGTGCAGGATCTCGCTTTCTCGGAAATCAACCGCGACACCGCCGACGTCCTGCTCGCGAACGGATGCGAGGTTCATACCCCTGCGGTTCAATCTTGTTGCGGATCCCTTCATTCCCACAACGGCGAGCCGATGCTGGCTGCCGAGCTGGCGCGACGAATGATCGATCAGCTGCCGCCTGACGACTACGATGCCATCATCAGCAACGCCGGTGGTTGCGGCTCGCACCTGAGGCACTATGGGACCCTGCTTGAGAACGATCCCGCCTACGCCGACAAGGCACGGAACTGGGATTCAAAACTGCGTGACATTCATGAATGGCTGATGGAGATCGGATGTCGTGCGCCCTTCTCCGCTGCGAACCCTGATTCCATGACTGTGGCTTATCATGAGTCATGCCACCTCGCCCATGGGCAGAAGGTGACTCAACAACCCCGGCAGCTTCTGCAACTGCTGCCCGGAGTGAAGCTGGTGGAGTTGAAGGAATCCTCCTGGTGCTGCGGCAGTGCGGGCATCTACAGCATCACCCAGCCCGAGCAATCCGCCGCACTTCTGGATCGGAAGCTCAAGCACCTTCATGCCTCCGGCGCGTCCGTCCTCGCGACTTCCAATCCCGGATGTCATCTGCAGATCCAGTCCGGACTCAAGGCCATCGGTTCGCCGATCGAGGTGATCCAGCCGGTGACCCTTCTTGCCCGCAGTTACCGGCAGGAGACGAGCCCCTCAATTTCACCATGAAAGACATCCACATCGGCATCATCGGAGGCGGCCTGATGGGTCGCGAAATGGCGAGCGCATTTGCACGTTGGTGTGCCCTCGTCGACCTGCCGGTGCGTCCGGTCCTGACGGCGGTGGCCGACCTCAATCCGACCACCTTGTCCTGGTTCGACCGGATTCCTTCGTGCCGCCAGAAGACCACGAGTTATCACGAACTTCTCGCCAATCCGGAAGTGGAGGTGGTGTATGTCGCGGTCCCGCATGATCTTCATGAAAAGGTTTATCTGGATGTTCTCGCCGCCGGGAAGGACCTCTTCGCCGAGAAGCCCTTCGGCATCGACCTCGGAGCTGCGACCAGGATTCTGGAGGCTGTCCAGACCAGTGGGCGCTTTGTGAGATGCAGCTCGGAAATGCCGTTCTTTCCCGGTGCCCAGCGGGCCTTCGAGATCGCCCGGGATGGCGGCATCGGACGGATTCTCGAAGTGGTGTCCGGCTTTCACCACAGCAGCGACCTCGATCCCGCCAAGCCTGCCAACTGGAAGCGCCTGAGTGCGACCTGCGGTCAGGCGGGCGTGCTGAACGACCTCGGCATGCATGCCCTTCACCTGCCGCTGCGCCTCGGCTGGACACCTTCCTCCCTCTTTGCCCAGTTGCAGAAGGGTTATGCGGAGCGACCCGACGGCAAGGGAGGCATGGCCACCTGCGATACCTGGGACAATGCCTTGATTCACGCTTGGTCGACGATGCATGGCGAGGAGGCCGTACTCCGACTGGAAATGAAACGTCTGGCACCCGGGGCGACCAACACCTGGTTCATCGAGATTCTGGGAACCGACGGCGGTGTTCGATTCAGCACGGCGGAGCCGAAAACCCTGTGGCTGTTCGAGCGAGGCAAGGAGCAGTGGTGGAAGCGCACCGAACTGGGATTTGCCACTCCGTTCAAGACCGTGACCGGCGGCATCTTCGAGCCGGGATTCCCCGACGTGATCCAGCAGATGTGGGCGTCCTACCTCATGGAGCGGGAAGGCCTTCTTGGCGACCGCTTTGGCTGCGCCACACCTGAAGAGGCCATCGAATCACATCGCATCTTCGAAGCCGCACTTCAATCCCATGAAGAGCGGAGGTCGATCCATCTGCCGTGCGAAAAGAGATGACATGCATCCACTCCACATTGAGCCAAACACCTGAGTCGAATCCATGAACCTTAAGCGCCTCACCCGACTTCTTTCCATCTTTGCTGCCTCGGCTTTAACCGCTGCAAGCACTGCTGCAGACCTCCAGTTCCGGGCTGGATGTCAGGCTTACACCTTCAATCAGTTCACCGCCTATGAGGCTGTTGAAAAGACCCACGAAGCCGGAGGAACGGTGATCGAGTTCTATTCGGGGCAGACCTTGAGTGCAGCGGACCCTGTCAAGGTCAGCCACTCACTGAGCGAGCCTCAGATCGCATCGCTGCTGACCCAGCTGGAGAAGAACCACGTGGTCGCGACGAGTTGGTTCTCGGAGATCCCGAAAGATGAACAGGAGGCCAGGAAGGTTTTCGTGTTCGCCAAACGGATGAAGCTCCAGTCCATCACGACGGAATCGGCGGAATCCATCGATACGATTGAAAAGCTTGTAAAGGAGTTCGATATCCGTGTCGGCTTCCATCAGCATGCGAAGCGCCCGAATGATCCCGGCTACCAGCTTTGGGATCCGAATTTTGTCTACGGTCTGGTGAAAGACCGGGACAGAAGGATCGGAGCCTGCGCGGACACCGGACACTGGGCCACATCCGGTCTTGTGCCACTGGATGCCCTGAAGGTCCTCAAAGGTCGAGTCGTCAGCCTTCATCTTAAGGACCGTCAATGCATCGGCGGAGAGACGACGGATCAAATCCTCGGCACAGGGATTTCGGGCATCGCTGGAATTCTGACGGAGTTGCGTCGGACAAATTTCGATGGCTGTCTCTACATCGAGTATGAAGCGAACTGGGGAAACAACGTCTCTGATGTACGGAAGTGCCTGGAGTTCGTCCGAAATCCGACTGCCAAACCTCCGGCTCATTGAGGCCCCTGCTGGCAGGCTTTCGGTCTTCCGGTCATGCTCATCAATCAGCGTGTGACCCGGTGGACTGAACGAAACCGTCCCGGAGTCACCCCCTTCTCCTTTTGCCAAACGGCACAGAGATACTGCTCTGTACCAAACCCAGCCTGGGCGGCAACATCACGCAACGGCAGACCGGTATGAACGAGGAGACTCTCCGCCATGGCCACCCTGACCCGCCGAATCTCCTGATCCGCTGTTCTTCCGATGGCGGCCTTGAGTCTGCTGTCGAGCGTGGCCCTTGAAATCCCAGCGTGGTCCGCAACCGCATCCGCCGTCAGTCCGTCGCAGGCCTTGCCCCTGATCCGGATCAGGATTTCAGAGATCCCGACGTCGGACGTCGCGACCAGGTTCGTGGACTGACGGGTCACCACCCCAAGCGGAGGGATGACGTGCAGAAGGTTGCGTGGCTTCTTCCGTTTGAGCAATTGGTCAAGCAGCGCCGCTGCCGTGTATCCGATCTTGAAGCGGTTCTGTTCGACGCTGGTCAGTGGTGGATCTGTTAGATCGCAAAGCATCGCGTCATTGTCCACGCCGATCAACGCAACGTCATCCGGAATGCGCAAGCCGGAGCTGTAGCAGGCCTCCAGGACATGCCGGGCACGCCAGTCATAGCAGCCCATCACCCCGACCGGCCTCGGTTGTGAGCGCAGCCAGGTCGCGATCTCACGCTGGGTGATGGCCGCATGGGTGGCCCTTTCGCTGGTGCCATGGAACACGTTGCAATCAAATCCCTTCTCGGCAAGCCGCTCGCGAAAAGCCCTCTCCCTTACGGTGGTCCATTCGAAGTTGCGCGAAGGGGGAAAGCCGCAATAGGCGAAATGGCGCAGGCCGGTTTCCATGAGATGATCCGCAGCCATCCGACCGATCACCTCGTTGTCGGTGGTCACATACGGAATGCCGCTGTCAGGTTGATAGTAGCCGGCCCCACCGCCCAGTCCCACCAGTGGCAAACCGAGCTGGAGGGCCTCCTCGGCAAAGGCATCGGAGTCGAGATTCACGATCATGCCGCGAACCCCGGGCTCGCTGAGGATCGCATTCCAGGACTGATGCTCCGGTTCCACGAAGAGCGACCAGTCGTGACACTCCCTGGCGTAAGCGGCGATCCCTCGGAAGATCCCTTGATCGAAATACTGGGACATCTGCAGCAGGATCGAAACCTTGGTCTTTTGTTTCATGGCAATGCAGTCGTCTGGCTTGGGAATGGCGGCCCCTTCAGGCGATTTAAGATAACGTAATTTAATTCTGCAATCTCGTAATAGCCAGAAGCGGGCACAGTGATACTCTGAACGAGTACTGGGACTCTATTGACTCTCTGCCCGCTTCAGCCGGGTAGCCTGCGTCAGGGGACTCGGCACCACCAATCAATCGGCATCATGATAAAAGAACCCTCTTCGATCCGCCCACTTAGTCGAGCCGCATGCGAGATCCCTGGCGCTGCAGTTGCCTGCTTCAGGTCGATCATGGTTGCTGCGCTTGCCGCCATTTGCCTGTCGCACTCCAGCGAGGCCAGCATCACGATGCAGTCGTACTGGCAGTTGGGTGAAGGGGCCGCGATTGGCACCGACAGCGCGCCCGGCACCTCAAATCCCTTCAACAACACGACGGGGTCCACCATCCTGACCGCGACTCCATCCAGCGCAGCCGGAAGCACCGCCTACGCCCACACCAGTGGAACCAATTTCCAGGGCATCTGGATGTTCGGTGGTGGTGCCACGGCGCAATCCGTTCCTAGCGACAACTGGGGCGTTCAAGTCAATGTCCGCGTCACCACCCTCCCAACCACGGGAACCTACAAGGCCGTCTTCGGAATGGCCGAGGGAGTGAGCGGTGGTCTCGTCATCGAAGCCAACAATGTCGGTGGAACCGTCTATTTCGACGTAAACAAACAGGGAACCGCGAACTACATCATCCCCCGCAATGCGTCCGTCACCGTGGCGGCCAACACCTGGTACAACCTCGCCCTCGTGAAGAGCGGCGGAACAACCTTCTTCTACGTCAATGGAGCCCTTGTGGGAAGCAACGCCGGCGCGATCAACACCAGCGGACTGCTCGCCCTCGGATTCGAACAGAACGTCGGAACCCATCAGTTGTCCGGTGATTTCGACGAAGCGCGATTCTTCACCTTTTCTCCAGGTGCCTTCACGGCATCGGACCTGAGCATGACAAAACGCACGGTGACCTACAGCGGCAACGGCAACACCGGAGGCGCGGCACCCACAGACAGCAGCAGCTATTTCCCGGGCACTTCCGTGACAGTGCTTGGTTCCGGCACCTTGACCAGGTCCGGTTACGTCTTCACCGGCTGGAACACCCTGGCGGATGGCAGCGGCACGTCCTACAGCCCGGTGGCGGCATTCAACATCGGCGATGCCAACACCACCCTCCATGCCCAATGGGCAGCGGCCACCGCCACCATCACATCAGCTTCGAGCTTTCCTAGCGCGATCAGCACCACTTACGGAACGGCGTCCGGATCAACCAGCGTTGCCGTCTCTGGCGTCAATCTCGCAGCAGACCTCGTCGCGACCGCCCCCAGCAATCTGGAAGTCTCCAGCGACAACCTCAGCTTTGGCCCAACGGTCAACTTCCCACAGTCCGGCGGCAACGCGAGCGGCACCCTGTATGTGCGTCTCAAGAGCAACGCGCCGGTTTCCGGGAGCCCTTATGACAGTCTTCCCATCGTTCTCAGCAGCACAGGGGCAACTCCGGTCAATGTGGCGACTGCGGTGAGTGGAAATACCGTGACTCCGAAAACCTTGACCGTTTCCAGTGCCGCCGCTCAGGACAAGATGGCCGATGGCACCACTTCCGGAACGGTCGTCGGAACCCTGCAAACCGCCGAGGCATTTGGCTCTGGAAACAGCAGCGACGGGATTCCCTACATTGGTGACGACTTGTCAGTTACGGCCACTGGAACCTTCTCCAGTTCCTCTGTGGGAGGCCCATACGAGGTCACGCCCGGCACCTTCACTCTCGGCGGCAGTTCGGCAGGCAACTACTCATTGACCCAGCCCACAGGCCTTTCGCTGAGCGCCTCCATTCGGGACACTGCCACGTGGACACAGGCAGCGGGTGGTTCCTGGACAAACAGCTCGAACTGGCTGAACAGCCTGGTGGGCACCGGCGCTGGCAACACGGCGGACTTCAGCACACTCACCCTCGCGGCAAACACGGCAGTCACCCTGGATGGCTCAAGGACCATCGGAGAATTGTCGTTCGGCGATGTCGGAAGCACCTACAACTGGACGATCAACACCGGCAGCCCGGCGGGCATCCTGACATTCTCTTCCACCGGGACTCCCGTCATCACCGTCGGAAATCAAACGACAACCCTCGGAGTTCCCTGGAGCAGCTCTGGCGGCTTGTCGAAAACAGGCGCGGGAACCCTCGCCTTGACCGCCAACTCCACCGGAGCCGCGAGCCTGATCGCCAACGATGGCGTGCTCAGGCTGGCAGTCGCCGGATTGGCATTCAACAATCCCGGCGGAGCAGGCAATGGCGGCAGCCTCACCGTGAATCCAGGAGCAACCCTGCGGATCGGAGCGGGCTACAACATCGGCTACCAACAGGCAGTCAACATCAACGGCGGCACGCTGGACCTTTCCAATAGTTCCACCGGCGATGGTCAGAACTACACCCTCAACCTGAACTTCACCGGAGGCGGCTCGATCATTTCAAGCACTGGCAGCTCCCTGCGCTGGGGTGAACTGGCCAACGCCAGCATCACGGTCAATGGCGCCACACCCGCCACCATCAGCAGCATCCTGCGGATGATTCCCGGCAATGGCCGCACCGGCACGATCAACGTCGCCGACGCGGGAGGAACCCTCAACTTCGCAGGCAACATCATCGACTATCCGGGGATTCCTGGAGGCGTTCCGCTGATCAAGACCGGCCCGGGCACGCTGACTCTTGCCGGTTCCAACAACTACACCAGCGCCACCACGGTCAATGCCGGGACGCTCGTCATTGGAGGCACCAATGGCTCCAGTTCCATCACGGTTCAAACCGGTGGAACTCTAACAGGTTCGGGAACCATCGGAGGCGCCGTCAACGTCCAGACCGGAGCCACCCTTTCCGGAAGTCCCACGATCAATGGCGCGGTCACCGTCGGCGGAGCCGCCACTCCTGGTGGTTCCTCCATCGCCACCCTGACGGTCATCAACACCCTCACCCTGCAAAGCGGTTCCACCACCACCATGCAGATCGACAAGACCAGTGGAGTGACAACGCAGGACCAGCTCTTCGTGAACACGGTCAACTACGGAGGAACACTTGCAGTCACCGCCACCGGCGAAGCCTTGGTTCCAGGAGACTCGTTCAAATTGTTTGATGCCCTTGCCCGCACGGGCGCTTTCTCCAGCTACACACTCCCATCCCTTGACGCCGGACTTTCCTGGGACCTCTCCGGACTCGCCACGGACGGAACAATCCTCGTGGTGGACACCCTCCCAACCCCGGTGTTTTCCCCTGTCTCCGGAGGCTACATCGGAGAGCAAACCGTAACCATCACCTGCAACGAACCGGGAGCGACCATCTACTACACCGTCACCACCGATGGCAGTTCACCACCGGATCCAACCATTTCATCCAGCGCGGGAACCGCAGGATCCTCTGCCGCGAGCGTCATTGTTCCGGTGGATTCGATCAAATCGATCCGGGCCATCGCCGTGAAGGCGGGCTCGGCCAACAGCCCGGTGGCCCAGGCCGATTACGGAACCGTCATCACGCCGACATGGACTTTCGACGGCAGTGGCAACTGGTCAGAGTCATCCAACTGGCTGCGCGGAGCAGTTGCCCAGGGCTCCGGGATCCAAGCGGATTTGGGAACCCTCACGCTGAGCGGTCTCAGCGCAGTGACCCTTGATGGATCCCGCACGATCGGTTCGGTGACCTTTGGCGATGTCGGCGACGCCTTCGGTTGGTCGCTCTCTTCGACCGGAGGAAGCACCCTCACTCTCGACAATGGAATCACCACGCCGGTGATCACGGTGGCCAATCAGACGACCACGATCAGTGCTCCCCTGACCGGAAGCCAGGGACTTTCGAAAAGCGGTCCCGGAAGCCTGACCCTCAGTGGCAACAACAGTTATGGCAGCACCTCCGTCGAGGGCGGAATCCTCACGGCAGCTTCAGCGAACGCGCTTCCCAGCGGGCAGTCGGTTGCCATTTCCTCCGGATCCTTGCTGAGGGTCAATTCGACCGGAGCCCAATACAATTGGTACAAGTTCGTCTCCTCCACCTCCATCGGTGCGGGCAGCCAGCTCAGCCTGACTGGATCGGCCACTGAAATTCACAACCTCACCCTGTCAGGTGGAACACTTGTAGGCTTCTCTCCCGATGGGACCTACGGCAGTTGGGGCTTCAACACCCCAACCACGGTGGAGCCCATTGTCGTCACCGGTGGCGTAACCTCAACGATCTCCGCCAATCGATTCGACAGCGCCTGGGGGAACCCACTGAATTTCCAGGTGGATGGAGGCTCCACCCTCCAGGTATCCGGCATCATCGGTGGCAACACCGGCCATGATCCATTCGGAGTGACTAAAACCGGAAGCGGCAGCGCCATCCTCTCGGCGGCGAATGCCTACACCGGTTCCACCATCATCAATGCGGGCACGCTGACCCTGGGCGCCAGCGATGTGATTGCCAATGCCTCAAGTATCTCCATCGGCAACGCATCCCTTGCCCAGGCCGCCGCCGCGAGTGAAACGGTCGGCACGCTCGATGTCACCGCAGCCGCCACCCTCAACCTCGGCGTCGGATCCACTCTCGCCTTTGCAGACAGCAGCGCGATCGACTGGTCCGGTGGAACCCTCAACCTGACCGGTACCTTTGTTACCGGTTCATCACTTCGCTTCGGCACGACCAATGCCGGACTCACACCCACCCAGCTCAGCCAGATTTCCGCAACCGGCGTCACCTCCTTCGCACTGGACGCCAACGGCTACCTCATCGACTCGGCCGCTGGCGGCTACAACTCCTGGGCCAGCACCAACGGCGCCACTGGCCAGAACGCGGATCTCGACCACGACCAGGACGGCGTCCCCAACGGTGTCGAGTTCTTCCTCGGTGGCCCCATCGGAAACACCACCGGCTTCACCTCCCTTCCTGGAGTCGTCAATACGGGAGGAAGCCTGAGTGTGACCTGGACCATGGGGGCCGGCTACATTGGCACCTATGGCACTGACTTCGTGGTGGAAACTTCCGACAACCTCACCGGCTCATGGACGGAGGAATCCGTCAGCCCGACTCCCGGTGCCACGGTTTCCATCACGGGCAGTGAGGTGAAATTCATCTTTCCGTCCGGGGTTCGGAACTTCGCCCGTCTCAGGGTGAAGATGCCGTGAGAGGTTCACCATCAACATTCATTCCCTCCGCAACCATCCTTCTCAGTCGTTCCACCAATCCTCCAATGAACTCCTCCATCCATTCCATCAAAAGCTCAAGAATCGCCTTCTTCATGGTTCCGATCGCGGTAGTTGGGTTATCATTGCCTGCAAGATCAACCGTCACCATCACTTCCTACTGGTCCCTGGGTGAAGGAGCCACCGTGGGTGCTGACAGCTCCGGCAGCAACGACGGGGAGGTCAACAACTTCAACAACAGCTCAGGCACCAGCGTCCTGACCGCCTCTCCGTCCGGCGTGCTCAGCAGCACGGCTTACGCGCGCACCAGTGGAACAAACTTCGAGGGACTGTGGATGTTTGGAACTGGATCGAACAATCAAACCATTCCAACAGACAATTGGGGAGTCCAGTTCATGGTTCGCCCGGCTGCTACCATTGGAAGCGGCTTCCGGGCCGTGTTTGGTATGGCTGAAGGTGTGAGCGGTGGGCTTGTCATCGAGGCGAACAATGTCGGCGGGACCGTTTACTGGGATGTAAATCGCCAGGGCATCGCCAACTACATCATTCCACGCAACACCCTCACCACGGTCACGTCCGACTGGACCGCCCTTGCACTCGTCAAGAGTGGTGGAACCACAAGCTTCTATGTCAACGGCATCCTGGCAGGAAGCAATTCAAGCCCCGTCAACACCAGCGGCCTGCTTGCCTTCGGACTCCAACAGAATGTCGGCACCAACGGCTTTCAGGGCGATTTTGACGAAGCCAGCTTCTTCATCTTTACCCCGGGAGCCTTCAATGCGAGCACGGACCTCGTTCCTGAACCATCCGCTGCCCTTCTGGGAGGCATTGGCATGCTGGACATGCTTCGCCGCCGGCGGAAGGCGTGAGTGACATCCGGGATTTCCATCCATTTGTGTGAAGCCAATGCGGCTGTCGATGAATCATCGAAAGTCATGCCGGGCTCACGGCCTGATCCTGTGATCGAATTCGGCCACTCCAGCTTCCGATCACTCATCCCCTGTCATTGGGGCGAGGAAATCCCACCGACATGAACCGATCAATCTCCACTTTTCTCATCTGCCTGACCCGTCTTCTCGGAGCTCGGTGGCCGCTCTTGGTCTTCCTTGCTTCTTCCAGCCTCAGTTCGGCCGCATTCGATCCTTTCACGGAGACCACGTCGGAATACAACAGTCGCGCCCAGTGGATGCGCGACGCCAAATTCGGAGTGTTCCTTCATTGGAACCCGTCGAGCCTCGTCGGAGGTGAAATTTCCTGGTGCAGGGACAGTGTCGGTCGCGCCACCTACGACGCGCTCTATCAGAACTTCCAGGCTGAGAACTTCAATGCCGACCAATGGGTCACCCTGTTCCACAACGCAGGCATCCGCTACGCCGTGGTCGTCCCGAAGCATCATGATGGCTTCAGCATGTTCAACACCGCGACGTCGTCCTACAACGTGATGAACTCGCCTTTCGGCCGCGACTACGTGAAGGAAATGGCGGACGCATGCGGTCGCAGTGATGTGCGCTTCTGTCTCTACTATTCGGTCCTCGATTGGTGGAACCCCCTCTACAGCAGCGCGTCTGGAGCGGACCTCACCCGCTACAAGAACGAGGTCTTCAAACCCCACATGAGGGAGCTTCTTTCCAACTACGGGCCGGTGGGCTGCATTTGGTTCGATGGTCATTGGGACGCCTCGTGGACCCACGCGGATGGCAGGGAAATGTACAGTTATGTCCGCAACCTCCAGCCCTCGACCCTGATCGGAAATCGAATTGATCAGAAGGCGACCGCGGACGGCCCCTATTGCAGTTGGACCGGCAGTTTCTTCAATGGCGCGCCGGACCCGGTTGGCGACTATCAGGCCCGCGAGGTGGACTTCGGGAAATACTACACCGGCAAGGCCTGGGACAGTTGCTTCAGCCTCTGCGGCGTGAATTCGAAATGGTCCTGGGTGCCGCCCATGAATCCCCGGCCACTTTCGGAGGTAATCGGATGGCTGGTGCAATGCATCGGGCGGGACGGCAGCATGCTGCTGGGTGTCGGTCCACGGGCGGATGGGACGATTGATCCAGCCAGCAGCGCAAGATTGCTGGAAGTCGGATCCTGGATGACAAGCAACGGCGATGCGGTCTACGGAACCCGCGGCGGCCCTTACCTGCCGGGAGACTGGTGCGTTTCCACGCGCAAGGGCAACAAGGTCTTCCTCTTTGTCACCAAGTGGAACGGCGAAACACTAAGCCTCCCCGCCCTGCCTGCCAACGTTGTTTCCTCGCGACTGATTGGAGGCCCGACGGTTCCCATCACATCCACCGGTTCGAAATGGAATCTGACTGTTCCCGAGCCCTCACGCACTCCCATCGTGACCATTGTCGAGCTGACGCTGGATCAGGACGCCACGACCATGAATACGGTCGCACTTCCCGGCCTGAAATTGGTTTCCGCCGGCAAACCGGTCGTCGCGTCCGGAGAGTGGCTGGGACGCGAAACCGAACTGTCGAAGAACCACGTCAACGACGGCAACTTCAACTCGATCTGGGCCGGACCAGAGTATTCGCGATCCGGATGGGTGGAGATCGATCTCGGTGAAGACCATCTCATTGAGGATGTTCTGCTCGATGAGGGACCTTACCAACGCTGCGAGGCATTCCAGTTCCAGGCACAGATTGCCGGGGTCTGGCAAACGATCGTCGGAGGAACCACCATCGGAGCGAGGAAGGATCTGGGATTCGCCCCGACACTTGCACGGCGCTTCCGCTTGATGATCTCCCAGGCCAATGAAGTGCCGACCCTCGCGGAGTTCCAGTTGTTTGAGCGTGACACCTCAAGCATCCAGGACGGTGTGTTCATCAACCCTACACCTGGGTCCAACTACTCGATTCCCAGTAACTGGGACAACCGAGTCGTGACTTCAGGCTGTGTGATCGGAACTGGTGGTGCCAGCTTCTCCGCTCTCTATGATGGTCCCGGCAACACCAGCAGCAGCGGGGATTTGACCTTGGGCAATGGCACTGGATCAAACGGCACGCTCACCCTCAATGGCAGTTCTGGAACCTTGGCCTACACCTCCGCCAATATCGGTGCCGCTGGAGGCAGCGGGTCGCTGGTCCTCAATGCTGGTGCACTCAACACCGGTGATCTGGTCCTGGGAACAGCCGGCAGCGGAGCGTCAGGGGGCGTGATTCTCTCCGGTGGAAATGCCACGGCGTCGCGACTCATCATCGGAGACGCGCCAGCGAGCACGAACACCTTCACCTTGAATTCCGGAACCATGACGGTGACCGGAAGCTCGGGCTTGTACACCGTGATCGGAGGCGGGGCAGGAACCAGCACCACCCTCGGCAACATCCACCTCAATGGCGGCACATTGAACACCGGAATGATCAGTGAATACGTTCCTGCCGTGACCTCCGTGGTGAACCTGAATGGCGGAACACTCCAGGCTTCAATCCCGAATGCCAACTTCCTGACAGCCGACACCGTCAACGTCCTCGGCGGCGGCGCGAAGATCGATTCGAACGGCAACGCCATCACCATCTCCAAGGCCCTGGCGGCGGGCATTGGCAACGGCGGTTTGACGAAAAGTGGTGCCAGCACGCTGACCCTCACAGCCAAGCCAACCGGCAGCGCGATGAACCTCACGGCAAACAACGGAACCCTGAAACTCGCGGCAACCGGCTTTGCGTTCAACAACCCCGGCGGCTTCGGGAATGGAGGCACCTTGAGGGCCAACTCAGGAGCGACACTCGAACTCAACGGCCCCTACAACCTCGGCTACTCCCAACCACTGGTGGTCAACGGCGGCACCGTCACCATCACCTCCGGCTTTTCGTTCGATGGCCAGCAGTAGACCGAAAACGTCCTCTTCAACGGAGGTGGCACGATTTCTGGAAATGCAATGCGCCTCGGCGAACTTGGCGATGGCGGAACCGTGAGCGTCACCGGATCTGTCCCGGCCACGATCCAAACCGGCTTCTTCCTGATCAACGCCTCCGGGAAAACAGGAAAATTCAATGTCACATCCACGGGCGGAAGCGCGGCCGACCTTACCATCTCCGGCGTGATCGCCGATTACTCAGGTGCTCCCGGACTTCCATTGATCAAGTCAGGCAATGGAATCCTGCGGCTCAGCGCCATCAACACCTACTCAGGTGCAACCACCGTCAGTGCTGGAAAACTGCAAGTGGATGGTGTCCTCGGCAGCGCAGTCACCGTCACCCCCTTCGCCACCCTCTGCGGTTCCGGTCGCACGACAGGACCGATCAACATCCAGTCCGGAGCCACCATCGCACCCGGCGCGGGCGGATGTGCCACACTCAATATCGGCACCACCACTCTAACAGGAACTTATGCCTGTGAGGTCGATGGATCCAACTCCGACCGACTTGCCGTGACCGGAAACCTCAATCTCACCGGCTCAAGATTGGCGCTGACCACACCCGGCAGTGCCGCCACGGCGAACAGCTATGTGATCGCCTCCTACACCGGATCGCGCACAGGGACCTTCGGATCCGTCACGGGACTGCCCTCGACCCATGCGGTCAGCTACGACTCCGGAAACAAGCAAATCCTCCTGACCAGAAACAGCTATGGTCAATTCCTCGCTCCCTACCTGCTCGCGGGAACAGACGCCGAGCCCACCGCCGATCCGGACCATGATGAGATTCCAAATGGAATCGAGTTCGTCCTGGGCTCGGACCCGACCACAAGTTCGAGTGACAGGAATCCCACAGCAACAGTGGCCGGAGCCAATCTGATCTATCAGTTCAGACGCACGACTTCGGCGGCCGCATACAACCCGGTCGTGCAGGTCAGCTCGAATCTTGCTCAGAACACCTGGCAGGCCATCACATCCGGCATCTCAGTAGAGCCGAATTTTTACGGCTTAGGCGTCGACAAGGTGTCCGTGGCTGTTCCCCGAAATGCATCGGCAAAGCTTTTCGTCCGACTCTCGGTTACGATTCCGTAGGTTCAGGGAGTCGGTTGAGAGGGACGGTTAGGGACGGTTAAGAACCGCCGTCAGCAATCGGTCAACTGAGCGGATGCCAAGGTGAACTCGACAAATTTCAAGAACCTCCTTTGCGCCGCCGGGAAAGAGGTGGAAAAGAAGACAGCCGAAGAGCTGATGACGTGAGTCTCTTAGCTTTCGACGTTCAGTGCTCCTCCCCTCGCTCTCAGAGTCCCTCCGGATGAAATCGATCCTTCCCCTAAGCCTCTCGCTGCTCCTCCCCGCACTTAGCCTCGGGAAGGAAGGACGTCTGCTCAAGGTCGGGCCGGAGGAGGTTTTCAAGACCCCATCCGCCGCGGCGGCGGTGGCGAAGGATGACGACGTGATCGAGATCCGGGCCGGGGTCTATCCCGGGGATGTGGCGCTTTGGACGGCGAACCGACTCACGCTCCGGGGAGTTGGCGGAATGGCCCATCTTCAGGCCGAGGGAAAGAGCGCTCAGCAAAAGGCGATCTGGGTGATCCGGGGCGATGCCGCTACGGTCGAGCAGATCGAGTTTTCCGGCTGCCGCGTAACGGACCACAATGGCGCGGGCATTCGGCTGGAAGGCTGCGGGCTTGTCGTGAGGCACTGCCATTTCCATGACAATGAAGACGGCATCCTCACCGACGCGAACCCGGCCAGCGATGTCGTCGTGGAGTTCTCTGAATTCGATCATAATGGAGCGGGCGATGGATACTCGCACAACCTCTACATCGGCCAGGTCCGAAGCTTCACGCTCATCGGCTGCCATTCCCACGACGCAAAGCTCGGACACCTCGTCAAGAGCCGCGCCCAATCCAATAAGATCCTCTCCAATTTGCTGACCGACGGGCCCAACGGCACCTCCAGCCTCCTCATCGACCTCCCGAACGGTGGTGACAGCCTCATCTCTGGCAACATTCTTCAACATGGACCGTTGGCCACCAATGGCACGTCGATCTCCTATGCGTCGGAAGGTGCGAAGAACGAAATCCAGAAGCTGCGGGTCGTGAACAGCACCTGCGTCAACCAACGCCCAAACCCTGGACCTTTCCTCCATGTCTCAGGAAACCCAAAGCTCGTGAAGCTGGTCAACAACCTGGTCGTCGGCACCAAAGTCCTGCTCGATGGCCCGGGCGAGCCCATGAACAATCTCCTCACCGATCAGCCCGGCTTCGTCGATGCAGCCAAGTTCGACTACCGACTGACACCGGGCTCACCCGCACTAGGCACAGGGAAAGTCGCCACCGCGTCGGATGACTTCATCCTTCCGGCCTTCCATTATCTCCACCCCATGAGCCAGGAACTACGCGATGACCATGCAAAGCCAAGCATCGGCGCGTTGCCAGTGAGACCTTGAATCGCGGGAGCGATTCCGGCCACGCACCGATTGAGCAAGCTGGCAGCCTTGGTTTCAGCCGACGGTTCTGGATTTCCCGAGATCCGGGCAAAAAAAGAGCCCGACTCCCTGTTACGGGAGCCGGGCATATACCTGGCGACGACCTACTCTCACAGGACCTATCGTCCCACTACCATTGGCGCTGCAGCGTTTCACTTCCGGGTTCGGAATGGGACCGGGTGGTTCCACC
>JAIXPW010000209.1 GCA_027485995.1 Verrucomicrobiaceae bacterium
ACGATGCCCTTGGCCTGTCCGTCGACGAGGACGAGGTCGAGCATTTCGGTGCGCGGGAACATCTTCACGCCGCCCTTGTGGATCTCCTTTTCGAGGGCCTGGTAGCAACCGATGAGCAGCTGCTGTCCGGTCTGGCCACGGGCGTAGAAGGTGCGGGAAACCTGGGCGCCGCCGAACGAGCGGTTGTCGAGCAGGCCACCGTATTCGCGGGCGAAGGGCACGCCTTGGGCGACGCACTGGTCGATGATGGCGGTGGAGACTTCGGCGAGTCGGTAAACGTTGGCTTCGCGCGAGCGGAAGTCCCCGCCCTTGAGGGTGTCGTAGAACAGGCGGAACGTGGAGTCGCCGTCGTTGCGATAGTTCTTCGCGGCGTTGATCCCGCCCTGGGCGGCGATCGAGTGGGCGCGGCGCGGGCTGTCCTGGTAACAGAAGCATTTCACCTGGTAGCCGAGCTCAGCGAGCGTGGCCGCAGCGGCTCCACCGGCGAGGCCCGAACCCACGACGATGATCGTGTATTTCCGCTTGTTGGCCGGATTGATGAGCTTCGAGTCCATCTTGTGCTTCGACCACTTCTGGTCGAGTGGTCCGGCTGGCACTTTCGAATCGAGAATGAATGACATTTGAGTTAAAAGTTAAGAGTGAAAATTGAATATTGGCTTACCCCTGTTCGTTGAGCCGTGCCGTCTTGATGGAAGCGTGAAAAATGGCAGTAAGTTCGGTGGCTTCCTGGTGGAGGGCTGTGACTTTGGAAGCTGGCATGATCTCGCCTTCAATGAGTAGTTCCATCCATAAGGCTGATTCATCGGCTTCTTCCATGGACGTGCCGATTTTTGAAATGAAGTCGCGTCGGGATTTGGCAAGGCAGGCGGCTCGGTAATTGGCGGCGACAGATGTTCCGCTGCGGATCAATTGAGAAGCGATGGGATTTGAAACGCGGTCCGAAGGCATGGCACGGACGAGCTTCATCACCCGCAAGGCGAATTGCTTGCAGCGGCTTTTGAGTTCGTTCGTTTCCATGACCATTGTTCAATATTCGATACTCACTTTTCAATTCCCCCCGCGTCCGAAACCGAAGACAAGGATGGCGAGTGGGATGGAGATGAAGCCGAGCCAGATCAGCAGGGCATAGCCCTTGGCGACGGCCGCGATCACGGGGCGGGATTTCTTCGAGCGCAGACCGAGGGTCTGGAACATCGAGGCGACGCCGTGGGAAAGGTGCGAGCAGAGCAGGGTCATCGCGATCACGTAGAACGCGACCACATACCAGACCGAGAAGCCGTCGATCACCATCTTCCAGGCGTCGTGGCGGGTGAGACCGGTCTTGGCGAGGTGCGCGGCGTCCACGTAGCTGTCGTAGGTGTTGCCAGCGCGCACGGTGAAGTGGAGAAGGTGGTAGATGACGAAGGCGAGGATCGTCAGGCCGCTCCAGATCATGATTCGGGACGACTTCGGAGCCTGAATGGTGGCGTCGAAGGCGTAGGGCGTACGGGCGGCCTTGTTTTCGCGGGTGAGCTGGATCGTGGCGACCACATGGAGGACCACGCAGGTCAGCAGGCCAATCCGGGCGATCCAGACACCAGCTCCATGGAGGGCGTGGTGGAGGAACTCCGCGTAGTCGTTGAACGCTTCCGGTCCGACGAAGACCAGGAGGTTGCCGGACAGGTGACCGGCGAGGAACAGGACGAGTGCCAGTCCGGTGAGGGCAACGACGAGTTTTTTACCAATGGAGGAACTCCAATAGGAACTGAGGCAGCGTGAGAGGGCGTTCATGGGACGGGAAAAAGAGCAAAATGCAGGGCCGCGCCGTAAATAGGTTCCGGTTCCGCTCTTTTCAAGGGGAGAGTCTGAAAGGTTTGTTTGGGCGGTGAAAGGACGGTGATTCAAGCCCTGGCAGGCTGGGGGAGCGTCGCTGAATGGGGCTTGCCCGATTTGACGATCCGCTGCGCAGTTCAGACCCCGGATCCTTTTAACGGTGCGGGAGAATGGCCCTTGTTCAAACTTGGCCCGCCTGCTGCTATTGGTGGCGTGGAACCCATGGAAATGTTTGAGGGATACGAACCAGGAAAATTCTACGATGAGATGTTTGCAGCCCCAGGCCAGGTCCGGGATTACTGCGGTCCACTCTTCAACCGCTTCAACGGACTGACCGAACGGGACTTCCTCGCCAGGAAGGCGACCTGTGAGCTCTATTTCCTCCGCCAGGGCATCACCTTCAATGTTTACCACGACAACCAGGGAACCGAGCGGATCTTTCCCTTCGATCCCGTGCCCCGGGTCATTCCTGCACATGAGTGGGAGCTGTTAGAGGCCGGCCTTTCCCAGCGCCTGATGGCCTTGAACCTGTTCCTGCACGACATTTACCACGAGCAGCACATCCTCAAGGACGGCATCATCCCGCGCCACTACATCGAGAACGCGAAGCACTACCGGCCGGAGTTCCGGGGTATCAACGTTCCCAAGGACATCTACATCCACATCTGCGGCAGCGACCTCGTCCGCGGCCATGATGGAACCTACTACGTCCTTGAGGACAACGGCCGCTGTCCCTCCGGAGCCTCCTATCTGTTGGAAAACCGCAACGCCCTGAAGCGTGCCTTTCCAGGCCTCTTCGACACCCTGGGCGTCCGCTCGGTGGATTCCTACCCGCGCGACTTGTTGGACATGCTCCACTACATCTCGCCGCGTCCCAGCGATGACCCGGTCTGCGTGCTGCTGACCCCAGGCTGCCACAACAGCGCCTATTTCGAGCACTGCTACCTGGCCCGCGAGATGGGCATCGAGATCGTCGAAGGCCGCGACCTCGTGGTGGTGGACAACATCGTTTACATGCGTACCACCACCGGCCTCGTCCGGGTCGACGTGATCTATCGCCGGATCGATGACGATTTCCTCGACCCGACCGTGTTCCGCAAGGACTCGGTGCTCGGTGTGCCGGGCCTGATGAACGCCTACCGCGCGGGAAATGTCGCGCTCGCCAACGCCATCGGCACCGGGGTGGCGGACGACAAAGTGATCTACTACTTCGTTCCGAGAATCATCCAATACTACCTCGGTCAGGACCCGATCCTGCCGAACGTGCCGACCTACCTTGCCTCCGAGGAGGACGACAAGAAATACATCCTCGAGCACCTCCCGGAGCTGGTGGTGAAGGCCGCCAACGAGTCCGGTGGCTACGGCATGCTGATGGGCCCCTCCGCCTCCAAGGCCGAGATCGAAAAGTTCCGCGAGCTGATCATTGCCGATCCCCGCAACTACATCGCCCAGCCCGTCGTTTCCCTGTCCCGCTCGCCCACCTGGTGCGATGGCACCATGGAAGGCCGCCACATCGACCTCCGGCCTTACATCATCTACGGCCGCGACATCAAGATCGTGCCCGGCGGGCTCACACGAGTCGCCTTGACCAAAGACTCCCTTGTCGTCAATTCCTCCCAAGGCGGAGGCAGCAAGGACACCTGGGTTCTCCGCCATTGAAATCCATGCTCTCCCGCGTCGCCAACACCCTCTACTGGATGGTCCGCTACGTTGAGCGCGCCGACAACCTCGCGCGCCTCATCGACGTCAACCGCCACCTCCTCCTCGACTTCGAAAGCCTCGACAGTGAGCGACTCAGCGCGTTCTGGAAGCCCATCGTGCTCTCCACGGGCGACGAGGAACTTTTCGGCAGCCTTTACGAGACCGCCGGCAGCGCCGAAGTCATCCATTTCCTCACCGACGACAAGCGCAACCCGAACAGCATCGTCTCGTCGATCTTCCAGGCCCGCGAAAGCGCCCGCACCGTGCGCGACCAGCTTTCCGACGAACTCTGGGAGGAGCTGAACTCGCTCTACCTCTCGCTCAACGGTGGCGACATGAAGGCCATGGCCGAGTCCGAGCCCGGGAAACTCTACGCCTCGATCCGTCGGGCGGCGCTGACCTTTCACGGCATCGCCTCGTCGACCACCACCCGCAACGAAGCCTGGGAGTTCATGGACCTCGGCCGATATCTCGAGCGCGCCGACAAGACCACCCGCTTTCTCGACATCGCGAACTACCTGCCAGCCGGCATCGACGGCGGCGAAACCGGGGCTCCAGGCGTGCTCCACTGGAGTGCCATCCTCCGCTCCTGCGGCGCGATGGGGGCCTTCCGCGCCGAGTATCAGGGGGAAATCACGCCTGAAAACGTGGTCCGCTTCCTGGTGTTTTCGCGCGACTTCCCACGGTCCGTCCGCTTCTGCATGAACCGGGTCGATCAGAGCCTGCACCGCATCTCCGGCTCGCCACGCGGCACCTTTTCCTGCGAGGCCGAACGCGAGGCCGGGCGCTTGTTTTCCGAACTGAGCTACGGCTCGGCGGGCGACGCCTTCGATGTCGGCCTCCACAGTTTCCTCGATCATCTCCAGTCGCGCTTCAACAAGATCGGCTCGGAAATCTTCGAGACCTACGTGCTGATGCCGGAAAGGGTGCAGTCGCGCCCAACGGAAACGTTCACCCCGATCTCCGCCGCGCTCGCGTGGCAGATGGAGCAGGAGCAGCAGCAACAGTGAACTCTTCCCCAGAAGAGCCAGAGGTGGTGTCCTCGCCCGTGCCGGATTCGCTTTCCTGCGGCATGGCCTTGTCGGTGGTGCACCGCACGGTCTTCACCTACGGCGGCCCGGTGACGGATAGCGTCAACACGCTTCATCTCGAGCCCCGGACCTTCCCGTTTCAAAAGACCCTCAGCGCTCTCGTGAAGGTTCTGCCTGCCACCCGTCTGCGTCGCTTCACGGATCTTTTCCAGAACATCACCCACCATTTCGAGCTGGCCCAACCCCACGTGAAGCTGGAGGTAGTAAGCCACATCCGCATCCGCAATTTGCCGCTGGAGGTTTCGGCGGAATCCAAGGCGGCCACGCTTTCGGATTATCGGGACTCCTCCGTGCGTGAGCGGATCTGGCCCTTTCTCCAGGAAAGCCATCTCGTCTCCAAGCATGTCGACATCTGGAAGCAAGCGGTCGATCTGACAAGGGAGCGGCCGACGATTTTCGATCAGTCGCTCACGATCATGCACTGGATCCACGAGACCTTCATCTACGATGTGTGCAGTACCACCTCCAGCACGCACCTTGAGGAGGCCTTCTCCCTTCGGAGAGGGGTCTGCCAGGACTATGCGCATGTCATGATTGGCCTCTGCCGCTCGGTCGGGATTGCCGCGCGCTACGCCTCCGGCTACCTCTACAACGGCCCCCGCGGCACCCTCGTTGGAGCCCAGGCCTCACATGCCTGGTGCGAGGTCTATCTGCCTGGCTCCGGCTGGATTGGCTTCGATCCCACCAACGGCACTTTGGCCGATGCCCGCTACGCGAAAATCGCCGTCGGTCGCGACTATGACGATGTCGCCCCGATCAAGGGCAACTATCGTGGCAGCAGCCACTGCCAGCTCCACGTCAGCGTCGAGGTGACCAAGATCGATTGAGCCATCGTGGCTGGAGCATCTTTGCTCCAGTCCGTCTCTGGAGCTTCCAGCTCCGAGTCATCCTCTTGCCCGCTGAGCTGTTAGAAAAAACCCCGACCCGGCGAACTGAAGTTCGCGGTCCGTTCAGGTCAGAACGGCCTCGCGATTCCGAGCCAGGCAGCCCCAGCGGCGGCGGCGAGGCAGAGCCCGAAGACCACGGACTTCGGCAGGATGTTGCGCTTGGAAAGCACCGGGGCGAAGCCTAGGAACAGCCAGAGGCCAAGTTTCACCTTCCAGTAGTGCAGCCCCATCGGCGGCTTCCCGAGCATAGCGAAACCGATCACCAGGATCAGCAGCAGCGAGACCCCGTGGAGGATCGATGAGCACTTCTTGCAATTGCTGCCGCTGAGGATGGCTCCGAACGAGGAGAAAAGCGCGAAGGCACCGACCAGATGCAGGACTTTGAGAGTGTTGAGATCCATGGTGGGAAAAGGGCTAGAGCGAGTCCGTTCAGGGACGGCTGCGCGGATCAAAGTCCGGGTGTTCCCCGAATACAAGCAGGCGATGCGGGGAAATGGCAGGTTGCGGATTCATTCCCGCGTAGTAGGATACCCACGATGAAAAAGGCCCTCGCCCTCCTGTTCGCGCTCCTTTCCGGCGGCTATCTGCTGACGATCGGCATCCTGCCGGACCCGGTGCCGTTCATCGACGAGGGCGTCGCCTTGATTGTGCTGGTGAAATCGCTCGCATTTCTGGGCATCGACATTTCGCGCTTCGTGCCCTTCATGAGCCGGAAAACCAAGCCGGGGAAGACTCCCGAGTCTTCGGGACAGACGATCGACGTGTGATTTGCCTAAATTGATTCGGAAGATTTGCGGAGCCCTGCCCGTAAACCGATTCAACATTATGGCCGATTCCGCCCGAACCTCGACCCGTCCGCCCGCCCTCCTGACCCTGGTTGGCCTCCTGACCATTGCCGCCATGGTTGCCATGCCCCTGCTTGCCGGTGCGCCGGATGCCGAGCATGTTGCGGACTGGGTGAAATTCATCGGCCCGTTCCATCCTGTGGTGCTCCATCTGCCCATCGGGATCGTGTCACTGGCGTTGGTTCTCGAAGTGGCCGGTATTTTCTCCAAGAACAAGCCGAACACTGGGGCCGGATCCCTGGTGCTGGGACTTGGTGCCGCCTCGGCCGTCGTGGCGGTGATCGCCGGTTTTCTCCTCTATCAGGGTGGCAGCTATGAGCAAACGGACGTTCTCGGACGCCACCTTTGGGGTGGCATCATTTTCGCGTCCGCGGCGATCGTGACCTTCCTCGCCAAGGCCTGGACGGATGCGGCCGGCGGTGGCTCGTGGCTCTACAAGCTTTCCCTTCTCGGGACCTCCGGTGTGATGGCCTTTTCCAGTCACGATGGCGGCACCCTGAGCCACGGTCCGGATTTCCTCACCAAAAATGCCCCGGCCCCGATCCGCAAGCTGCTTGGCCTGCCGGTCAAGGAAGGAAAAGGCAAGGACGGCGGTGCCGCCAAACCGGTGGCCGAAAAGGTGGTTTATACCGATGTCGTCGCGCCGATCCTTGAGAACCGCTGCACCTCCTGCCACAACGCCGACAAGGTCAAGGGCAAGCTTCGCATGGACACCTACGAGCTGCTCGTGAAAGGCGGCAAGGAAGGCCCGGCGATCGAGCCCGGCAATGCGGCCAAGAGCAACATCATCGTCCGCGCCGAACTCCCACGCGACGACGAGGAAAGCATGCCGCCGGATGGCAAGACTCCGCTCAATGCCCAGGAGCTCGCCGTGATCAAATGGTGGCTCAACAGCGGAGCCGATCCCGCCAAGACGGTCGCCGACCTCAAGGCCCCTGCCGACATCCTCGACGCCATCGCCAAGCTGGAGCCCGTTTCCCTGAAGACCGGCACCGCCAAGACCGAGGCCCCCGGACACGAGGCCCCCGGACACGAGGCCCCGCATGGCACGCCTGCCGCCGGTCCGGACCCGGATCTCAAGAAGACCCTCGCCGGTTTCGCCAAGGATTTCCCGGGCTCGCTGACCTTCGAGTCCCAGCAATCCTCCGCCGTGACCTTCACCGCCGTCTCGCTGCGCGGAAATCTCGACGACAAGACCTTCGAGAAACTCACTCCGGTCTTGAAGCACTTCGTCACCGCCGACCTCTCCGCCACCAAGGTGACCGACAAGTCCGTGGCCTTGCTTTCCGGCTCGGAAAACCTCCGCATGATCCGGCTTTCGGAAACCCAGGTGACCGATGCCGCCATCGAGACCCTCATCACCCTACCAAAACTGGAATCGGTCAACCTCTACGGCACCGCCGTCACCGATGCAGGCGTGGCCAAGCTCGCCGCGCTTCCCAACCTCAAGCGCCTCTATCTCTGGCAGACCAAGGTCACCCCGGCCGGGATCGACGCCCTGAAAAAGAAGATCCCCAACTGCCAGATCGTCACCGGCGCCTGAGGGCCAGCCCTCCTCAGGATTCCCTCGATGCCTCGCATCCTCCACCTGCTTGTTCTGCTGGCGCTGGGGACGACCGCAAGGGGAGACGCTCCGCAGTTCAACCGCGACATCCGGCCGCTGCTGTCCGACCGCTGTTTCGCCTGCCATGGCTTCGATGCCAAGGCGCGGAAGGAGGATCTGAGGCTGGATGTCCCGGAGGGTGCCTTTGAAAAGCGCGAGGGCGGACAGCCAATCGTTCCGGGAAAACCCTTGGAATCATTGGTATGGAAGAGGATCATTTCGACCGATCCCAAGGAGGTGATGCCTCCGGCTGATTCCCACCTCACGCTTTCGGATCCGGAAAAGGACCTGATCCGCCGCTGGATCGAGGGCGGAGCGACTTACGCACCCCACTGGACCTTTCAAAAGGTCGTCCGCCCCGAGCTGACAGGGCAGGGGAATCCGATCGACCTCCTCGTTTCAAAACGTCTCGCCAAGGAAGGCCTCTCGTTGGCGACCGAGGCCGACAAGGCCACCTTGATCCGACGTCTTTCCTTCGACCTCCGTGGCCTGCCGCCCAGCCCTGAGGAAACGACGGCTTATCTAACAGACTTTTCTCCGGATGCCTGGGGAAAGCTGGTCGATCGCTTCCTGGCCGACCCCGCCTACGGCGAACGCATGGCCTGGCCCTGGCTCGATGCCGCCCGCTACGCCGACTCCAACGGCTACCAGGGCGATGCCGACCGGACCATGTGGCCCTGGCGCGACTGGGTGATCTCCGCCTTCAACCGCAACCTCCCCTACGACCAGTTCACCGTCTGGCAGCTCGCCGGTGACCTGCTCCCGGACGCCACGCCCGAGCAGATCCTCGCCACCGGATTTCTGCGCAATCATCCGATCAACGGCGAAGGCGGCAGCATCCCCGAGGAAAACCGCGTCAACTATGCCATGGACATGTCCGAGACCACCGGCACCGTCTGGATGGCCCTCACCCTCAACTGCTGCCGCTGCCACGATCACAAATACGATCCGCTCACCCAGCGCGACTACTACCAGTTCCTCGATTTCTTCAACCAAAGCCCGGTCGATGGCAGCGGCGGAAATCCCCAGACCCCGCCGGTGATCGAGGTCCCCTCCGAGGCCCATGCCCAGGAATTCGCCTCGGCCCGGACCCGTCTTGAAGCCCTCAAGCGCGCTCTAACAGAACGCAGCGCCGCCCTTGCCTCGACCCAGCCCGCCTGGGAGGAAACGGAGCGCAAAGGCCAGCCCTCCGATTACTGGCAGGTGCTTGAGGTGGAGTCGATGACCGGCGCGGAATACTCCGTGCTGCCCGATCACTCGATCCTCACCTCCGGACCGAATCCCGCCAACGCGGTCTATCAGGTGAAGTCCCAGCCCGCTGCCGGTCACTACACCGCCTTGAAGCTCGACGCCCTGCGCCATCCCTCGATGACCCAGGGCGGCATCGCCCGATCCGACAGCGGCAATTTCGTTCTAACAGGAATCGAGGTCCGCGTGACCGTCCCCGGCTCACCTGCCAAGCTAATTGCCATCGATCGCGCCGAGGCCACCTACGAGCAAGGCGGCGTGTTCAAGGTGACCCTGGCACTTGATCAGGACGTCTCCACCGGTTGGGCCGTCTGGTCGGGCAAGCCCTTTGATCGCGATCACGCCGCCGTTTTCCATTTCACCGAGCCACTCGATCTGCCGCAGGGAGCCAGCCTCGAAATCACCCTCCGCCACGAGTCGAAGTATCCCCAGCACAACCTCGGGCACTTCCAGATCTCACTCACCCAGCAGCCCGCGCCAGCCCTGCCTGCGGCCTCCCCGCCGCTTGCTGCCGCGATGGCGAAGGCGGCTGCCGAACGTTCGCCGCAGGAGGCCACCCTGGTCCGTGAAGCCCATGAAAAGACCGACCCGGAGTTCGTGAAATTGAATGCCGAACGCCAGTCGCTCGAGTCGCGTGTGAAGGAACTGAAGGCCTCGCTGCCCAAGGTCATGGTGATGGCGGATTGCAAGCAGCGCCGAACCAGCCACATCCTCGCGGTTGGCTCCTACGACAAGCCCCTCGAACCGGTCACGGTTGGCACCCCGGCGGTGCTTTCCCCTCTCACCAAACGCGGCAACACCGCCGACCGCCTCGACCTGGCCCGCTGGCTGGTTTCCCGCGATCATCCGCTGACCGCCCGCGTGACCGTGAACCGCTTCTGGCAGGAGCTGTTCGGCATCGGCCTGATCAAGACGCCGGAGAACTTCGGCGTGCAGAGCGAGGTGCCGGTGCATCCGGAGCTGCTCGACTGGCTGGCTGCCGAGTTCATGGAAAGCGGCTGGGATGTGAAGCACCTGCTGCGCCTCATCGTCACCAGCCGCACCTATCTCCAGTCGTCGCGCGTGACGGCGGAGATGTTGGAAAAGGATCCTTCGAACCGCCTGCTCGCCCGAGGCCCGAGATTCCGTCTGCCGTCGTGGATGATCCGCGATCAGGCCCTCGCCACGGCCGGCCTCCTGAAACGCACGATCGGCGGCCCGCCGGTGAAGCCCTATCAGCCCGAAGGCCTGTGGCCCGAGGCGACCTTCGGCAAGGTGAAGTACGTCCGCGACCATGGCGACGCCCTCTACCGCCGCAGCCTCTACACCTTCTGGCGGCGCATCAGCATGCCTTCGATGTTCTTCGACAACGCCAAGCGCGATGTCTGCACCGTCAATCCCACCCGCACCAACACGCCGCTTCACGCGTTGGCGACCTTGAACGACACGACCTATCTCGAAGCCGCCCGCCTGCTGGCCTCCCGTGCCGCGAAGGACGCCGGAGCCGAGCCCGCCGCGCGGCTTTCACGGGCCTTTGAAATCACCCTCAGCCGACCGCCACGCGCCGATGAGCGCGAGGTGCTGTTGGACTCGCTTCGCCAGGCCCGCGCGCTGTTCGCGGCTGATCCTCCCTCGGCCAAGGCCTTTCTCGCGAATGGCGATTCGCCCGCCGATCCCGCCCTCGATCCGCTCGACCACGCCGCGCTGGCCTCGGTCTGCCTTTCGATCCTCAACACGGACGAAGCCCTGACCAAGGAATAGCATGGACCCGATCACCGAACGCCAGTTCCTCGTCAATCGCCGCTACTTCTTCGGTCGCTGCGCGAATGGCATTGGCCTCGCCGCGCTGGCCTCGCTGCTCGGAAAGGAGTCATCTTTTGGCAGCGAGCCGCTGCTGCCCCAGATCGCGCCAAAGGCGAAGCGCGTGATCTACCTGTTCCAGAACGGCGCGCCGAGTCATGTCGAGCTCTTCGACCACAAGCCGGAGCTCGTGAAGCGCCACGGCCAGCCGGTGCCGGAAAGCATGCTCGCCGGGAAACGCTTCAGCACGATGACCGGAAACCCGAGCGGCAAGAAGCTGTTAGGCGCGCTGGAGCCCTTCCAGGCCCGTGGAAAGAGTGGTGCAACCGTTTCCGACCTGCTGCCCTACACCGCCGGGATCGCCGACGAGCTCTGCTTCATCAAGAGCCTCTACACCGAGCAGGTGAATCACGCGCCCGCCATCAACTTCTTCCTCTCCGGCAACCAGCTCCCCGGCCGCCCGACCATCGGGGCCTGGCTTTCCTATGGGCTCGGCAGCCTCAATGACAACCTGCCGACCTTCGTGGCGATGACCTCGGTCAACAAGAACACGACCTGCGGCCAGATCTTCTATGACTTCTACTGGGGCTCCGGCTTCCTGCCTTCACGCTATCAGGGCGTGAAACTCCATCCCGGCCTCGACCCCGTTCTCTATCTCAACAATCCCTCCGGCGTCAGCCCCGAGCTGCGGCGGCGGATGCTCGATGGCATCTCGCAGCTCAACGAGAAGAAGCTCCAGGACTTCGGCGACCCCGAGATCGCAACCCGCATCGCGCAGTATGAAATGGGCTACCGCATGCAGACCAGCGTGCCGGAACTGGCAGATATCTCGAACGAGCCGAAGGAGGTCCTCGACATGTATGGCCCCCAGGTCCACCAGCCCGGCACCTTCGCGCGGAACTGCCTGCTCGCCCGACGCTTGATCGAACGCGGCACCCGCTTTGTCCAGCTCATGCACGCCGGTTGGGACCAGCATCGGTCGCTCACCACCGAGCTCTACACCCAGTGTGTCGATACCGACCAGCCCAGCGCCGCCCTCGTGAAGGACCTGAAAATGCGCGGTCTGCTCGATGACACCCTCGTCATCTGGGGCGGGGAGTTTGGTCGCACCCCCTTTATCCAGGGCGACTTCAACGACCGCCCGAACTGGGGTCGCGACCACCACCCCTACGCCTTCACCGTCTGGATGGCCGGCGGCGGTGTGAAGGCCGGCTTGACCCATGGCGAAACAGACGAACTCGGCTTCAACGTCGTCAAGGACGGCGTCCACGTCCACGACTTCCAGGCCACCCTGCTCCACCTGTTGGGCCTCGATCACGAAAAGCTCACCTACAAGTTCCAGGGCCGCCATTTCCGCCTGACCGACGTCCACGGAAAAGTCGTCAAGGCCGTGCTGGCGTGAGTCGAAGGCAGGGACCTTTCTCCGAAAGGTCCGGCAGGGGGAGGCTTGGTGGGTCGTTCGACAGTCGAGAGGGGAATTGCGGCTTACCCCCACCGGTTCCCTCGGTCCCAGCGCGACCATGGAAATTAGCCGGCGCGCGTCAGCCGCCGGACCTGGAAGATCAGAAAATGAGCCCCGGCAGGGGCGGGCAGACTTTTTGACCTACGAACGCCCTTCTCCCCCTCGCATCGCCCTCTCGAGACCTCAATCCGAGTCACAACAAGGTGAAAGACAAGATGCTAGGTGGCACCGATCGTCACAGATAACTCGAGATGCTGCCAAATCTTGAGATGATCTTAAAGATACGCTTGATCCATCGGATGCACTTCGCTTGAATCTCATCATCCACCATGGTGGATGGGGATCTTACGTCCTCAAGTACAGCCTGTTGAAATCAAAAAACAAAACACACCGTTATGCCTGACTTTACCGACGCTCAAGAGAAAGATTCACGGGCGTCCGGTTGTAACTAGAACAAATCCAATTGGTTAGAATTCTGATTCATGAAACTTCTGGGGTCGGTTTCCGCAAGTAGCTCATTTAGAGGCACTTTCTCGAACGGATGAA
>JAIXPW010000047.1 GCA_027485995.1 Verrucomicrobiaceae bacterium
CAAGGACGAAGCGCCTGTCCACCACGCGGGAAATGCAGTGGTAGATCGCCGGTTTCTCCAGCGAGTCCTTCCAGGGAGCGAGCCAGCGTGAACGCCTCATGGCCGAACCTTAGAGCCCCGCCCCCACAAGGCAAGAGGATTTCTCACACCTTGTCTGTCCCTATTTCTCTCTGAGGGTGGTGGTGGTCAAACCGGAATTGCTGAAAATCATTTGCCTCCCGCATCTCCGGCGCTACACCGAGACCGTGATTTTTGATTTCGACACGCCGATTCCGCGCCGAGGCACAGGCAATATCAAATTCGACCGCCGACCGGAACTTGATCCGTTCTGGGTGGCAGACATGGACTTCGCCTCCTGCCCGGAGATCCTTGAAGCTCTGCACCGTCGCGTCGACCACGGGATCTTCGGGTATGCCCAAGCCCATGATGGCTTGAACGAGGCCATCCTTTCCTATCTTGAAGCTCGCCGCGGAGCCGCTGTTCCGCTTTCCCATATCGTCCATCTCGGTGGATTGGTCCCGGCGCTCTCCCTCGCCGCACGTGCCTTCTGCAAGGGTGACGAAGCGGTCATGACCTGCACGCCGGTTTACCCGCCATTCATCGGCGTTCACCACGACGCCCATTGTGAACTGATTACCGTCGATCATTCGTTTGAAGACGGAGCCTGGACCTTTGATTGGGAGTCCATGGAGAAGGCAGTGACCCCGAAGACCCGCGTCTTCATCCTATGCAATCCGCAGAATCCGATCGGCCGGGTCTTCACCCGCGCAGAACTGATCCAACTGGCTGAATTCTGTGATAGACATGATTTGATCCTGGTTTCGGACGAAATTCACTGCGATCTGATTCTTGATCCGGAGGCGGAACACGTGTCCGGCGTGAATCTGCCTGAGCGTTTCCAACACCGGATCATCACGCTGCTGGCCCCAAGCAAGACGTGGAACATCGCCGGCCTCGGCTATGCCTATGCCATCATCCCGGACGATTCTGTTCGTCGACGCTTCTGTGCGGCCCGCGGCCACACTCTTTCAGAGATCAACGCGCTGTCCTACTATGCCGCCGAGGCCGCCTACCGTCACGGCGAACCCTGGCGCCAGGAACTGCTGGGATATCTGAGAGGAAATCGTGACACGCTCGTCGAGTTCATCCGCAGCCGCTGCCCGGGCCTTTCGATCGAACCGGGCCAAGCCACTTATCTTGCCTGGATCAATGGCAGTTCTCTTGGCAATCCAGCCCAGCATTTCGAAAAGTCCGCCGGGCTCTTTCTCTCCGATGGCGCGTTCTTCCAATGGCCCGGATGGTTTCGTTTCAACTTCGGCTGCCCACGGGCCCGCATGCTGGAGGGACTGGAAAAGATCGCCGCCCACCTCTGAGCGGGTTTTTGCTTCGATTTTCCAAATCACCGGTTCACTGTTTCCACATGGCACGCCTCCTGCGACTCATCGCCGTCATCTCACTGACCTTCAGCAGCCTCGCCTCCGCCGAGCATGTGATCCTCACCGGTGGACCGGCCCTGCGGAAATGGGAGAACTACCGTGTGTCGGCCGACCAGCACGACCGCTGGTGGGCCAACTTCGTCCGGGCCTCCACCTTGCGCATGGCGGAGATCCGCAGCACCTACGGCAAGGATGCGCCGCTCGTCTGGATCGTGTTCCAACCCGGTTATGCCGCCCGCGGCCGGGAAGACGGCAAACCCTATACGTCCTGGATCAGCCAGTTGGCGGCCGACCGCCGGGCAACACTCATCTGGATCAACAGCGGAGGAGATTTCATCCGGGCCATGAACGGTCGCCCCCGCGGCACGGTTCAGACCTTCGACTATTTTGGTCACTCCAACCGCTATTGCTTCCTCCTCGATTACAGCAGCGACATCATGGCCGCCTGCTCTGCCTGGGTGCACGAACGGGATCTGCCCCGCCTCAGTTCATCGGTCTTCGCGAAGGATGCAAACTGCAAGAGCTGGGGATGCCACACCGCTGAAAGCATGAGCGACAAGTGGAAAAGCGCTACCGGCCACCCCCTCGAAGGCGCCACCGGCGCGACCAACTACGACAAGGTCGGCCAAGGAATCCTCCCCACCTCGACGAGTGGCTGGTTGAGATAAGCCACAGGCCCATCATCCTCATTCGCCGATCCCTGTCCCGCTCCCATTCCCATTTCGATTTCCATGACCTACGACGAGCTTCACCGCCTCTACCACCTGCCCTTCTTCGAACTCCTCAAGCAGGGCCGGGCCGTGCATGAGGCCAACTGGCCGGAGGCCGATGTGCAGCTCTGCACCCTGCTCTCGATCAAAACCGGCGGCTGTTCGGAGGACTGCTCCTACTGCGCCCAGTCCGCCCGCTACAATTCGGGCATCGAGGTCGAGCGACTGATGGCCAAGGACGACATCATGGAGCGCGCCAGAGCTGCCCGCGAGACTGGCTCGACCCGCTTCTGCATGGGCGCCGCCTGGCGTGGCGTGCGCGGCGGCACCCAACGTTTCGAGCAGGTGCTCGACATCGTGCGCGACGTTTCACAGCTGGGCATGGAAGTGTGTGTGACCCTCGGCGAGCTCGGGCCTGATGAAGCCGTGGCCCTCAAGGAGGCCGGTGTCACCGCCTACAACCACAATCTTGATACCTCACCGGAGCACTATCCGAATATCGTCACCACCCACACCTACGACGACCGCCTGCGGACCATCCGCAACGTCCAGGAAGCCGGCATGTCGGTCTGTTGTGGCGGCATTCTCGGCCTCGGCGAAACCATCGAGGACCGTCTGAAAATGCTGGAGGTCATTTCCAATTTCAACCCGCAGCCGGAAAGCGTGCCGATCAACTCGCTGATGCCGATGCCCGGCACTCCGCTTTCGGAAAACGCGCAGGTCGATCCGCTCGACCTCGCACGGATGATCGCCGTCACCCGCATCGCGATCCCGAAGGCCAAGGTCCGTCTTTCGGCCGGTCGCACCCGGCTTTCCGACGAGGCCCAGGCACTTTGTTTTTTTGCTGGAGCAAATTCCATCTTCTACGGCGACAAGCTCCTTACCGCCAAGAACCCCGCTGTTGAGAAAGACCAGGCCCTTCTCGCGAAATTGGGACTGGGCACGCTTGCGCCGAATCTATCACTCGAATCGCCTTCGGCCAGTTTGAACCGTCCCCTGTCTCCGGCCACTGCCGACGAGGCGAAATGCGGTTGCTGCTGAATCGTTCCGCTTTTGCATTTCCGTTTTGGAGGATCGCTTGTTAACCCGGGCGCATCGAACAAGCACTCTCCATCACCGGGTTGGGTCTCCTCACGGCCCTCGGGCAATCGGTCAGCGACCAGATCTCCGCCATCGAGCAAGGTCAGACCCATTTCCGCCCGCTTTCGGAACTCCTCGGTCGCGAGAGTCCACACGGCGCCACGCGGGCTGGCTGGATCGGGTCCAGGGAGCTTCTGACCAGCCGGAAATGGAGTCCGGCGACGATGGCGGCCCTCCACGTTGCACGTGAAGCGGTGTCTGCCGCGAAATGGTCGGCCGATGACCTTCGGGATGCCGCCGTCGTCCTCGGAACCAGCCGAGGCAATGCCGCGGGCTGGCTCGCACCGTGGCCGGGAAGGCGTGCCTTCAAGCTGATGGCCGCCAGCAACACCATCCACAGCGAGCCCGCCGCCGCCATCACCATCGAACTCGGCATTCAAGGGCCCTATCAGGTTCTCGCCAGTGGATGCTCGGCCGGATTGGACGCCATCGGAATCGCCTCGCTTCTCGTCCAGAGCGGGATCGTCCCCAGGGCCATCGCCGTGGCGGTCGATCTCCCTTTGGTCCCCTGCCTGCTGGACAGCTACGCCTCCTCCGGCCTTCTCTCGAGAGGCACCTCCTGCGACCCCTATTCGCCTGAAAGCGATGGCTTCATCCCAGCCGAAGGAGCTGCTGCCATGACCCTGGAGCTCCACCGGCCGGGCCACCCTTCCCTTTTCGGATATGCCGCCAACTCGGATGCCTGTGATCCACTCGGCATGCCGAAGGATGGAGGACGAAGCATCCAGCTCATCCAGCAGGCCATCGCCCGGCACGGTCGTCCATCCGCGCTATGCCCGCATGCGACCGGCACCGCAGTTCATGCGATCTCGGAACCTGCCGCCCTCAAGGCATGCTTTTCCGAAACTCCCACTCCCAGCCTGCATCTCCTCAAGCCGTTCACGGGACATACCATCGGAGCAAGCGGTCTGGTGGAGGCCGCCATCCTGGCGTCCTTTCTTGGCAAGGGGAAACTGCCGCCGAACCTGGTCGGTCGAAGCCCGATCCACGGCTTCAATCTACCCGACCGTGCACTCGACGCCTCGAGCCCAGTGTTCAAACTTTCCCACAGCATGGGTGGCCACAATGCCCTGCTCGTTCTTTCACCTCCATGAGCTCCGACCTGCGACTCCAAGTCTCCATCGACGACCAGACCCTCCGCCTGCTCAATGCGGACGGACTGCTTCGACAATTCATCATCTCCACCGCCGCCAAAGGTGTCGGATTCAAGGAAGGAAGCTACCGGACACCAACCGGTCGCTTCCAGATCGCGGAGAAAATCGGTCAGGGTGAGCCAATGGGAACCATTTTCACGGCCCGCGAACCCGCCGGACTCTGGTCTCCTGAGCAACCATGCACGGCGAGCGACCTCATCCTTACACGCATCCTCCGCATCGAGGGCCTCGATTCCGAAAACTCCAACACGTTCCAGAGATTCATCTACCTTCACGGCACCAACCGTGAGGACCTGCTCGGACAGCCTGCCAGTCATGGCTGTATCCGGATGTCCAATCAGGACATCATCGAGCTGTTCGACCTCGTCCAGCCCGGCACACCGCTTGAGATCCTGCCTCCCGTGCATAAGGGAGGGAAACTGATCTTCTTTGACTGTGACTCCACGCTCTCCTCGATCGAGGGGATCGATGAACTCGCCCGTGCCCGCGGCCAGGATGTTTTCGACAACGTGGTATCCCTCACCAACGCGGCCATGAATGGTGAGATTCCATTGGACGAAGTCTTTCCACGGCGCATGGAGATCATCCGTCCGGATCGAAGCACCTGTGAGGAGGTTGCCTGTCTCTATCAGGAAACCATCACTCCGGGATCACGCGAACTTGTCGCCCGGCTGCGGCAGGACGGTTGGACCATTGTCATCCTTTCCGGGGGCTTCGCGCCGCTGATCGAGCCATTGGCGGGGACTCTGGGCATCGAACATGTCGAGGCCGTCCCCTTGTTCCTGAACCCTGACGGGACCTATGCCGGATATGGATATGATTACCCCACCACACGCGCTGGAGGAAAAAACGAGATCATCCGCGAATGGAAATCCGCCTTGATCCCGCAGCGGGTCGTCATGATCGGCGATGGGGCCTCTGATCTGGAAACACAACCTGATGTGGATCTCTTTGTTGGATACGGCGGAGTGGTTTCCCGTCCCAAAGTCAAGGCGGGCGCAGGGGCCTGGATCGAACGAATGGACGATTTCGTGACTGTTATTTAATCAGGCATCTCGGAATCTTTCGAGGAACCATTCTTGCGTAAATACCCTGATAACATAGGGTAAAATCGTGATATTTTGCCTTGTCATCGCACAGTTGGGGGGGTTCCATGTTGTCGTTATGAGCACCAAATCAACCGTCAATTCCGCCAAGGGCAAGCGTTACTCCGAAAAGGAGAAGGCCGAGATCATCGCCTTCGTCGAAAAGGTGAACGCTGAAAAAGGCCGCGGTGGACAGAGCGCCGCTTCCGCCAAGTTCAAGATCTCCCAACTTACCATCTCGAGTTGGCTGAAGGCAGCAACCGGTGGCAGCACCACCAAGGCAAGCAGCACCAAGGGTGGCTTCGGCTCGAAGCTTTCCAAGCTTTCCTCCCTCGCCAGCCAGATCGAGAAGGCCGAGAAGGAACTTGGCAAGCTCAAGTCCCAGTTCGACGCACTCAAGAAGTCGCTCTGAACTTAACCACCATCATTCAAACTCCGAGCCGCCCTTCCCTTGTGGATTGGCGGTTCTTTTTTGCCTATCTGTCAGATTCGCTGTCCGCTAAACGGCGGGAATGATCTGGAACCGCTGAGATCACAGAGTTTGATCAGGCCGCTGCGGGGGAAATGGCTCCGGATATTCTAATGGAAACATCTTCCTGCGTCGCAGGATGCCCTGGTTGCTTATCCTGAATCCGGAAATACCGACCAGGAACTTCAAGAGACATTACGCGATCATGGAGGTCCAAATCGCGTCGGACTCTTTCATCTGGTGACTACGAAGATCGTTACGATTGCTTTTTGTTTCGTGCGTTTCGAGACGTTCGTGGTTACTGATTTCCCTCCTGAGGCTTATGCGTTCTCCGTTTTCTCAGTGCCTGTGGTGATCAAGGTAAGGATTCACCAGCCAAGCTGAAGAAGATCTTCTTCATGACCGGGACGCTTACCAAGCCTGTCTGATCTCGATCGAACTCCAGAGAAGATCATCTCCCGAGAAGCAGAATTTCCCGAGGAACGGAGTCTCCTCCAGCATCAGGGGCAGCCACAAGCGGTCATCGGCCCACATGCGGTCATAGGGAATCTCATCGAGTCCCACCCACAGCGGAACAGCCTCCTCGGTCTCGGTCGGAGTCCCCGTGAAGTCATCCGCCCGATAGACATGACAGAGGATGTCAGGAATATCCCCCATGGCGAACCACAGCTCGCCGAGTTTGCGGGGATTCAAGGGAGTGATCTTCAACTCCTCCTCGGTTTCCCGGATCGCACAGGCCAGCGCGGTTTCGCCGGGATCGATCTTGCCACCAGGGCCGTTAATCTTCCCGGCACCGAGGCCACGCTTCTTGACGATGAGCAGGACCTGGCCGTCGCGGACAATGAACATCAGCGTCGCGGGCACCACAGGCACCCATGACTCCCAATCCACCGGCGACGGCCCCTGACTCATCAAGCCCCCGCTGCCGCGTAGGCCTCCACGCTGTCACAGGTGCAGACCAGGTTGCGGTCGCCGTGAACGTTGTCGATCCTGCCCACCGATGGCCAGAACTTGTGTTGGCGCAGTCCTGGCAGCGGATAAGCCGCCTGCTCGCGGGAGTAGCCATGGGACCACTCGTCGGCACAGATCACTTCCGCCGGATGCGGGGCGTTCTTGAGCGGGTTGTCATGGGCATCGGCCTCGCCGTTGATCACGGCCATGATTTCACCATGGATCGCAATCATTGAGTCGCAGAAGCGGTCGATCTCGACCTTCGACTCGGACTCAGTTGGCTCGATCATCAGGGTCCCGCCGACCGGCCAGCTCATGGTGGGCGCGTGGAAACCGTAATCCATCAGGCGCTTTGCCACGTCCTCGACGGTGATGCCACTCTTGTCGCTGAGCGGGCGCACGTCGATGATGCACTCGTGGGCGACGAGACCCAGGTTTCCCGTGTAAAGGATCGGATAGAACGGAGCCAGGCGCTTGGCCGCGTAGTTGGCGGTCAGGATGGCGGTGGCTGTCGCATCCTTGAGACCGCCCGCGCCCATCATGGCGATATACATCCAGGAAATCGTGTTGATCGAAGCGCTGCCCCAAGGCGCAGAGCAGACCGAGCCCTCGGCCCCATTGAGTTCACGATGCCCGGGAAGATAAGGCACGAGCTGCTTGGCCACGCCGATCGGTCCCACACCAGGACCACCACCGCCGTGAGGGATGCAGAAGGTCTTGTGAAGGTTGAGATGGCAGACGTCCGCGCCAATGAATCCAGGGCTGGTGAGGCCGACCTGGGCATTCATGTTGGCTCCGTCCATGTAAACCTGTCCGCCTGCGGCATGGATCTTCTCACAGATCTCGACGATGGTTTCCTCGAAGACTCCGTGGGTCGAAGGATAGGTCACCATCAGGCAGGAAAGGTTTTCCCGGTGCTCCGCGATGCGGGCCTCAAGGTCGCCAACGTCGATGTTGCCCTTGTCGTCGCATTTCACGCCAACGACCTTCATGCCGGTCATCACGGCCGAGGCCGGATTGGTGCCGTGGGCGGAAACCGGGATGAGGCAGACATTGCGATGCGAATCGCCGCGCGCGAGATGATAGCGGCGGATGGCGAGCAGTCCGGCGTACTCGCCTTGTGATCCCGCATTGGGCTGGAGGGAAACGGCTGCGAAGCCGGTGATGGTGGCAAGCCAATCCTCGAGCAAGGTGAGCATCTCCCGATAGCCCTTGCTTTGGTCGGCCGGGACGAAGGGATGGATCGAGGAAACCTCGGGCCAGCTCAGCGGCATCATCTCGGCCGTGGCGTTGAGTTTCATCGTGCAGGACCCCAGCGCGATCATCGAGTCGTTGAGAGCGAGGTCCTTCGATTCGAGGCGCTTCAGGTAGCGGAGCATCTCGGTTTCCGAATGGAAGCGGTTGAACGCGGCCTGGGTCAGGAAGGGAGTGTCGCGGGAAAGCTCGACGGGCCAGGCAACCGCGGCGACATCCGGCAGGTCCCCTGCTCCACCGAAGGCGGAGATGACAAGAAGGACATCGCCTTCGGAAGTGGTTTCATCGAAGGAAATGCCGACATGGTCCGGACCCAGGTTGCGGAGGTTGACTCCGGCACGGAGGGCACGCTCGTGGACCTCCGCAGCCTTTCCTGGAACGATGGCCACGAGGGTGTCGAAGAATGGCCCGGACTCGGTCTCGATGCCGGCGGTGGCGAGCAGTGACTTGAGCTGTGCTGTGCGGGCGTGGACCGTGTGCGCGATGTGCTTGAGCCCTTCGGGTCCATGATAGACCGCATACATCGAAGCCATCACCGCCAGCAGGACCTGGGCGGTGCAGATGTTGGAGGTCGCCTTGTCACGACGAATGTGCTGCTCGCGGGTCTGAAGCGAAAGGCGATAGCCAGGCTTGCCACGTGAATCGATCGAGATGCCGATCAGGCGGCCCGGCATCTTGCGCTTGAGCTCATCGCGACAGGCCATGAAGGCCGCGTGAGGACCACCGAAGCCCATTGGGACACCAAAGCGCTGGCTCGAACCGATGCAGATGTCTGCGCCGAAACGACCGGGGGCCTTCAGGATTGTTAGAGCGAGAAGATCGGCGGCCACGATGGTCACCGCACCAGCGGCATGAGCCTTGTCGAAAAAAGCGGTGAAGTCGTCGATACGTCCACGGGTGTCCGGATACTGGACGATGACGGCGAAAAGATTGACCGTGGTGGAAGGCTCGAAGGTCGCCCAGTCACCTACGATGACCTCGATGCCCAGCGGCTGGGCGCGCGTGATGACCACGTCGATCGTCTGCGGGTGGCAGCGGTCCGAGACAAAGATTGCGCGACCCTTCGGCTTCGAGGAAAGCGCAAGACTCATCGCTTCGGCCGCAGCCGTGCCTTCATCGAGCAGCGAGGCATTCGCCACATCGAGCCCGGTGAGATCAGTGATCATCGTCTGGAAATTCAGCAGGGCCTCCAGACGTCCCTGGGCAATCTCCGCCTGATAGGGAGTGTAGGCGGTGTACCAGCCGGGGTTTTCCAGGATGTTCCGCTGGATGACCGGTGGAACGAAGGTGCCATGATAGCCTTGTCCGATGAAGGACTTCATCACGATGTTCTTCGAGAAGATCGACTTGAGCCAGCCGAGCGCTTCCTGCTCCGAACGGGCGGGAGGCAGGTCCATCGGTTGGTCAAGGCGGATCCCGGCAGGCACAGCGGCGTCGATAAGGGAATCGAGCGAATCAAACCCCACCGTGCGGAGCATTTCATCGCGCTCGCCGTTCACGGGTCCAAGGTGACGGCTCAGGAAATCAATACGGGCAGACATGTCAAAAGAGGATGATTAAAGGGAGAAGGCGCACTGGTCGAGCGCGCCTTCATGGATGATCAGGAATCGAATGAGGCAAGGGTCAACCGATCTGGGCCGAGTAAGCCGCCGCATCAAGCAGGGCTTCCACGTCTGCCGCGTTCTTCACGCGGAGCTTGAAGATCCAACCGCGGCCATAGGGATCGGTGTTGACGAGGGCCGGATCGGCTTCGACGTCGAGATTGACCTCGACCACCTCGCCACCGATCGGTGCGTAGATGTCGCTGGCGGCCTTCACGGACTCAACCACGGCGGTCGGATCACCTGCATCGACCGCGCGGCCCACGAGCGGCAGTTCGACGAACACCACGTCGGTGAGTTCTTCCTGGGCGTGATCGGAAATGCCCACGGTGGCAATGTCGCCTTCGAGGCGGACCCACTCATGGGAGGAATTGTAACGGAGGTCGGATGGAACATTCATGGTCGAAGTAACGGAACGCGCCGATGTCAGGCTTTTGCCGCGGGCTTGTAAAACGGTTTCTTCACGACTTTCGCCGGGTTGAGCCGGCCCCGGACGTCGATGCGCACTTCAGTGCCGAGTTTCGTCCAAGCGATCGGGAGATAGGCAAGTCCGATGCCGATGCCGAGGCTCGGGGAAAGGACTCCGCTGGAGAGCTCACCCAACACCTCACCCTCGGGCGAAAGCACCGGATAATGGGCGCGCGGCGGCGCTCCCTTGTCGGTGTAGGCGAGCGCCACAAGGCGAACCTCGGTGCCTTCGGCCTTCTGCTTCGCGAGGGTTTCACGGCCCACGAAGTCGCCCTTTTCCAGGTCCACGAAAAACCCGAGTCCAGCCTCGATCGGCGTGCGGGTGGGAGAAAGGTCATTGCCGTTGAGGGGATAGCACATCTCAAGACGAAGGCTGTCGCGCGAGCCGAGGCCACAGGGCTTGGCACCGTGCTGGACAAAGCGCTTCAACCAATCGCCACCATCGGCAGCAGGTGAGAAAAACTCAAAGCCATCCTCGCCGGTGTAGCCGGTCCGGCAGACCACGCAGCCGGACGAGGTGAAGGCGATGCCGTTGCGTGGAGGCAGAGGTTCACCGGGGCACGCAGCCGCATAGACCGCCGGAGAATCAGGTCCCTGGATCGCCATGCCGACCCAAGCATCGCTTTCGTTGCGGAGTTCGACTCCGGCGTCGAGATGCTTCGACATCCACGCGAAGTCCTCGTCGATCATCGAGGCATTCACCACGAGGAAAAAGTCAGCCTCTCCCGTTCGATACGCGATCAGGTCGTCGATCACTCCTCCGTTCTCATTGAGAAGAAAGGTGTATTGTCCCTCGCCGATTCCGAGCTTGGCCACGTTGTTGGCGAGCGTCCGGTTAAGCCACTCCAGAGAGCCCGGACCACTGACCAGGAACTGGCCCATGTGGGAGATATCGAAAATGCCCGCGGCTCCGCGGACGGCCGCGTGCTCATCGAGAATCGACGTGTATTGCACCGGCATGTACCAGCCGGCAAAGGGGACCAAACGCGCACCCAGCTCAACATGGGCGGCTTCCAACGGACTACGCTTCAACAAATCAGACACGGCCCGAAGGTGGGTGGAGAGGCCTGTCTTGTCAATCGGACGAAATCATTGAAACTGTCGCCACATGGCACTTCTTGACAAGATCGAGAGAAGATTCAGCTGGCTGGCATTCCCCGGATTACTGAGGAATCTCACCATCCTGTGTCTCGTGGTTTATGGCATCGCATGGACGAAGCCGGATTTCGGGCAACTCATCGACTTTGATCGAGCGAAGATCCTCAACGGCCAATGGTGGCGATTGATCACCTTTCCGTTTGCCCCCTATGGAGCGGGGCAACCTTCGCTGATATCCATCATCTTCATCGCCTGCATGGTGAGGTTCAGCATGACCATCAGCGACACGCTCGAACAGGCGTGGGGAGAAGTCAGGACCACCCTTTTCATCCTCGTCGCCATTCTGGGCCAACTTGCGGCAGGATTCATCGCCCCCGATTCCATGCCATTTTCCGGGGCCTACATCTTCGGGACCGCGTTCCTGGCATTTGCAAGGTTCTGCCCGAATTATCCCTTGCTCTTCATGTTGATCATCCCAGTCCCTTGCAAGTACTTCGCCTACCTCCAATGTGCGCTCCTCGGGCTGATCTCGATCCTGTCCCCCTCCCTCATTCCCTTCATCCTCCTCTGCCACCTGAACCTCCTCATCTGGATCGTTCCGGGGCTGCGACGCGAAACCAAGCTCCACCGGAAGTCGATCTCCAACCGCAGGAGTTTCCATGCGAAACTCAGGCCCACTGCCGAGGCATTTCACACCTGTGCGGTCTGTGGAAAGACCGAACACGACGGAGCCCATCTGGAGTTCCGCGTCGGCACGGATGGAGAGGAATACTGCGCCGATCATCTCCCCGAATGAAAAACGGCGGAAGGTTTCCCCTCCGCCGTCTTGAAAATGATCAGGATCAGCCCCCGGTGCGTGGCGGACGCTTCTTTTTCGATTCAGTGACATCGATGACCGGGCCCTTGCCATCGGCCTGCATGCGTTTCATGCGCTCCATTTCCTGCTGCTTTTCCGCCATGCGTTCCATGAACGACTTCTTGCCGGAGACCAGCTTCCGCTCCTTGAGTTCCGGTTCCGGCATCTTGTTGGTGAGCCAGGTCTGGACGATCGAGAAGATGTTCGTCGTGGTCCAATACAGCGCGAGGGCCGAGGCGAAGCTGTAGCAGAAGAAGAAGAACATGAACGGCATGAACATCATGATTCCCTGCTGGGTCTTGTCGCCGGTCTTGGGCGTCATCGCCATCTGGATGAAGCTGGTGATGGCCATGACAATCGGAAGGACGTTGATGGGGATTCCAGCAAGGGTGGTAAGGGTGTCCGGCTGCGAAAGGTCATCCACCCAGAGGAATCCCTGATGGCGAAGCTCCACCGCGTATTGAAGCATGCGGTAGAAGCCGAAGAAGATCGGGAGCTGGATGAGCATCGGCAGACAGCCGCCGATGGGATTCACGCCGTAGGTTTTATACAGCTTCATCATCTCCTGGTTCATCCGGTTTGGATCGTCGCCGTATTTTTCCTTCAACTTCGTCATCTCCGGCTGGAGCTTGCTCATCCGCTTCATCGAGCGGGTGGACTTCGCGTAGAGCGGCCAGATCGCAGTGCGGACGGTGATCGTGAGGAAGATGATCGCGAGGCCCCAGGCCCATTGATTGCCAAGTCCGCTGAAGGCCTTGTGGAGCCAGTTGAGCAGCCAGTTGAGCGGTCCGGCAGCGAGGCTGAAGTAGCCGTAGTTCATCACCTCGCTCCAGTGGTTGCCCATGCCTGACAGCAGGGTGTTGTCGCAGGGCCCCATGAAGATCTGGTAGGTGAACGCCTTTGACTCCTTGCTGGCGAGGGCGAGGGCAGGAAGGCCGAAACCGGCGCTGACCGACTTCACCGGGGCCGCGCCAGGGGTGATCGAGACATCCCCCGGTTTGGCCCAAAGTTTCCCGGCCTGGGGTTCCTGCGGCCGGATGACGGTGGCGAAGAACTGGTTGGCGACCCCCCCGAACTCGAGCTTCTCGGAGTCGTTCGTGATGATGGATTTGTCGGCGCCGAACCATCCGCCCTTGAACTTGCCCACATCGTTGAAATGCATGCTGCCCGAATCCCGGTAGAGGTAGGTCGTCTGCTGGGCCCACTCCTTCTGGTAAAGCGGAGAGGCCTCCCCGAGATAGAGGCTGTAGGCATCGAGGGAAACCGGACCTGCGGCGGCGTTTTCCAGCTCAAGCGAGAAATCGAGAAGATAAGGCGAGCCGGTCTTGCCATCTTCAATGATCGAAAAGGTCTTGCGGGCGACGAGTCCGGAAGGATGGGTGCCAACGAAGACCGCCTTTTTCCCGGGAATGGATTTGGCCTCGAGATACGAGTAGGAGATGTTCTCCAGCGTCTGTCCGCCGCCAGCGATGGCACCGATCGGACCATTTCCAAAGCGGTTCATCCGGACCCGCTTGTCCTTGCTGCCGACCTCGAACTGGCTCTTGACCTCAGCCTCCTTGATGCCACCGCCAAGGGTGCTGAGGGTGAAGACCATTTCCTTGGTCTCCAGGGTGATGAGCTTTTCGTCGACTGGAGCAGCGGGTGTCTCACTGCCCAGAACGCCTCCCTCTTTGGAGGCTCCTGGGGCACCGGGCGTGGCGGGAGCCGTCGGGGTCTCTGGGGGCTTGGGCGCATTGGCGGCAGCTTCCTGCCTGGCCTTTGTCGAGTAGTGGATGTTGGCCGCCAGCAGCATGCTGCAGGCGATCACGATGAACCAGGTCTTGCGGTCGTACATGGAGAAAATGGATTGGGCTGGGTGCCTCAGCGGGGTTGGTCGCCATGGGAGCAGGAATTCCTGCGCGGCGGGACGGGGTCATAACCGGAGCCCCCCCATGGATGACAGCGGAAAATCCGGCAGATTCCGAGCCAGCTGCCGCGCCAGGGTCCGTGAGCCTCGATGGCTTGAAGAAAGTAGTGCGAGCAGGTCGGGGCATAACGGCACCCGGCACCAGGTCCGGCGAGGGCTTTGAGCACCGGATTGAGAAAGCGCTGGTAAAACCGGACGATCATCCGGAGCACCCAGGTGACGGAACGATCAAGCACTTGGAGGTCGGGGTGTGGAACCCAGAAGACCGAGACGCCGGGCCTGCTTCAACCAGTCAGACTCAAGTTCGGCAAAGGAGGCTGTGGCCGCCCCCTGCCGGGCGATGGTCACCAGGTAGCGCTGGAGATCATCGAAATTCGACGCGTGCTCCCGAACCAAGGCGCGGAAGATGCGGCGCAGTCTGACGCGGTCATGGGCTTTGCCGGACTTCTTCGTGGTGATGAAGCCGGTCCGGATTCCATCGAGTGAGGAATCCGCAAGCGTGCTTAAAACAACAAACCGGCCGGCTTTCGCCTGACCGGTGGTCCTGACCCTCGCGAACTCGTCGCGATGGGTCATGCTGTGCTTGCGCGGAAGACGCATGGCTGGTTCACGGGGAAGCCCAGATCCGGCCCGCGACTCGGCTCCGGATCAGGAGCCGTGCTGCGTGGTGTGGCGCTTGTAGGGAATCTCAACGCCCTTCGGAAGAAGGCGCTTGCGGCCCTTGGCGCGGCGACGCTTGATGATGTCGCGTCCACCTTTGGTGGCCATGCGGGCACGGAATCCGTGCTGACGGCGGCGGGTACGCTTGGAAGGCTGATAGGTGCGGAAGCTCATGACTGGGTCGCAGGTTGGCGCTAAAGGTGATCCACTCCGATTCCGGGGCGGGCGCGCACTCTAGGAACCCGCGAGCACTTGTCAACCCGGCAAATGTTCGGAAATGCGAATTTTTTTCAGCTGCCGGTTGGAAATTACACGTGCCCGTCCCTCAGGACTATGACAGTCTTCCGACATGGACCCAGTCGTGCAAGCCCTGCCTTCACGGAGCAGCAGCTCCGACCCGATGCGCGTCGAGCCTGCAACTCTGGAGGATCTTCCCGCCCTGACCGAGCTGGTGATGGACCTTTTCGCCAAGTCGGGCGACTTCAGTCCGAACCGTTCGACCCAGGAACGGGGCCTGAGCCTGATCCTCGAGCAGCCAAGCCGCGGCCGGATCTTCGTTCTTCGCAATGACCACCGCATCATCGGCATGGTCAACCTGCTTTTCACCATCTCCACTGCGCGGGGCGGCTTTGTGATCCTGATGGAGGATGTCATCGTCCATCCCGATCACCGAGGCCTGGGATACGGCACGAAATTGATCGAGTATGTCGTCGAGTTCGCCCGCCAGAAGGACTTCAAGCGGATCACCCTGCTGACCGACAAGATCAGTGCAGAGTCCCAGAACTTCTTTACGAAGCATCACTTCGAATACTCCAGCATGATCCCGATGCGGATCAACCTCGACTGAATCCGCCATGGGCTGGGAGCATGTCACGGCTTCAGATGTCTTCGCCTTCGCCATGATAGCGGTCATCGGGGCCAGCTTCGGCGTGATCCTGGTGCTGTTCATTTCGATGAAGAGACATGCCGGTCGGCGCGATGACCAGGTCGATGAGCTCCTGCGCGAGATTCATCTGGAGGAGAAGGAACTGGCACGCCCAGTGCCGAAGGCGGAGACGATTGTCCAGCCCTGGGAAAGACAGGCCGATTGGTGGAAGGACGACGAGCCAAGCTGAACTCAGCGGCTCCAGCCCTCGTGGATCAGCCTCGTCAGATGCAGCTGACTGCCGTGAGTCCCCTTCTTGAATTCGAATTCAGCCGTCACCGGGATTCTCTGCCGACCCGTGAAATCGAGTCTGCAACCTGACGCGGGGTCGACCCTTGCAATCACGGGCTGAAGCGAGTCGCGATGCTCCACGGAAACCCAGGGACCGTCCACCGCATCATCCGCCGAGAGTCCCTCGGGAACCTTGCTGAGATACACTCGCATCATTTGCAGCGCTGTCGGCTGCGTTTCAACCCATTCGATCCAATCCATCGTGCCATAGGCGGTGAAGCTCTCCCAATCGAGTCCAAATCCCGCGCCGTCCCAGATCATCGCAAGCGGCTGCCTCTCACCTGAAGAAAGCTTGAGATCGAAGAATACAAGCACCCTGCCCCGATCTTCCAACAGCTTCGCAGAGAGGATTTCATCCAGCATTGGCAGTGGATGCCGACGCCGGCGATGAAAGTCCATCCAGAGTGGGCCAACTCTTCCAGGATCGTGAAGCAACGCACATTTCGAGGGATCGTCGGGAGCGCTGAAATACTCCAACAGCCTTGTACGCGCCAGTTCCTCGGTAGGTGGAATTGTCGGTATCTTGACGGGAGGATCCATAGCCATGGGCTTTCGTCTGACTTGCAGCATGCCCGCCAGCCAGGAGACTCCAAACACCAATGCAAGCAGCAGTAGGAGCCGCGAGATGAACCAGGTGAGGCGCCACCTGGAAGCACGTGACCGCTTCATCCCTGGGTTCTCCGCCGACGGGTGGACGCGAAGCCCATCAACACCGCACCCCAGGCCAGCATGGGTTCCGGCACCGGAGAGATATCATAGCCGATCAAATCCAGCGCCCGCAGGTCAGCGATGCTGGGAGTGAAGATCTGCCCATAGTCGATGGTGGGATCCATCCCCCCGATCAGGGTTCCGGTTAGATTGCCATCCTTCCAATGCGATGCCTGCCGACCATCGCCGCGCTCCAATCCGGTGGACATCAGGTAGAACTCGGTTCCATCGAACAGACCAGACGCCACCCCCGGGGTGAGTTCGCGAACTCCATTGGTGAACTCCACTTCATTGGTGGGGCGACCCACCGAGGCGAACCTGAACAGATCGAGGGTCGTGACCGAAAGGGTCGCACCGGTGAGATCCGTGCCGACCGGGACTCCATCGGCGACGTCCGTCTGCGACAGAAAGCCCAGGGCATGGCCGATCTCGTGCAGGGCGACACTTTCGAAATCAATCGTTCCAGGTGCCGCAGTCGAGCGATCGTAGCTGAAGGCGAAGTCGCTGTTGAAATCGATCTGGGCATCAATGGTCGTGCCTACGAGTCCATCCAGGAAGGAAGTAGGCAGTCCGAGAGCCTTGGCGTTGGCCTTGGTCAGCAGGACGTTTCCACTGAAGGCGATCCCGGTCAGTGAGCGTATCGACAGATTGTCCGGCAGGGCGAAAACAATGCCATCGTCGGCCTCGTCTGCGGCATCATCCACAAGCAGCCCACCCACTCCGAGGTAGCCGCCTTGAAGATAGACGGGATTGGTTCCACCGATGACGTTCGAGTTTCCGGCACCGAAGGAATAAACATCCGCGTCGATCACGATGGTGATTTCGTCAGTGATGTAGCTCGCCCAGGTGGCGGCGGCCCGGTTGAAGGCTGCAAGGGCAGGAGCGTTGCCGGCGAGTGAGCCCCCGGATCGAGGTTGGATCACCAGATTCAGTCCACCACTGCCCAGATGGATCGGAGCGGAGGCCCCGGCAGGCTGCAAACCCGGGTCAGATCCGGAGGAATTGAGCCCAAACGGCTGGAGAAAATCCGGATCCGCCGAAGCTACGCGAATGAAAACCAGGACGATTCCCAGAATTCGTGAAAATGGGTTGAGAGATCGCGACATCATGCGGATACGGGCCGGAATCATCCGGCTTGTCAGGCGGACCTAGAGCGGCACTGCCTCCCTCCCGGCGATCATTTGGCAACCGTCACATCATCGCCGTAGAAGCTCTTGATGTAGCCGAACTCCACCAAGGTGTCCTGCCACGGGGAAATGACGTTCGGATCCTCGAACACCCGGCCCCCCATGGCCAGCCACTCCTCGGCCTTGATCAAATCGTTGTTCTTGTAGCAGAGCGCGGCGTGGGCGTAATAGTAATAAGGCGAATCATCGAGGAAATCGTATTTCTCCGCGAGAACCTCGGCCTCCTCATTCTTGCCCAGCTTGATCTTGCAGAGCAGGATTTTGAACTCCACCAAGCGGGATAGCGGCATCTGCTCTTTGGTGGTCAGTTTCTTCACGACTTTCTCGAACACATCCAGCGCCGACTGCCATTTCTTGGTCACGAAAAGAATCTCTCCGATGTTGAACTGGATGCTCGCATCCTCCGGTGAGAGCTTCTCCGCCACCCGAAAGGCCTCCATCGCCTTTTCGAAGTCCCGGAACTCCACCGAGCAGGATCCCCGCAAATTCAGCAACTCCGGGCTGTCCTGGAAAATGACGCTGGCCTTCTCCAGCTCGTCGATGGTCTCGAAGACCCGCTTGTCACGGAACAAGCGGTCCGCCTCTACCAAGTGCTTGTTAAACTCATTGCGACGCTCCTCGGGAAGATTGAGGAAGGCCTTTTGGTTCAGCGTCAGTTGCATGGGCTTCCTTTCGGCATCTGGCGCTGGCGAATCCTGGGCGACGGCCATCAGGCAGGAACCAATGAAAACTGCGGATAAGAGGGAAATCTTCATGACGATGATTCGGACTCTACCCGAGAAATTCTCAGGACGCAAGCCACGGTTCTCAAAGGTAGAGTCCCCGCCCCGCCAGATAGTCGGCCACCTCTGGATTCATCCAATCGCTGATCATCCGACCTCGTCGGACGGCCTCGCGGACCGCCGTGGCCGAGGCCGGATGATCACCGGGCACGACCTGCATCCGGTATCCCTCCCTCATTTGCGGAGCTTCCCCTCCCCTCGCCAGCACGAGGAAGGTCACCACCGCCGCCAGACGCTCGGGGTGCTTCCACCGTGGCAGCGCGTTCCATTGATCGCCTCCCATCAGCCAGAACCACTCCGTTTCAGGCTCTCTCGCGGAAAGGACCTCCGCCGTGAGATAGGAAAATGAGGGCTCAGGGCCGGTCAGCTCGTAATTCTCGACCTTCGCCCATGACAGATCCTCCGTCGCCAACCGCAGCATTTCCAACCGGTCCTCTGGCTGGGCGGTCGCGTGGCCGATCTTGTGCGGGGAAATCCGGCACGGCATGAAACGCACTTCATCGAGATCCGCCGCCTCCTTCGCCAATCGCGCCATGTGGACATGACCAAGATGGACCGGATCAAAGGTCCCGCCGAAGAGGGCGATGCGCTTTTTCTCAGACATGGCGTCGGGTGTGTTCACGATACGCCGCCGGCGGCATGCCGACCGTGGCGCGGAATTGTCGGGTGAAGGCGGTCTGGTCGCCGTAACCGCAGGCCAGCGCGATCTCCGCCACCGGGGTCGAGGTGGTGGTCAGCCACTCCGCCGCCACGCCGATCCGCGCTTTGCGGATGAACTGCGAGGTGGTGAGCATGAAAACTTTCCGCATCCGGCGATCGAGCTGGGCTGGGGAAAGTTTCGCCTTCGCCGCGAGATCGGCGGGCCGCAGGTCTTCGTCGAGGTGCTTCTGGATGAAAGCCACCGTCCGCGCCACGCCCGCGAACTCGGTGTCCGATTCACTCGGCTCACCGAGATCCCGGGAGATCGACGCCAGCCCAACCACCCTTCCCTTCGCGTCGTGCAGCGGCACCTTCGTGGCCAGATACCAGCCGAGCGTGCCGTTGCGATTCGTCACCAGCTCCAGCCGGTCCGCCAGCTCGCGCCCCGACTCCAGCACCTGCAGGTCCTGCTCGCGATACGCCGCCGCCAGGTGCTCCGGGAAAAACTCATCCGCCACCCGGCCTAACAGCTTTCGGGGATGATCAATGCCGAGCCGCTCCGCAAAGGCCTGGTTCGCCGCGCGATACCGCCGCTCACGATCCTTCAGGCAGAACACCACGTCCGGCAGGTGCGCGAACAGCCGCTCGCAAAACCGCGGCGAGGCGAGCTGATCCAGGAAGTCATCATCGGCGGACACGGCGGATTCTTTGCCGCAACGCATGGGACTTTCATGCGGATCGGTCAAGACAGCGGTGCGATGCTCTGATCATGACGCTTTCCTCCATCCAGCATCGTCTCGACCAGATCCGCCGGAACCCGATCAGCGATGAGGCGCTTGTCGATGAAGCCATCGCCCTCGCCGCCGACCTGCTCAAAGCCGCGCAGTCCGAAGAGCGCTCCGGCGAGCGTCGCCAGGCGAAGCAGATGGCCCGGATGATGAACGACCCTGCCGGCAAGGCCTTCACCCTGGCGATGGCCGACCAGGTGTTCCGCCCGCCGACGCATGCACGCTCCGCCTCGCAGTTCCGACACCTCGTCGAGGGCTATGGCGTGCCAGACTACCTTTCCCTGCCGGAAAAAATCGCCATGCGCGCTGGAGCCGCAGCCTCGGCCTTCGCGCCCGAGATCGTGATCCCGGCCATCACCGGCGCGATGCGTTCGCAGAGTTCCTCGGTCATCCTGCCCGCCGAGGATGCGAAGCTAAAACCCCTCCTCGCCCGCCGCAAGAAGGCCGGCATGCGGATGAACCTCAACCAACTCGGCGAGGCGATCCTTGGCGAACACGAGGCCGAACACCGCATCCAGGCCGTGATTGCCCGACTCGAATCGCCCGACTGCGATTACCTCTCGGTCAAGATCTCGGCGATCTTCAGCCAGATCCATCTCGTCGGCGAAACCGAAACCCTCGCACGCATCACCGACCGACTCCGCCAGCTTTACCGCGTCGCGATGAAGAACCCGGTCAACGGTCGGCCGAAGTTCGTGAACCTCGACATGGAGGAATACCGCGACCTTCATCTGACCTGCGATGCTTTTCGCGAAGTACTAGACGAACCGGAGTTCATGCAGCTTGAGGCGGGCATCGTGCTCCAGGCCTACCTGCCCGACTCCTGGCCGGTGCAGAAGGACCTCATCGCCTGGGCCAAGGAACGCGTCGCCCGTGGTGGGGCCGGGATCAAGATCCGCATCGTGAAGGGCGCGAACCTTGCCATGGAAAGCGTCGAGGCCGAACTCCACGACTGGCCGCTCGCGCCCTACGGATCAAAGGAGGAGGTCGATGCCAACTTCAAGCGCATGGTCCATGAGGCCTGCGTTCCCGGTAACGCCGCAGTCGTCCGCCATGGCGTGGCCAGCCACAACCTTTTCGACATCGCCTACACCCTGCTGCTGCGGGCCCGTGAACGCGTCGATGCAAGAGTCGAGTTCGAGATGCTCGAAGGCATGGCCAACCATCAGGCCCGCGTCGTGAATGAAAGCGCTGGTGGCCTCCTGCTCTACGCGCCGGTCGTGAACCGCGACGATTTCCACAGCGCCATCGCGTATCTGGTCCGACGCCTCGACGAGAACACCTCCGAGGAAAACTTCCTCCGCGATCTCTTCGGGATGAAGCCCGGCGATGCCGCCTGGAAACGCCAGGAGGAACGCTTCCGCCGCGCCTGTGCCCGCAAGGACAGCGTGCTCGCCGGACCGAAGCGCCTTCAGGATCGCAGCCGCGAAACCGTGGTCGCCCTGCCGCTCGACGCCCCTTTCCACAACGAGGCCGACACCGACTTTTCCCTGCCCGCCAACCGCAAGTGGGCGCGTGAATTGATCGAAGCGAAACGCTCCACTCCCATCGCCGACATCCCGCTGGTGATCGACGGTCGTGAGGAAATGACGCAGCACATGGAAACCGGCTTCGACCCGTCGCGTCCCGGTGTCAAAGCCTACCGCCACTCACTTGCCGGACCGCAGGAAATCGAACGCGCGCTGCAAGCCGCCGTCTCTGCCCGCGCCTCCTGGAAAGCCCTCGGCTTCGAAGGTCGCGGCGTGCTCGTCAGGGAAGTCGCCGCTGAGATCGAGCGCACTCGCGGCGAAGCCATTGCCACGATGTTGCTCGATGCCGGCAAGGCCGTTTCCGAAGCGGATGTCGAGATCACCGAGGCGATCGACTTCGCCAACTACTACACTCGTCGTTTTTCCGACGATGGCGCGGTCTTCGAGCCCTTCGGCACGGTGCTCGTTACCCCGCCGTGGAATTTCCCCTTCGCCATCCCCTGCGGCAGCATCCTCGCCGCGCTGATCGGCGGCAACACCGTCATCCTCAAGCCTGCGCCGGAAACCGTGCTCACGGCCTGGGTGCTGGTGAACTGCCTGTGGCGCGCCGGGATTCCCAAGGACGTCCTCCAGTTTGTCCCCTGCCCCGACAATGAAATCGGTCGCTCGCTCGTCACCGACGACCGCATCGGCGCGGTGGTTCTAACAGGTGCCTACGAGACCGCCCGGATGTTCCTCGACTGGAAGCCATCGTTGCGACTCTTCGCCGAAACCAGCGGCAAGAACTCGCTCATCATCACCGCCGCCGCCGATCCCGACCAGGCGATCAAGGATCTCGTCAAAAGCGCTTTCGGCCATGCCGGTCAGAAATGCTCCGCCGCCTCGCTCGCGATCGTCGAGGCCGAGGTTTACGACAGCCCGGGCTTCCGCCGACAGCTCAAGGACGCCGCGCAATCGCTCCGTGTTTCCGGACCGTGGAACCTAGACGCCATTGTCACCCCGATCATCCGCGAAGCCGGCGAATCCTTGCACCGCGCTCTAACAACTCTGGATCCCGGCGAGGAATGGTTGCTCGAACCAAAGATGATCGATGGCAATCCCTGCCTGTGGTCGCCCGGCATCAAACTCGGCGTGAAACCGGACAGCTGGTATCGCCGCACCGAATGCTTCGGCCCGGTCCTCGGGCTGGTGAAGGCCAACGATTGCCAACACGCCCTCAGGATCCAGAACGACTCGCAGTTTGGTCTAACAGGCGGGATCCACTCGCTCGACGACCGCGAGATCGCGATCTGGCGCGAGCAGGTCGAGGTCGGCAACGCCTACATCAACCGGCCGATCACCGGAGCCATCGTCCAACGCCAACCCTTCGGCGGCTGGAAGCGTTCCTGCTTCGGCCCGGGCGCGAAGGCCGGTGGCCCGAACTACTGCCAGCTCTTCGGAACCTGGACGAATGTCGGCCTGCCCACCGAGCGAGCCGAGCCGACTTCCAGCAGCCTCGAACTGCTGATGAAACTGGTCGCCCTCCTCCCCGAATCCCGCGACCGCCTGGTCGCCGCTGCCGGCAGCGATGCCTTCTGGAACGAACGGGAGTTCTCGATCGAACACGACCCCAGCGGCCTGCGTTTCGAGTCGAATGATTTCCGCTACCGACGTTTCCCGCGCGGCCTGGTCCGTGTGGAAAACTCGCTGGCCGACGAGGACCTCGCCCGACTTCTCCTCACCGCCCAGGCCATGAACCTGCCGGTTTCCCTCTCACTCGAAAGCCCACGCTCATGGCTCAGCGGGCTTGGGTTTGAATCGATCACCGAATCCTCGGAAGGCCTGATCCATCGTCTTCCTTCCATCGCCTCACACTTCGGCGTCCTCCGCGCTCCGCACGGCGAAACCGCCCTGAAATCGGCTGCCATCGCCAACGGTCTGCGCTGGGCCGACGGACCTGTTCTCACAAACGCCCGACTCGAATGGCCGGCCTGGCTTCGTGAGCAATCGATCTCGGAAACCCGTCATCGATACGGAAACCTCTTGCCCAATCCGTTAGAATTGATCAAATAACATGTGCTCTTGCCACGTGCGGTCGCCGGGATATCCGGGGGGAGACCTCGGTGGCCCCGTGGCAAGGGCATTTTGAGTCAGGAACGGGCTGGCTCCAGCCCGTGCATGAGCAACCCAAAGGATGTGGGTCTTGCGTGCGTCCTTGGATCTCTACGAATTCCTCAAGAAGGCTGGAAGGCAATCAAGTTTGCACCGCTCCCTTCGTGTCGAGTTTCGGATTGTTGATCCTGAACCGGAGTGGCCTCGGGTCGTCAACCATGCATCCGGGGAAGCGCCCATAAGAAGCCGACCGCTATCGCAAGCATCACGCCCAGAATCCTAACCGCATCCTCCAGATCAATCGTCTGACGTGAGATTTGACGGGCAAATGAGGTCGCATGAATGAAAAGCAACAGCCCCAGAAGAACCTGAATTGCAACAAACACCGCAAGAAATGGCCATATCCGAAACAGCATCCAGAAAACGAGGTAACACGCAAACGCGCCAGCCAAAGCCGGCATAATGAGCAATGCTCGGAGGACCTTCAGCAAAGGATTGCAGCTGCTCGCCTTGTTCCACATGTCTCCAAGAATGAATTTCATTTGAGGAGCGTCTAACGTCTTTTCCAACATGTTTGGGTTTACTCCCCGAGTCTCCCAGTCACGTCGCAGAGTCAAGGCATGTCACGAATTCCAGGAACTTTCCCATCATCGAAACGACACGAAAAACAGAACCCCGAAGGCAAGCGCCGAAGCGATGAGGCCAAGAGCAGATTCAAAAGCGAATGCGTGCACCCAGCCAGCCACTCCGGTGGCGAGCAAACCAAAGATGGCGAGGCCTGGAATGGCTGAAGTCCTCGGTGGCGTTTGTGAACTCATCGTCGTGGGTGCTTTGGCTTTGAAATGATCTTGCTGGATCAGGTTACCCTATACCTTTCTCAAGCTACAAGAGTCATTGTGAAAAGCATCGGAAACTTTTCATTGACCCAGCAATTGAAGGAGGAAGCAAAGGCTGAGTCCGGCAAGGACAACGATATCAAGACTCAGCAGCCCAATGTTGGTCCAGTCAAGCCAGTTGCTCCAGGAGGGGCCGCGCTGGGTCCCGGGACGTGGCCCATTGTCTCCAATGCTCCTGCCGCACCTGCCCCGCCTCTCATCGCCCTGCTCGCCTTCGGAACCGCACTGGGTCTTCGCGGGCTGAAGAAGCGCTCGGGCTCACGGGATGCTCAGTGAGATCGATCCGGGAGATATCTCTCCACATTCTCCAGCCTCGGAAAAGGTCGTCAGCACTTCAACGGACAGTCCCGTTGCAAAATCGCTGATCCATCGGCAGCAATAAAACGCCTCCCGGGGAGCATTCCACTCGAATCGGTGGTTCAGGACGCTGTTCTCCTCGCGGAAAAGGCAGACGTCGATCCACTGGATTTTGTCTTCCGGTTTGGAGGGTGGCATTGGTTGTGCCAAAGGGACAATTGTTGAGTGCAGGAACCCCATTTGCGGCAAAGGAAACTTGAATGCCCTTGGGGGCTACTTCAACTCACCCGCAGCGCTAGTCCATTCACGTTTGCGATCGATGCGCCTGAGCGGCAGGTCGCGGATCAATCACAGCTCTCAGCCCCCATGCCACTTCAGCTTCTGCCGGAGCGCTTCGTAGAACGAGCGGCCTTCGAGGCGGAGCAGATGGAAGCCTCGCGAGGCCTTGCGGACGGTGATCCGGGTGTCGGCGGAGATCGGGACGGTATCGCGTCCGTCGACCGTGAAGAGAAGCTGGCCTTCATCGGTGTTCTCCGGCGAGAGGCCGATCTCCACATCGTCGGACAGTACCAATGATCTCTGGCTGAGGCTGTGCGGACAGATCGGCGTGATGACGAAGACGCCTGAAGTTGGCGCAATCAGGGGACCGCCTGCGGAAAGAGAGTAGGCGGTGGAGCCGGTGGGGGTGGCCACGATGAGTCCATCGGCGCGGTAATGATTGAGAAGCTCGCCATCGACGGTGGCCAGCAGGGAGACCAGGCGACCGGTCTGGCCACGGGCGAGGGTCACCTCATTCAACGCGAAGAACGACTCCTGTGGCTTTCCCTGCTGACAAACCACGGCCTCCAACAGGGTGCGGCGCGTGGTGGTGAAGGAGCCCGTGGAGAGGGCCTCGGCGAAGAGATCGACCTCGTTGTCGGTGCAGCTCGTCAGGAAGCCAAGCGTGCCGAGATTGATCCCGGCCACCGGCTTCTCAAACACTCCGAGACAGGCCACGGCATTGAGCATCGTGCCATCACCTCCAAGCACGGCGACCGCATCGACGAGTTCGGCGAAGTCGTTGCCCGGCACCCCACCGGATTCCTCAAGCCAGTCCGCCGTGGCGCTCTCCAACAGCGAGTCGATCCCCCGTCGCGACAAGGCCGCACGGAGTTCGACAATCGCCTGTCGGGCGTCGTGCTTGCGTGGATTGGCGATGATGCCGACTTTCATCCGCTCCTCACTAACAGCGGAGCCGGACCCCTGCAACGATTGTTCTGACTCCGCCTTACTTCTTCGCCGGCCAGAGAGTACGATTCGGTTCCTCGCTGTCGGGAAAGGGCTGATTGACAAGGCGGCAGGTGATTTCCCGGCCATCCTCGGAGGAGGAAACGTGAAGGAGGTTCGGCGAGATGGGAGCGGCCAGTCCATCGCTGCGCTTCATGGCACTTCGGATGAAGGTGGCATCGACCTTCTTCAGGTCGGCCGGCGCACCATTGAAGCATAGATTGGAGAAGCGGACTTCAAGTGGAGGAAGCTTCGCGAGGTCGGGCGGAGTGTGGAGCTTCTCGGTGGAATAGAATTCCATGAACCCCGCGTTCTTGCCGCTGTGGGTCAGCGAGTCTCCGGCAAAGCGCAGGGCCGTGACAAAGATGTCCCTGCCGGTGGCGTGCTCGTGGACGAAAGCGCCGACCCAGGTGTAGGCCTTGCCGTCGGTGATCTCGGTGTCGAGCCGCTGGAGCTTGTAGGTGTATTTCCCTGCCTTCCAGGCATACGGCTTGCGACCCGAAACGAACTCGCCCTCATAGCCCGCCGCTTCGACAAAGCCACCGGGCGTGGCGCGGACGTCTTCGAGGGTGAGATCGGGCTTTCCGCTCCAACGTGAGAAAATGAAGCCATGGCCGCCATGCAGGCGCTTCTGGTCCTGTGGCTTCATGGCATTCCAGCCGTTGCAGTTGGTCTGGAGGCCGCCGTAGATCGACTCACCGTTGATGGCTCCGGAAAAAGGGGAGATGTAGAGGTTGTAGGTCTCGGCCGGCATGTCGATGGACACCTCCACATCGACTGAGAAGCTGGTGAAGTCCTTTACCTCGCCGCAGGTGCTCCACCAGAGGTTGACCATGTGCCATGGCAAAGGTGGCAACTTGGGAGTAGCCTCATCGGCAGCGGAGGCCATGAGCGTGAGGCAGGAGACGACGGACAGGAAACGAATGGAAACATGCATGTGATCAAAAGGGACGCGGCCATTACGGGCTTTCCGTTGCCTTCTGTCGAGCCGGGGTGGCTTGAAGAACTTTAACCACAGTGAACACAAAGTTTCAGCCCTCTTTCTCTGTGTCCTTTGTGCTCTTTGTGGTTGATCCAGAAATCCATCAAGCCTGCACCCAAACGGACTTCAGATACGGCTCCCCAGTGAAATCATCCGGCATTTCCGAGCGTCGGAGCTGGAGCCGTTTCTTCGAGGCCTCCAGGATCTGCCGCTCGAACTCGAAATGGGAGAGCTTGCGGCAGTTCGTGCAACACAGCAACCAGCCGCCCTTTTCCAGGCAGGAAAGGGCCAGACTGACGAGCTCGCCGTAATCACTCTCGACGCGAAAGACCTTGCCCTTTTCGTCCCTCGAAAACGTCGGCGGATCGAGCACGATGGCATCGAAGGTTCGGCCCTGTTTTGCGAAACGGCGCAGCCAATGAAAGGTATCGCCCTTGCAGAAATGATGCGCGGCGGGATCCAGGGAGTTGTGGGAGAAATTCCGCTTCGCCCAGTCGAGATAAGGCTGGGACAGATCGAGTGTGGTGGTCTCCGCACCTCCAAGCGCCGCCGCGACCGAGAAGGCCCCGGTGTAGGCGAAGGTGTTCAGCAGCCGCATCCCCTGCCCCATTCGTCGCCGGACCTCGGCACGGTTGTCGCGTTGATCGAGGAAAATGCCCTGCGAGTAGCCGGACTGGAAGGAAATCTCGAACGCGGCGGAGTTTTCCCGGATGAGAAAGGGCTCGTCGACGGGCGGGCCGGAGACGTGGACCGGAGCCTCCTTCTGATGCTGATCAAGGCGCTTCCAATAGACAGGTAGATCCTCGCGCTCGAAACCTTGGGGAAAGCGTCCACCATCGGTCGAGACCAGCCAGCGGTCGGCAAAGGTCTCCAGCACCACTCCCGGAAAGCCGTCACCCTCTCCGTCCACCAGCCGCAACGCGTCGGTCTGCGGGGTCGATAGGGGCTTTCGTGAGGCCAAAGCCGCTTTCAAAAGATCTCTCATGGGCGGGATTGCCATGCCTGCTTGGATCATTATCATCCAGCGCGAAATGAGCGATCTCACCTCAAGACTCGAAACATCCGTCTCCGAAGGCAAACTTCTGGCCGCCGCCAAATCCAATATCGAAGCCCTGCTCGCAGGCGCTGCGGGGGATCTCGCCCTGCGCTCGATCACCGAACTGGTCGACGGCGCAAACTGGGAGGAGCTGAACGACCGCTTTTTCAAGACCCTCGCCTTCGGCACCGGAGGCCTGCGCGGCCGGACGATCGGCAAGGTCGTGACCTCGGTCGAGCAAGGCCTGGGCGGACCGAACGATCGGCCCGAGCATCCCTGCGTCGGGACCGCCTCGATGAACTTCTACAACGTCGGACGCGCCGTCCGGGGACTGGTCATTTACGCGAAGCGCTTCGCCGGTCCGGATCGCAAGCCGGTCCTGGTCTTCGCCCACGACACCCGCCACTTCTCACGCGACTTCGCCGAGTTCTGCGCCAAGGTCTCCACCGACCTCGGGGCCGATGCCTATCTCTTTGAAGGACCTCGTTCCACGCCCGAGCTTTCCTTTGCCGTCCGTGAACTGCGGGCCGACGCTGGAGTCGTCCTCACGGCCAGCCACAACCCTTCCACCGACAACGGCTTCAAGGCCTACTTCAACGACGGAGCCCAGATCGTCGAGCCTCACGCCACCGCAATCATCACCGAGGTCAACGCGATCACCAGCGAGCGATACGAGGCCCTGCCTGCCGCCGAACAAGGCAAGCTCACCATCCTCGGCGAGGACTTCGACGCCCTCTACAACGAGCGCCTCAAGACCCTGCTGATGCGTCCCGAGCTTCTCGCCGGCTCCTCCACCAAGGTCGTTTACACCAACCTCCACGGCACCGGCGGCCACATCATCGTGCCGATGCTCCGCGGCTTCGGATTCGAGGTCCTGACCGTGCCCGAACAGGACATTCAGGATGGCCGTTTCCCCACCGTCGAATCGCCGAATCCCGAGAACGCCCCGGCCTTGAAAATGGCCATCGACCTCGCCGAAAAGGAAGGTGCGGAGATCGTCATCGGCACCGACCCGGACTGCGACCGCATGGGCATCGCCGTGCGGGATGCAGCCGGAAAAATGCAGCTCCTCACCGGCAACCAGATCGGCTCGCTGATGGCCTGGTATCGCGTCAAGACCGCCTTCGACCTCGGCTGGCTCAACGACACCACCCGCAACCGTGCCCTGCTGATCAAGACCTACGTCACCACCGAACTCCAGGCCGCGATCGCCGATGGATTCGGCATCGGCCTGGTCGATACCCTCACCGGCTTCAAGTACATCGCGGCGAAGCTGAAGAAATACGAAGACGCGATTCCCGCCGACAAGAAGGGCGACTACCGCTCTCTAACAGAATCCGAAACCCGCGCCCTGCGTCTCGAATACTCGCGCTTCTTCATCTTCGGCGGCGAGGAAAGCTACGGCTACCTCGGCTCCGATGCCGTGCGCGACAAGGACGGCAACGGCGCGGCCGTGATGTTTGCGGAAGTCGCCGCCTACGCGAAATCGGTCGGCAAGACCCTTCCTGCCCTTCTGGACGACATCTACACCGAATACGGCTACCACCTCGAAGGCGGGAAGTCCCTCGTGATGGAAGGCGCGGATGGGGCCGCGAAGATCCAGTCACTTGCCAATTCCTACTCGGCCAATCCACCGCAGGAGGTCGATGGCTCCGCAGTCGCCAAGATCCGCGATTTCTCGAAACAGGACCTCTTCGACCAGGAAGGCGATCTCCTGCCGAAGGAAAAGATGATCTTCATCGACCTCGCCGACGGCCGCAGCTTCGCCGTCCGCCCCTCCGGCACCGAGCCGAAGATCAAGTTCTACCTCTTCGGAAAAGCCGCACCCGGCGGAGATCTGGCCGAGGCCAAAGCCAAGGTCAAAGCCGGTCTCGACTCGCTGTGGAAGTGGATCGAGGAAGACGCGAAGACCCGCTGAAGCCAGAGGCCTCCGGTTTCAAATCGTCGTTCCTCGCCATCGTCCGTGATGGTGAGGAACGATGAGTCGGATCCTCGGGATTCAGGCTCTCGAAAAAGGGTGATGCGAGGGTGATTTCTCGCATTTCATCCTTCCAGCGGATGCACGGCGTTTTGCGCGGACGCAGAAGATAAGCCATCTGCCTTGGACTGCCGGTGACTCGTCACCGCTTTCCGGCCGTGGCCACTTGTGGCGGGAAGAGTACCTTCTCCCCCGTCGGCAAGCCTCCTGAACCCAAAGCGGCGACAAGTCTCCGCAGTCCAAGGGCCCTGACCTGAAGGTTCTGGTCCTCTCAGGGGCAGATGGCCGACAGACTTCAGGAAACGTTCAACGCTTCTCCCCCTCCACCTCTGCGGCCATCTTTTGATAGAGCTCGTAGGAGCTGCGATAGTGGCTGTCCGGCTTTTTCATGAGGCCGAAGGTGTGGAGGATGATGGGGCCCTGGAAGTGGTTGTCGCGCAGCACGCGGAGCAGGATCTTCGGATCGAAGTCGCCCTCGCCGAGGGGCTTGATGGCGTCGCTCCAGTCGGTGCTGTTGTCGTTCGTTTTCCGGTCTGCACCGCAGAGGGTGACGAGGTCGAGATGCTTGCCGAGGGCCTTCACCACCGCGTCGAGCCGATCGATGTTTCCGGCCCGGAGCTCGTGGCATTGGTGGAGGCTGATCGTGAGATTGGGGCGACCCGACTTGTTGAGATACACCAAGGCCTCCTCACCTGTCTCGATGGCGGTGGCATCGTGCGGATAGAGGGATACCCCGACCTTGAGACCTGCTGCCAGATCCGCGACCTGGTTGATGACCGACAGGATCTTCTCATCCTCTCCCTTGGTGCCGCCGACAATCAGCCAGAGCTTCGCGTTCATCGCCGCGGCTTTTTGGGTGGCGAGGCGAAGGTGCTCGATGGGCAGCGGCTTGTCGGCCTGGAGGTGGAGCAGGGCAGCGATTAGCTTCAGGTCCGGCTTCGCTTTCTGATAGGCTTCGAGACGGTCGAGATCCTTCGGCGAATTCAGCGGCATCGTGATGCCATCGAAGCCGATGCCGTCGAGGCTGTGGATCTGTTCGGCCGGGGTTGCACCGCGAAGATTGAAATCGAACACCCCGAACGGGTTTGCCACCGCGAGGGCGCAGGACGTGATCCAGAGCAGGCAGCAGCGGCGGAAGGGAGTCATCGGTTGGAGGTGGAAGATTCGAAGGCACCAAGATCCGGGGCCTTGCCCTTGAAGGGAGACCCGAGGTCCACACCATGATCGATGGCGGGATTGCCGGACTTCAGTTTCATGAAGGGCACCAGAGGAAGATCGCCGCTCGCCTGACGCGGCTTGACGAGGTCGGCCTGATCAAGTCCTTCAAAATCGCGGTCGCTGAAGTTGAGTTTCAGATCAAAGGAGTTCGCGATCATCACGCACCCGGCGGCGTTGACGTTGGAGATCTCGTTGCGCCCCTTGTAGCCGAGGTTGTTCTTCAACACATGGCCGTAGCCCGGGACGTCGGCGGTGTGCTCCTTGTTGCGGCCGAGGAGGTTGAAATTGGAGCCGTTGAGATAGGCGGAGTTGTGGATCATGTCGATCCCGCCGGGCTGGTGGTTGGCATAGAAGCCGGAGGCCTTGTTGCGGACCGCCAGGCTGCCTCGAATGACGTGACGGGGAATGGTGGATGGAAACTCGCCGCCATTGACGCCGTAGCCACCAAGCTTGAAGCCGTTGCCATCGCCGAGGGATTTGAACTCGGGGCTGAAGCCGTTGTAGAAGGCCCAGCAGTTCTCGATCACCAGGGCCTCGCTGGTATTGATGAGATCGAAGCCGTCATCGCTGTTGAACCAGGCGCGGCAGCCGCGGAACACGTTGCCAACCGAGCCCGGCGGGACATGAAAGCCGAAGCCATCGACATTCCCACCGCGCTTGTTTTCCGAGGTGTAGTCGTGATTGCGGTAGGCATCGCAGTTGAGGACAAGATTGTTCGAACCGCTGCCGATCCAGAAGCCGATCGCCTGGCCGTCGTGGGCCTCGAGCCGCTCGTAAATGTTGTGGCTGCCCTCGTTGTCGAAGCAGATCGACTGGGTGTGCCCGGTGACGGTGACCTGGACTCCGGTGACGGCGATGCCCTTCAGATAAATCCAGGAGCCGACCACCTGGAAGGCGGTCACCCGCGAGCCGGGTGGCTTCACGTCGGTGAAGTCGAAGATCGGCTTTTCATCGCGGTAAGCGAAATAGCGGATCGGCTTTCCCACCGAGCCGCTCTTCGAAAGGTAGGTGACCTGGGAGCGTCCGCGACCCAGCCGCGCGATCTGCGACTGGGCAATGCGGTAGGTGCCACCGTGGATGAGGACGGTGTCGCCTGGAGAAGCGGCCTTTTCCGCCCGCTGGATGGTGCCGAAGGGAGAGACCGCCGTGCCGGCATTCGAGTCGCTGCCGGTGGGCGCGACGTGAAACTCCGCAGCCGAAATGGAGAGCGGAGCGGCGGCGAAAAGTCCCGCGAGGATGAGCGTTCTGGGGTTCATGGCAGAATGACGGAGGCTCATCGTCGCGGGCGAACCGCGAATCAATGGCCGCTTGGAGTGCCGGAGCCGACGTAGTTGCCGTATCCGATGATCACGGTGGACAGGATCAGGATTCCCAGACCGGCGAAGAGCAGACCCTTGGACTTCGAGCTTGAGCCTTTCCATTCCTTGAGGGCCAGTCCCCAGATCGAACTGAAGATCATGATCGAGGCCATGTGTAGCGTCCACGAGCTGAACTTGTAATCACCCATTTGGGTTTCCCCCATCGAGTAGAAGAAGAATTGGAAGTACCAAGTCACGCCGGCGAGGGCGGAGAAGAAGTAGTTTCCAAGGCGGGGGATGGCGGCACCCTTGACACTGCTGGTCTTGATTCTGGAAGGCTCGTAAGGGTTGTCTCCGGAACCCGCCTGAACATGCGACATGGCGGGCGTGTCGATCGGGTTCTCAATCGTGGTCTCGTCCCGGTGGTGGACGTCATGGCGCTGATGGGAGGCGAGATACTCGTATCCGGTCTTGTTCTTCAGATTGAGCATCACGCACCAGATGAAGTTGGTGGTGAAACCGCCGAGAAGGATGACGATGAGGACAGGCAGGCCGCTCCAGAGTTCGGCGGTACCGTGCTTCATGCTGATGTCCCGGATCGGTCCGCCCATGTCGAGGCCGAAGGCGAAGCAGGCGCTCATGACTCCGGAGAAGGTGGCGATGAGGATGCCCTTCTTGAAGTTGAACTCCTTGACGGTCTCCTGTTTCGCCTCGGTGCTCATTTCGTTCTCCTTCGAGCGACCGGCGAGTGCGGTGACGATGATGCCAATGACGCAGACGAAGAGACCGAAAAGGTTCCAGCGGCCGCCGACAGGTTCAATGAGCTTGGTGACAAACTGGCCCTTGATGATCGGCGGAATCAGCGTGCCGAAGACCGTGCAGTAACCGAGGGCGACGGACATCCCGAGCGACATGCCGAGGTAGCGCATCGTCAGGCCGAAGGTCAGGCCTCCGAGGCCCCAGAGGGCACCGAAGAGATAGGTGTAGCCCCAGATGTCTTTCGGAGTTTCAGAAAGGGTGGCGACGACGTCCTTCGTGTTCAGCGTGGCGAAGAACCACGGAGCGACGAGCCAGGAGAAAACCCCGGCGACAAGCCAGGAGGTTTCCCACGACCAGCGTTTCACGCCGCGGAAAGGAACGTAGAAGGAGCCGGAAGCGAGGCCGCCAAGCCAGTGGTAGAGGACGCCGATGATGGGATTCATGGTGGTTCAGTTGGGTTTGATTGAGATTTGATGGGAGCCGGGCAGCAGGGCCAAGACCAATCTGCCGTTCTCCGTGCGGAGGATGCGGGGCGCTCCGGACGAAAGCTTCAGGCTCTCCGCTGCGTGAGGGGGCACGTGAAACTCGGCGGCGCTGCCGGCAGGAATGGTGACCTGCGCCTGCCAGGTGGCGCTGTCGGGGCGCTTGATTGCGAGAAGGATCGGTCCCTTCGGCGAGGGAAATCGAATGTCGGCCTTGGTCAGTGAGCCGGTCTGCGGACGGATGCGGACCTTGCTGAAACCGGGCTCGATCGGCTCGATGCCCATGAGCTTTCTCGGAATGAGGTTTGCCGCCGCCGCGCCCCAGGCGTGGTTCCAGTCGAGGTTCGGCTTGAGGGTGGGATCCCAGGCTTCGAGGGTGATGGTGCTGCCGACCTTTTCCGACATGTTCAGCCAGGAGCGCTTCTCGCGCGAGGTCAGCAGCTTCAGGGCGAAGTCGCCTTCTCCGGCATCATAAAGGGCATCGAGCAGGAACTGGGAGCCATAGACACTGCAAAGCATGCCTTTCGATTTCAGGAAACTGGCGACCGGTTTGACCCGCTCGTCGGGAACGAGGCCGAGGGCCAGGGCGAAGAAGTTGGCGTGCGAGGAGGCATGCGCGGAGACCTTGCCGGTGGCAGGGTCCAAGGCGTCGACGTAGCAGTTGCGGGCCGGGTCCCAGAGCTTGTCGTTCACCGCCTTGCGGGTGGCTTCCGCCAGCGAGGCGAAACGGGAGGCATCGCTCTGCTTTCCGAGTCGGGTGGCGATCTTCTCTAACAGCACGAGGGCCTGGTAATGAAAGGCGGTGATCACGGTCTTGACCGGAGGATTCATGTCGTAGCCATCCCGCTCGGCGGCCGGCCAATCCACGATGTCACGGATGGCACCGGCATTTGCCCCGAGAAAGAATCCCTCGGGGCTCCGCTTCTCGATCATGGCCCGGCCAACGAGGGTCTGGTAATGCTTGCGCAGCGAGGTGTCGTCGCCGGAATAGAGATAATCATACCAGGCGATCATCACCGACTGAAGCCGCCACTCGGTGGGCCAGGTGGGTTTTTCCAACAGATACTCATGGGTCAGCCTCGCGGTGTCGTAGCGGGCATCGACGCAGTAGTGGGAAAGCTGATTGATCAGGGCATCGGCCTCGTAGGGCGTGCGCTCGCGATCGCCGTCAACATAGAGCCCGAGAAAGGAGGTGGCCTTGATGCTGTATTTGCAGAGTTTCCAGACGGCATCGAGCTCCGGGCTGGACGACTCGAAGGACGAGGCCTTTTCATCGAAGGGCACATGCCAGGAGATGCGCTTGATTTGATCGGCGGCGAAGGAGGCCGGAACGTTCTCGAGCTCGACGTAGCGGAAGGGAGCCGTTTCGCCGGACTCCTTCGGCGTGGTCACCCAGGCTCCGGGTTTCATCCACGACATCGGCTGCCAGGTGATCGCGGGCCGGACCGCCGTGCGCGCCTTCAGCACCACCTGCTGGCTCTGATAGCGGATCGAGCCACCCGGCTTGCGGTTGACGGTTTTGCCTCCGGAAACGGCCTCACCCAGATGCACGGTGACCTTGGTGTTCGGTGCTGCGCCAGGAGAAGTGATCTCCACATTTCCAAACGCCGCCGTGCCGAAATCGATGAACCAGTGGCCCTCGCCGATCTTCTCCGCCTTGACCGGAGATTCGGTGGTGGACACGACCGGACTGCGCTGCTGGGCAAACGCGGACAAGGCCAAAAGGAGATAGAGAGGGAGCAGGTAGCGCACGCGGTGAGGATGAAACGATTCTTGATGGACCTTGTAAATAGCGCAACTCACGGGTTCTCGGGGGTCGTGCTTCATTCGGGGATCTGCAGGACAGCCCGGTCGGCAGCCGCGCTTGATTTACCCACCTCCCGAAAGCTTTCTAGCGGATTTCATGCCCCACGTGCCGCAGACCGTCGATGATCCTTGATTCCCCGCCGCTCGCTGGTCTTGCTCCCGGCATGCCGACTGTTGCCGTGGATCTGGGAAATCGCTCTTACGAAGTGCTCGTGGAACCTGGGCTGCTGGCCCGGAGTGGTGAACTCCTGCTGAAATCAGGGCTCAAGGGTCGCGTCGCCCTGATCAGCGATGAAGTGGTTGCCTCCTTCCACGCCGAGACCGCGCTCGCCTCGCTGGAAGCCGCTGGGTTCTCCCCCACCCTTCACACGATTCCGTCCGGTGAGTCATCGAAATCCCTCAGCCACGTCGAGGATCTCTGCCGCTCGATGACCCGCGCCGGTCACGACCGGAAATCCATCGTCGTCGCTCTCGGCGGCGGCGTCACCGGAGACCTCGCGGGTTTCGTCTCCGCCATCTTCTACCGGGGCATCCCCTTCGCCCAGATTCCGACGACCATCGTCTCGCAGGTCGATTCCTCGGTCGGCGGCAAGACCGGCGTCAACATCGCCGAGGGCAAGAACCTCGTCGGCTCCTTCCACCAGCCGAAGCTTGTCCTCGTCGATCCCGAGACCCTCCGCACCCTGCCCGGCCGCGAGTTCCGCGAGGGCTTCGCCGAGGTGATCAAGCACGCCGCGATCCGCGATGCCGGGATGCTCGATGAACTCCTCAGGCTCGACCCCGATTCGCGAGACGTCCCCGCCGACCTCATCGCGCGGAACATTGCCATCAAGGCCCGCATCGTCGAGGCCGACGAGGAGGAACGCACCGGCGAGCGCGCCTTGCTCAACTTCGGCCACACCATCGGCCACGGCATCGAGGCCTCCGTCCCTTATGGCGAGATGCTCCACGGCGAAGCGATCTCCCTCGGTCTCCGCGCCGCGGTGTTCCTCTCGAAAAAGCGCGCCGGACTCGGTGACGCGGACGCCGCAAAGATCCTCGGCCTGCTTGCCCATTTCCGACTGCCGGTCGTGCTGCCGGAGGCCATCACCACCGAGACGGTTCTGGAAAAACTCAGCCGCGATAAGAAGTTCGAGAGCGGAAGGATCCGCTTCGTCGTCATCTCCGCCGCCGGACAGGCCTCTCTAACAGACTCGATCACGCCCGACGACCTTCGCGAGGCCATCGACCACCTCCGCACCCAGCCATGAATCCAGATGTTTACACCGGCGGCTTCGTCCAGACGAATGGCTACCTTCTAACAGGCCCAGGAGGCGACCTCCTCATTGATGCTCCCGCAGGCGTTTCGAAATGGCTGAAGTCGAAAGGCATCACGCCCGTCGCCGTCCTGCTCACTCATCAGCATTACGACCACGTCGAGGACGCCGCCGCGCTTCAGGAAATGGGCGTGCCGCTCCATGCCTTCGCCGCCTACTCGAAGGACCTCACGCTGGAATCCGTCGCGCGGAACTGGGGCCTGCCGATCTCGGTCGTGCCCTACAGCATCGACCACCTGCTCGATCCCACCCGGCCGTTTGAAATCGCCGGCCGCTGTTTCCAACTCGCCCACGTCCCCGGCCACGCCGCTGACAGCATCACCTTCCACCTTCCGGAAATGGGGCTCGTTTTCTCCGGCGACACCCTCTTCGCGGAAGGCATCGGCCGCAGCGACCTCCCCGGCGGCAACGGCCCTCAACTCGTCCAAGGCATCGAAGCGCACCTGCTTTCGTTGCCCGACGCCACCAAGGTCTATCCCGGCCACGGACCGTTCACCACTATCGGCCGCGAGCGCTCCCACAATCCCTATCTCACCTGACAACAGATTGGAAGCCCGGCCGAGGGAGCCGGATCATGAAGGATGTGCTCTTGGTGCTCTTGGAGTTGCAACCAGATCGCCAAGCCGCATCAGCCGGATTGCCGGGCATTCCACCCGGCGACCGGATCATCTTCGCCAGTCCGATGACCCCTGGGTGGACCAGGGTCACGGAAAGCGCGAACGAAGTCTCTATCGAGACGGCCTCCGCCATGCCACCGGCTCCCACGAGAAAACCGATGGCCTTGCGGCACCTGATGAATTGAGATGAAATATGAAGTCAGGCCTGAGCAAGCCTTAACTTTCCTCACATCTCCAGCAATAGACGGGTCGGGGTCTCCAGGCAGTCCTTGATGCGGATCAGGAAGGTCACCGCTTCCTTGCCATCGACGAGGCGGTGGTCGTAGCTCAGGGCGAGATACATCATCGGACGGATGACGACCTGGCCGTTGAGCGCGACCGGGCGCTGCTGGATGGTGTGCATGCCGAGAATGCCGCTCTGTGGCGGGTTGAGGATCGGCGTGCTGAGGAGCGAGCCGTAGGTGCCGCCATTGGAAATGGTGAACACGCCGCCCTGCAGGTCCTCGATCGCGATCTTCCCTTCCTTGCCCTTCTTGGCGTAGTCGAGGATGTCCTGTTCGATCTGGGCGAAGCTCTTCTTGTCGGTGTCGCGCAGCACCGGAACGATGAGTCCCTTGTCGGTGCCGATGGCCACGCCGATGTCGTAGAAATGGTTTTCAATGATGTCGGTGCCCTCGATGCGGGCATTGATCGACGGCACGTCCTTGAGCGCCTGGGCGACCGCCTTCACGAAGAACGACATGAAGCCGAGCTTCACGCCGTGCTTCTTCATGAAGTCTTCCTGGACTTGTTTGCGGAGGTCCATCACGGCGGTCATGTCCACCTCGTTGAAGGTCGTGAGGATCGCGGCAGTCTGCTGGGCATTGACGAGATGCGTCGCAATCTTGCGACGCAGCATGCTCATCTTCTTGCGGGTCGTGCGGCCATCGCTGGAGGCCTCGGGTGCGGAGGCCTTCTCCGCGGGCGCGGGAACCACGGAAAGATCGGGCTTGAGGCGTGGAGCGGTGACGCCGGTGGCAGCCCCGGGAGCAGGGGCCACAGGGGCGGGCGCTGGAGTTGCCGAAACCGCAGCCACCGGAGCGGGTGCGGGAGCCGGAGATGCGGGAGCGGAAGCGGGCGCAGCCGAGCCCACCTCAATGCTGGCGATGATGGCACCGATGGCGACTTCCTCTCCCTCAGGGATGAGGATCTTGAGGCGACCGGAAGCCTCGGCTTCGAGTTCATTCGAAACCTTGTCGGTCTCGAGTGTCACAAGCACCTCGCCCTTGGTCACCAGATCGCCGTCCTTCTTGCGCCATGCGGCAACATTGGCGGAAGTGATCGATTCGCCTGCGGCCGGAACCTTGATGAAGACCACCTCACCGGACGCGGCGGCAGGTGGATTGACAGGGGCTGCTGCGGCGGCGACAGCAGGAGCCGGAGCCGATGCAGGGGCGGCGGAAACCGCGCCTGCCTCGATGCGGGCGATCACGGTGCCAATCGAGACCTCTTCGCCTTCTCCAACGATGATCTGAAGCGTGCCATCGGCCTCGGCTTCGAGTTCATTGGAGACCTTGTCGGTTTCCAGGGTCACGAGCACCTCGCCCTTGCGGACGGAGTCTCCGTTGGCCTTGTGCCAGCGGGCGACATTGGCGGAAGTGATGGATTCGCCGGCGGCGGGAACTTTGACGTCGAGTGACATGATGGAGAAGAGGCGGGTTGGATCGTAGGGAAAGGGATTCAGAGCGTGAAGGCATCGCTGAGCAGCGCCTTCTGTTCGCGGTAGTGCATGGCCTTGGAACCGGCGGCCGGGCTCGAGGCGGACTCACGTCCTGCGTAGAGGGGCTTCTTACCGAGGATCTCCTCAAGACGGGGCGCGATGTAGGTCCAGGCTCCCATATTGCTGGGCTCCTCCTGACACCAGATGAAGGTCGAGGCCTTCGGATACTGGCTGAGCAGGGCAACCACCATTTCGTTGTTGAAGGGATAGAGCTGCTCGACGCGGAGGATTGCGGTGTTATCGACGCCCTTCTCTTCCCGCGCGGCGGCGAGATCGTAGTAAACCTTGCCTGAACAGAAGACCACGCGGGTGACCTTGTTGACGTCGCCGAAGGCCTTCGGGTCCGGCAGGATTTCCTGGAAACAGGTCCCTGGCAGGAAGTCGGACTCCTGGGAGACCGCTTCGGCGCGGGTGAGCAGGCTCTTCGGGGTCATCACCACGAGCGGCTTGCGGAACTCACGACGCTTCTGACGACGCAGCGCATGGAAATACTGGGCCGGCGTGGAGAAGTTTCCGACGATCATGTTGTCCTCGGCGCAGAGCTGGAGGAAACGCTCAAGACGGGCGCTGGAATGCTCCGGTCCTTGGCCTTCGTAGGCGTGCGGCAGCAGCATCACGAGGTCGCTCGGGGTCTGCCACTTCGACTCGGCGGAGGAAATGAACTGGTCGATGATGACCTGAGCGCCGTTCGAGAAGTCGCCGAACTGGGCTTCCCACATGGTGAGCATCTGCGGATAGCCGAGCGAGTAGCCGTAGTCGAA
>JAIXPW010000116.1 GCA_027485995.1 Verrucomicrobiaceae bacterium
AAGCCGCCGCCGCCAAAGCCGCCGCCACCTCCACCGCCGCCGTTGAAGGCTGCATGGCCGTAGCGATCGTAAGCGGCGCGCTTGTCGACATCGCTGAGCGCCTCGTAGGCCTCACCGAGTTCCTTGAAACTTTCCTCGGCCTCCTTGTTTCCCGGGTTCTTGTCCGGGTGGAACTTCACCGCGAGCTTGCGGTAGGCCTTCTTGATTTCCTCCTGAGTCGCCTCACGGGCCACCCCCAGGATTTCATAATAATCGCGCTTCGAAGCCATCGCTTAAGCCTCCCCTCCTCCTGACGCTGGTGATTTGGAAACCACGACACTGGCCGGCCGCAACAGACGATCCTTCAGGCGGAACCCGCGGCGGGTGACGCGCAGGACGTGGCCCTCGGCTAGGGTGGCGGACTCCTCCTGGGTGACCGCTTCATGGATGTTCGGATCGAAGGCATTTCCCTCCGAAGGGATCTCCTCGACTCCCTGGGAAGCGAGGAAATCGGCGAGCTGGCGGCGCACCATGTCCATGCCGATGTAGATCATCGAGCCCTGGTCCTTCGCGGCGGCCTGCATGCCCATCTCGAAATTGTCGATCACGGGAAGCAGTTCCTCGAGCAGACGCTGGTTGGCAAAGCGCAGGGCATCCTCGCGCTCGCGGGCGGCGCGCTTGCGGAAATTGTCCATGTCGGCCGCCGTGCGCAGGGCGAGTTCCTTCCACTTCGCGGCCTCGGCCTCGAGTTGCTCCCAGGGATCGACGGACGTGATATCAGGATTTCCCTCGACCACCTCCGGTGTGGGGTCGACGACTGGCTCGGCGTTGTCGGTATTCATGGGGGCTACCTGTAACGAGGCTGGCCCCTGCGTCAACTCCCGGAATGCAGGTCAATCCCGCCTCAACTCCGTCTCCTGGCCCGGCTGCACCAGCGGGGCCAATCTGGAATGCACCGAGTCGAGCTTCGGATCCTCGGCCAGGACCTGATCCGCCAGCGCCCTCGCCTCGCGGATCAGGGCGATGTCGGAAAGGAACTCGACGAACCGTAGCTCACTGGCGCCGCTCTGCATCGTGCCGAGCACATCGCCCGGCCCGCGCAGGCGCAGGTCCGCCTCGGCGATCTCGAAGCCGTCGGAGGTTTGCTCGAGAACCTTCAGTTTTTCCATGGCTTCGGGGCTTTTGCCATCGGTCAGCAGGATGCAGTAGCCCTTGTGACCGCCGCGACCGATCCGACCGCGCAGTTGGTGCAGCTGTGCGAGGCCGAAACGTTCGGCATGATGGAGGATCATCACGCTGGCGTTCGGAACATCCACTCCCACCTCGATCACGGTGGTGGAAACCAAGGCCGCGATTTCCCCTTCGCGGAATCGCTGCATGACCCGCTCCTTTTCCTCCGGCGGGATCTTTCCGTGAAGCAGACCCACCTCGCGACCCGGCAGCCGCTTCTGCCATTTGGGAAACGCCTCCATCACCGATTCCGCCTTCAGGGTCTCGCTTTCCTCCACCAGCGGATAGACGAAGTACGCCTGCCGCCCCTCGTCGAGCTGGGCTTTGACGAACTTGTTGATGTCCGACTGCTTCGCGGCAGTCCTCAGGGCGGTGACGATCTTGGCACGACCGGCGGGCTTTTCATCGAGGATCGAGACGTCTAAGTCGCCATAGATCGTCAGGGTCAGCGTTCGGGGAATCGGCGTGGCGGTCATGACCAGCACATCGGGCATCACGCCCTGGTCGATCAGCCTGCCGCGCTGCGAAACCCCGAACTTGTGCTGCTCATCGATCACCACCAGGCCGAGGTCCTGGAACGCCACCCGATCATGCAGCAGCGCATGGGTTCCGATCACCATCTGCGCCTCGCCATCGAGCGGCAGGTGGGTGGACTCCTCCCGCGCGGCGGTCAGCAGGGTGATCCGCACGCCGAGCGGCTCCAGCCAGCGCTTGAAGGTCAGGAAATGCTGCTCGGCCAGGATCTGGGTCGGGGCCATCAGGGCCGCCTGGCTTCCGGAGTCCACGGCGAGCAGCATGGAGGCCATGGCGACAAAGGTTTTCCCGGAACCGACATCGCCCTGGAGCAGGCGGTTCATCGCCCGGGGGGATCGGAGGTCGGCAATGATTTCCTTGATCGAACGCTTCTGCGCGCCGGTCAGGTCGAAGGGCAGGCTTTCATAGAAGCGCTTCAGCAAGGTGGTGCGCACTCCCTGCACACGCCCCGGATAATCGTCATGTCGGGCCCTGCGCCAGACGACGTTGAGCTGAAGCGAGAAGAACTCCTCGAGAGCGAAGCGCCGTTTCGAGTGGGTGGACTCTTCCAAGCTCTCCGGGAAATGGACCTTCCGGAAATCCTCCGCCCTGGAGCTCCCTGGAGCCACCTCATGACACCAGTCGAGCGTGGCGGGATCCACTTGAAGCAGAAGAAGATGAACAATTTCCCGCAGCCGTCGTTGAGCGATCCCCGAAACATTCCGGTAAATCGGCACGATCCGCTCGACATGGATCGAGGGCCCCTCGTCGTCACGGATGATTTCAAACTCGGGGTGATCGATCACCAGCCGCCCGCCCGCTTCCTTCACTTTTCCGTACAGCACCACCTCGTGGCCGCTGGCGATCAGCTTCTGGATGAAGGGCATGTTGAACCAGCGGCAGGTCACCTTGCCGGAGCCAAACAGGCCCCCGCTGCCGTCCATCACCACCGCTTCGTAGAATTTCCGCCCGGGACCGAAATGCCGCAACGAGGCGTCCACCACGGTTCCCCGCAGGCAGACGGGATGGGCCCCCTGCTGCATGGGAAACGCGTCGAAGCGCCGTCGGTCCTCGTGGCGCTTGGGGAACCATTGCAGCACGTCCTCCGCCGTCACCAGGCCCGCCGCCGCCAGGGCCGCCGACTCCTTGGGGGCGAGCAGGGGCGTTGAGGCCAGTTCGGCATGGGCGGAGATCACGCTTGGAGCTGGAAGGTTCGCGAAAGTAGGTCAGGGATGGATCGCGGCGAGACGTCTCAAGTAGTCGAAGCTGTAAAGCCCGGTGGCGTGACCATCGCCCCAGCCGATCTGGAGCGCATAGCCGCCCACGGGATCAAGTTTCACCAGATCGAAGGCCAGCGGACCGAGTTCCACGATCGGACGGAGGACCCGCCCCAGTGCATCCGGCTCCCCCTGACAGGCGGCACAGGGACAAGCCCGCCTCAGCATCGGCAGCGCCAGATAGAGCTCCTCGCCATCCTCGAAGGAAAGCGCGAGTTCACTGCCGATGACCGTGGCCTGATGAAGGGGTGCTGGCATGCACCGGAATGATGGCTTATCCAAGCTCACCGTCCACCCGATAGGCGCGATTTCCGAAAATCGCCGACCCGACACGAACCAAGGTCGCTCCTTCCTCGATCGCCACCTCGTAGTCCCCACTCATGCCCATGCTCAGTTGCGGAAGGGCGGCACCCGTTTCCTGCTGAAGCTGATCTCTCAGCTCCCTCAGTGCCACGAACCACTTCCGGGCCGACTCGGCATTCGGGCCGGCAGGTGGAATTGTCATCAAGCCTTGAATCTGCAGCCGCTTCAGCCCGAGCAGACTCGACATGACCTCGCGGATCTCTCCCGGTTCGAAGCCTCCTTTGCTGGCCTCTCCTCCGACATTCACCTGCAGGAACACCTTTGGAAAAAGCCCCAGTTCGGCTGCCACCTGATCGACATATCCGGCCAGCTTCAGCGAGTCGATGGCATGGATGCACTCGAACAAGGGCAGGATCTTCCGGACCTTGTTGCGCTGCACCCCACCAATGAAATGCCAGCGCAAGGACGACGACAAAGCCGTGATCTTCGGCTCCGCCTCCTGCAGCCGGCTCTCGCCGAAAAGAACCTGACCACAGGCCGCGACCTCTGAGATCGCCTCGGTCGGAAAGGTCTTTGAAACTGCAATCAGCTCCACGCTTTCACGCGAGCGACCAGCACGATTGCAGGCCGCAGCGATCCGGGACTCGACTTCGCCAAGCTGTTCAGCCACCGAGGGCATCAACGGATCTCCGGTTGCTTCTTGATCAGTCCCGCCATCTTGGCGTTCTCCGTCACATCGATCAGATCCTTGATGACGAAAAGTCCTTCGCGCTTCACCGGATCCAGTCCACTTGGCCAGCGGGGCGTATCATCGAGATCCTCGACCTCATCCTTCGCCTTGCGCATGTAGCCTTCGTCGTCCTTGGAGGGATCGAACGGATGCATGTCTGAGCCTTTCGCAATGTCATCGAGTGACAACTTGAAGAACTTGAAGCGCGAACTGTCCTCGGTCTGGATCTGCTTGAAGCGTTCCTTCCGCTCGGCATTCCTCTGGTGCTGGGATTCATCGACCTGGGCGAGCTCCTTCTTCCGCACTTCGATGTTCAACGAGACCTTGTTCTCTTTAACGCGCTCCCTGGCCTTTGCCATGTCTTCCAGGATGTAGCTGAAATCCTTGCTCGCCTTCACACGGGCCTGGCTCTGTTCCACCAGTCGGGGAATGAACAAATCAGCCTTTGGCAAGGGGGAAAAGTCTCCTGCTGGCCGGATGCGGTCATGGGGCAGGGCGTGATCCATGAATCGCTCCCCGATCTCAATCGCATCCCCCAGGCTGGGAAGCACCACATCGGAAACCACGCCTTCGAGCTGCGTCGATGAACCCGATGGGCGATAGAACTTCTGGATCGTGACCTTGAGGAAGCCCGCTCGATTCCTCGCCGCGAAGAATGGCAGCATCTTGCCGATGTCCATCGGCTGCTGCACCGTCCCCTTCCCAAAGGTCGAGCTATCGCCCACGATGACCGCCCGATTGTAATCCTGAAGCGCTCCGGCAAGGATCTCGCTGGCGGAAGCACTGCTCTTGTCGATCAGGACGACCATCGGACCCTCATAGATCGGCTTCTTGTTGTCGGCATCCTTCACCTGGACCTGGCCCAGCGTGTTCTTCACCTGAACCACCGGTCCCCGATTGATGAAGAAGCCCGTCATCCGTCGCACCTCCTCCAGGGAGCCTCCGCCGTTGTTGCGCAGATCCATGATCAGGCCATCGATCTTTTCCTCGTTGAGACGCTGCAGGATCAACTCGACATCGACCGAGCAGCGGGTCGTTCCTTCGTCGAAGTCCGCGTAGAATGAAGGCAGTGACAGCCATCCAATCCGCCGTTTGCCACCGTCCGGAGTCTTCATCTCGATCAACTCGGCACTGGCCTGCTCGTCCTTGAGCGCCACCTTGCCGCGGGTGATGACCACGATTTTCGTTTCTCCAGCCGCTCCTCCAGCCGGCTCGACCTTGAGCCTCACCGGAGTGTTCTCCTTGCCCCGGATCAGATCGACCACCTTGTCGATCGCCATGAACATGATGTCCGTCATCTCCCCGCTGTTGGTGGAATCAACTGCCACAACGCGGTCGTTGAGTTTCAGGGTTCCCTCGCGATCGGCCGGTCCGGCGATCACGATGCCGGTGATTTTCGTCGCTCCATCCTCCTCGGCCTGGAGAAGCGCCCCGATGCCGACGAGTTCGTTCTTCATGCCGTCCTTGAAACGGTCCATCTCGCGAAAGCTCATGTAGTCGGTGTGCGGATCATAGGATCGCGCGACGGCGCTGAGGAAATAGTTGGCGATCTCCTCGTCATCGACATCCTTGACGCTGTGAAGGAAGCGGTCGTAGCGGAGCTTGATCTTCTCCTTCGGGTCCCGGTCGTCCTTGGTTGGGTCGGCCTTGCTTTGTTCCTTTGCCATCCGGGCCAGGGTGTCCTGCTTGAGGACCTCAGCCAGAACCGCCTCCTTGATCTGGAGGGCCCACAGGGCCTTGGCCTCCGCTTCATCACGGGGCCAGGCGGCATCCTTTCGGGATCTCGGCACGGTTTCATCCTTGGTGAAATCGAGATTTCCCTCACTCAAAAGAATTTTCGCGTCGGACACACGGGTTTCGACGCGCGTCCGGAAGGTCTCATAGATATCCTTCGCCGGCGTCATGCTCTCATTCTGCAGCAGCATTGAATGGAGCTTTCCTCCATAGGTGACCCTGAAGCGGTTGATGTCCTGCTGGGTGAAATAAACGCGGTTGTAGTCGAGATCACGAAGGTAATCATCGAGGAACTGCCCGCTGAGCTTCGGATTGAAGGGCAGCCGAGCGAAGTGGCTGTTCTGGAGCATGATCGCCATCTGACGACCGACCTCGTTGAAGTCAGCCTTCTGGGCACAGGCCGAGCTGGAAAAAGCGGAAAGTGCGACGGCGAGAACCGTCCTGCGAATGCGAGTGATGCTCATGGGTGACGGCACGGATTGGGGGTGACTCAGAAGTCGTGACAGCCTGCCACAGGCGGGATGAATGTCGATTTCTAAACGGTCGACCCCTGCGATTACTTGCCGGCTTTTCGCTTCTCGAACCAATCTCGGAAATACGCATCTTTCGCCGCCTGATCCTCCCTGGCCAAGGTGGCGCTGTCCGGCAGCTCGCCGAACATAAACATCCCGGAATCCGGAGGACGCCGCCCCAGAACCAGATCCAGCGGAACAACCTTGCCATTCCTCAGGATCTTGATGGTCACCTTCTGGCCGGGCTTGTGACCCCGCACCCAGGCTGAACACTGCTCAACTGCCGTCAGGGGATCATTCCAGATCTGGTCACCAGCTTGGACGATCACGTCTCCAATGGCCAACCCGGCCTTGGCGGCAGCAGAATCCGGGACAACAAGAATCACGCTGATGCCCACCTGGGGAGCCTTCATTTCGGGAACCTGAACCTGAGGGATCGCCATCATCCTGATGCCGAAATAGCCCTCGCCGTCCTGGAGATACTCCTGGTCAATCAGATCCTTGAGAACCGACGTGCAGCGCTTCCGAATCTCGGGATCAGGATCTCCGACTGAATGCTCGAACAACCAGCCCTTTGCAGGTTCCGGGCTCTTAAGCGCCCACTCACGCAGGACCCCTTGGGCTCCGATGCGGTCCGTGTAACTCTCGGAACCCAGTTTCCCCATCACCTCATTCGGAGGCGGCTCAAGGGACCATCCCGAGGTCAGGATGAGGGCCCAGTACAGAATCCCACGACAGAACGGATGGATCTGTCGTGGGAGGCGCGGCATGGAGGGCTTGAGGAAGATACGCCGGAGCAGATTCGAGCCGTTCCGGGGCTTCAGTTGCCAAATGGGTTCTTCTCAGGAACCGTGATGGTGTCGTCCTTGAGCAGGGTGAATCCCTTCATCTGGGTCTGTCTAAGATCCAAGGTCTTGATCCTGCCTTCACGAAGAAGCTCGACGCGATTCATCGCACCGAACTCGGTGGGACCACCTGCGCTTTGGATCGCTTGATAGATCGTGAGGCCCGGCACGAAATCAACGGGACCCGTGCGTCGGACCTGGCCACCGATGTGAACCATCAGCTTCTGTTGGGTGCTCAGCGAGTCGGACTGCACCTGGACGTTGGGATTGTTGTAGATCTGGGCAGACCGATAGGCTTCGGCAATGCTCGCGCCCAGGGCGGTTGCGCTCAGGCCGGCTGCGCGCACGTTTCCGATGAACGGCATGCTGATCAAGCCGCTGTCTGAGACGGTGTAATCACCGTTCACGCGGGCCACTTCTTCCTGAGGCACCCCGCGGATTTCGATGTGAATGGCACGCCCGGCGGAGATCACGCTCTGGGCACTGGCCGGTGCGGCAAAACCAACGGCCATGGCAATCATTGCAACGTAGGATTTCAAGTTCATGGTGGTAGTTTGATTGGAGATTTCGAGGATCAATAGAGTTCCGAGTCACCCTTGGCAGGTGCCTTCGGTCTTGGAGCCGGGGCAACCGTGTTGCCCTTGGGAGCGGCTGGACCGGCGAGAACGGAAGACTGGGATTCCGTCGGCGCATAGTAGGTGTAGTAGCTGGTGTAGTACTGATACTGGCTGTCACTGCGGACATCCACGTTGTTCAGCACCACGCCGATGACATGCCCGCCGACGTTTTCAACCGCCTGCTTCACGCGCATCAGCATGTTGCGGGGCAGCTTGCGGTGCTGGACCACGATCATCGTCAGGTCGACTTCGCTTGCGAGCACGGACGCATCACTCACCCCGAGGATGGGCGGACTGTCCACCAGGACCAGGTCGAAGCGCTGTTTCACGTCCTGGATCAGTTCGGACATGCGACGTGAATTCAGAATGCCCGCTGCGTCGGCCGGGAGAATGCCGGATGGCATGAAGTAGAGGTTGTCCACCGGGGTCTGGAGAATCACATCCTCCAGCATCAACTCGGTGGTGAGGTAATTGGTGAGACCCACCGAATTGTTGATGTCGAAGAAGGTGTGAAGTCTCGGACGACGAAGGTCGGCGTCAATCATCAGGGTGGTGTAGCCGCCCTGGGCGCAGATGTACGCCAGATTGACCAGGGTGGTCGATTTGCCTTCACCGGCGCCACCGGAGACCACCGTGATGGCGTTGTCCTCGGGGTTCTTGCGGTTGAACTCGATGTTGGTTCGGAGGATTCGGTAAGCTTCGGCATCGGGACTCATGCCACTCTGCTTGTGGAGGATGCCAACGTCCTTGGGCACCACGGCCAGCACTGGCACCTGAAGATAACGCTCCACGTCCTCAAGGGTTTTCACAGAGGTGTCGAGGTACTCAAGGAAGAAGGCGATGCCGACTCCGAAGATGAGCCCCACCACCGCACCAAGCACGAGATTGAGGGTCACGTTCGGACTGACCGGGTTCTGGGAGATCACCGGGTCCTCGTGCACCACGATCGAGTTGGACGGGATGCGCTCCTGGATGGTTTCACCGAGAAGCTTCAGCTTCATCGTGTTGAGCATCTCCTGAGCCGTGTCGAGCTCACGCTTGGCATCGATGTAGTCCACCGCGTCCACGGCGGTGTCGATCGCCTCACCCTTCTTCTCGGAGCTCAGGATCTTGACCTTCTCCAGACGTTCCGTCGCCATGTCGAGCTGGGCCATGAGGGTTTCGCGGAGACTAGTGACGCCTTCCTCAAGCTGCTTTCTCATGTTCTCCAAGTTCTGCACTTCGGCCAGAACCGTCGGGTGGCGGTCTCCCAATCCCTGCGTTTTCAGCTGATCGAGGCGGCGTTTCTGTTCGAGATACTGCGGATACAGCGACTTGATGATGTTCTCAGGAAGATCGAGGCCGGAGGCATAGACCAACAACTGCTCGCTGCTGTAGTTCAGGAGGCTCTTGATCTGGCTCTCCAACTGGATTTTGTCCTGTTCGATCCGGTACTCCATCTCACGCGCGGTTCCAGCGCCCCGGTCATCCTCCCCGGTTCCGTTGCGGAAGAGGCTGCCTTCACCGGTAGGAATGATGCCCTTGGTCCGGACGATCGTGGTTTGGAGCTTGCGGCGTTCCTCAACCTTGTCCTCCTGGTCCCTGACCGCCTTGCGCAGTTCCTGAAGCGCACGCTCGGAGTCACGGCCCTCGATTTCAGTCCGGTAGTTCTTGTAAGCCTTTGCGACCTCGGCCGTGATGTCACGGGCATCCTCCTTGTTGGTGTGCCGAACCTTGATATCGATCAGGTCGGTGCCACGACGGTTCTGGGTGTCCACGATGCCTTTCAGGATCATGAAGATGGTCTCCTTGTCATAGCCCCACTTGGTCGGGAGGTCCAGTTGCTCAGCGACCTTGACCAGCACGTTGCGCGACTTGATGATTTCGAATTCGGTGGCGAAGAACTGCTGCGTCATCATGGTTGCACCGCTGGACTCAGTCATTTCGCGTCCCAAAACCGTGATTCCGGGGGTTCTAGGCTTCACCTGGACTGTCGCTGTGCTTTCATACTTCTTCGGCATCACGTAAGTGAGCACCGTGGCGGTCATGAACACGAGAAGGAGCGTCAGGAGAATCACGCCATAGCGGTTCTTGATGACCTGCCAGTAATCGACCGCGTGGAGCGTGGTCTCGTTTGAATTCGGCGTTGGGGATTGCATGGTTCGAATAGCTGGAGGTTGGATTCAGGGGCTCGTCTCAAAAAAGCAAACTCCCGCAATGAAAACATTGCGGGAGTTTGGCGAAAGTCAAATATCGTGACGGTTTGTTTGGATCATGGAGCAATCAGAACTCGGCGCGGATGCCAACGTTCACGCGGTTACGATCATAGGTGGCACCGAAGAGATCGGAACTCGAGTCGGTGTAGTTGTAAGAAAGATCGCCGGTGAGGTAGTCAGTGAACTTCACCGAAACACCCACATAGGCGTTGATCAAATCCTCGGACAACCCGCCCCTTGTCAAAGGACCGGGACCAGCAACACGGCGGCCATCCTCAAACTGCGAAGGAATGTAGTCGATCCCTCCGAAAACGGACAGTTGCCTGGAGAAGGCGTAATTGGCGTTGATTCCAAGACGGAGAGTCTCGCGGGAATCGAACTCGTAGAAGGAATTCGCAACCGAGACAGCACGGACCGTATCGTAGTTCTCAAGTCCGTAGCGGAGGAACCCGCGGATGCTGAAGGCCGTGTTGATCTTGGTGTCCAGCGTGAATTCAAGGTAGGGGCTGGTTCCATCTGAGGCACCGACGCTGTCAACCTGATGAAACTGGGCACCACCGCGGGCGACAAGGATCGTCGTGGGGCTGAAGCGATGCTCAATACCGCCAAGGATGAAGTGGTCGGTCGCATCGGAAGCAAGACTATCGCCAGTCGTCTGCGCGTAACGGTAATCAGCAGTCAGAACCGTCTGTGGGCTCAGTTGATAGCGGAACTGGTTGTAAACCGTGGCGGTGAAACGGTCAGCGTTCGAAACGTTGCTGGCGTAATCCAGACCTGTCAGCTGAATGCCGGTGTAGGTCGCAAGACGCTCGGTCCAGCGGTAGCCCAAGGCATTGTCGGTCTGCCAGTAGAAGTACTCGCCAGACAGGCGGTTGTTCGCGAAACCCTGAGCGTAGTTCGGCTCAAGTTCGTAGGCGAGGAAGTTACGGCTGACCAAACGAAGGCGCTCATTGAAGCGGTGAACCAGGTTGGCCTCGATACGAGCCTGCCCGTAGGTGTCCTCGACCCCGCTGTTGTCTGGGGTGTCGATGTAGTAAATGACCCCGAGGCGAGCGAACACATCCAAGGTTGTCTGGGGCGCGGTGCTGACAAAGGAGAGACCCACGTAAGGGTTTGCCGAAAGAGCTTCCCCAGTGTTGACGGCAATCGGACTGACGTTGTCGTCATAGGTGAGGTTAGCCCCAACCACCCACTTCAACGGGAGAGTTTCCTTGGCTTCGGATCCAACGTAGTAGAGCCCTTCGGCATTGACTGTTCCGACAACAGTGAGGCCAGCGATTCCAGCTAACAGGGTGCGTTTCATGCTTAGGGAGGTGATGAGAGTCAAAATAGGGAAATGAAAAACAGGGATGCGAGAGAGCCTGGGGAATGGGCTCAGTTGGAGAAGCCGGTGGGGGAGGCAGGAGGCGCCGGCGGGGCGACAACGATTCCACCGAATCCACTGCCCGGAACTCCCGGAGGCAAAACGGTGTAACCGCCACCCTCACCAGGCTGCGGGCCAACGAGGGTCTGCTGACCTCCGCTCGGGAAGTCCAATGGATTGGCTCCCGCAAGCCCGCCAGCGAACGCTTGGATGGCATCTGCTGATTCAGGAGCGACGGATGCCGCGCACTTGGCGATCAGATTTGTTTGGTCCGGTGCGGCCGCTGCGGCGGTCCGGACGATGGCCAACACGGTCTTGGAGTCATCCCCAGAGGATCCGATGGCAGACTTGGAGTCGCCACGTGAAGCTTCGATGGCCGCTTTCACGATTTCGCAAGCGCAACCAGGGCTGGCGGAGACGCTCTTCTCGACGACCGCCAAAGTTTCCGCAGGGTTGGCCTTGATGGCATCTCTCACTGCGGCAGCCTCTCCGGTGCAACTGCTCTCACCGGCTGAAATCGGACCTGCAGAGAGCATTCCGAGGATGGCCCCGACGGCGGCGAACTGGATGGACTTCTTCATGGTTGAACGTATTTTTAGGGACTGAAAACTGAGCATGGAGAGCGGGCAGCGGGAATCGAACCCGCATGTCTAACTTGGAAGGATAGCGCTTTACCACTAAGCTATGCCCGCGTTGTTGAGGTGACACTAGCAGGCGAGAGCACCCAGCTGCAAGCGTTTTTTTGGATTTCTGGCCGCTCGAATCGCACGGTCGCCCCGCTTGAGAATGTCGTGATCGGTCGCTCCATCCGCCTCGTCTCATTTCACTCGGGGAGGTTCCTCAACGCCCTGTCGGGTGATCGACGAACTCCCACTCCACATCAAAGTTCCTAGAAATCTCCTTCGCAAGACTCTTAACACCAAAGGTTTCCGTCGCGTAGTGGCCTGCGTAGAATACATTGAGCCCCAATTCCTCGGCAAGCACGTAGCCCCAGTGAGGCCCCTCCCCGGTGATGAAGGCGTCCACCCCGGATGCGGCTGCCTCTGCAATTTCGCTGCCGGCTCCGCCCGTGACGATTCCGACACTGGTGATCCTGTCCGACCCGCCCGGGCAAATGTGAACCGGACCGCCGACCGCTTCAGACAGCCTGAGTTCGAGCTCCTTTCGGGAGCCATTCCAGAGTCCCCGCAGCCCCATTGGCATCCCCTTCCAATTGAGAAACGGCTCCAAATCACTGACCCTCAGAACGTTTGCCAGGCAGATGTTGTTTCCCCAGGTAGGGTGGACATCAAGCGGGAGGTGGGACGAATAGACCGCCAGACCAGCCTCCATCGCAGTTCGAATTTTTTTGAAAAATGCCCCTTTGAGCGGCTGGGCACCTTGCCAGAACATTCCGTGGTGCACCAGCAGCAGCCCGGGACCGCCCGCAGCGGCTGCCTCGATGACCGGGAGGGAGGCGTCCACCGCAGCGATGATCCGATCGACCCGACCGCTGCAGTTCTCCAACTGCAGTCCGTTCATCGCGCCGCTGTAGTCGGGAATGCCCGCCGTGTTGAGTTCGCGGTCGAGGAACGTGATGATATCGGAAAGCGCGGCCATGGCTCTTGCTAATCCCTCGACGGTCCAGTGGCAATTCCGGCGTCGAGGAAGCGCTGAAGATCCGGAGCGAGCGGTGAATTCCACTGGCATTCCCCCATTTTCCAAGGAATCGATAGCCTCGTCGCATGGAGGGCGTGGCGGTCCAGCAACAGCCGTTCGGCGAGGGCCTCCGTCCAGCCGGTCTCGATCCATTCCAGGTATTCCCGCCCATCGCCTGAGTAGAGTTTGTCGCCGACAATGGGATGCCCGGCATGGGCCAGATGGACTCGGATCTGGTGCATCCGCCCAGATTTCGGACGACACCTGACCAACGCAAAACGCCGCTCATTTCTCAAAAATCCCTGCTCGATCCGGAACTCCGTCTCACAGGCCTTCCCGCCTTCGTGAACGATTTGTCTGAGCCATATTTCCGATTCCTCCAATTCGCCTTTCCGGATGATGGGGGCGCAGCAAGTCCATTGCTCCGAGGAAGGCCATCCGTGCACGATGGCCAGGTATTCCTTCTCCGCCCGCCGGTGCTCGAAGATCCGCCCGAGATCCCGTGCCGCCTCGCGGTGCTTGGCAATGAGCACGATGCCGCTCGTCTCGCGATCCAGCCGGGTGATGATCGAAAGGGCCGCTCCCGTTTCCATTTCGTAGGAAAGCAGGACCTCCACCCCACCAAGGAGGTTGGCCTCCACCTTGCCGTTCGCCGGGTGAACAATCAACGGCGCGGGCTTGTCCACGACGATCCAGTCGTCGCTCTCATCCAGCACCTTGAAATCCGCCACTGCTCGCAGGCTCACGACCTCACCATGCCCCACCCCACGCCGATGACCAAGCCGCGAGGCAAGCGAGTGCCACTTTTCACTTTCCACTTGCCGGTCCAGCCATTCCACTCCCCGCCTCATGGCCGCAGACGTTCAGCACACCCTCGCCGGTTCCGCCACACTCGAAGGCACCTCCCTCCACACCGGTGAAAAGGTCTCCCTGACCCTCAAGCCCGCCCCCGAAGGCCACGGCTTCAAGTTCCGCCGCACCGACCTGCCGGACCAGCCCTTCATTTCCGCCGATGTCGAGAAGGTGCAGACCGTCGAGCGCGCCACGACCCTCGCCGAGGGCTCCGTCAAGGTCCACACCGTCGAGCACGTCCTTTCCGCGCTGACCGGCATGGGCGTTGACAATGCCCTGATCGAAATGGATGCCAACGAACCGCCGATCGGCGATGGCTCCTCGCGGCCCTTCGTCGAGCTGATCAAGAAGGCCGGCATCGTCGCCCAGAACGCCACCCGCAAGACCTGGGAAATCCGCGAGCCGATCCATCAGGAAATGGGAGACGGTACCCTGATCACCATCGTTCCCAGCAAAACTTTCCGCGTTTCCGTCACCAACGTCGGACCCGAGGGCCGCTTCACCCAGTATTTCTCCAGCGAGGTCACCCCGGCGCTTTATGAGAAGGAAATCGCGCCAGCCCGGACTTTCGTTTACTACGAGGACGTCAAGCCGCTCCTCGAAAAGGGTCTGATCAAGGGCGGCTCACTCGAGAGCGCCGTCGTCATCCGTGGCAACGAGGTGATGTCGAAGGAAGCCCTTCGCTTCTCCAATGAATTCGCCCGCCACAAGGCCCTCGACCTCATCGGCGACCTGATCCTTTCCGGCAAGCGCATCCTCGGCCACGTCATCGCGGTGAAGCCCGGCCACGGCCCGAACACCAAGATGGCCTCGACCCTCAAGGTCGAGTACTCGCGCATGCGCTCGATGGTCCCGCCGGTCTCGATTCCCAAGGGCGAGACCGTCCTCGACATCAACGACGTCCTCAAGATCCTGCCGCACCGCTACCCCTTCCTGCTGGTCGATCGCGTGGTCGATTTCGACGGCGAAACGAAGTGCACCGGCATCAAGAACGTCACCGTCAACGAGCCCTTCTTCCCCGGCCACTTCCCCGGCCACCCGATCATGCCGGGCGTGCTGCAGCTTGAGGCCATGGCCCAGGTTTCCTCCGTCCTCATGCTCCGCAAGCCTGAGAATGCAGGAAAAATCGGCTACTTCATGAGCGCGGACAACGTGAAATGGCGCCGTCCCGTCCTTCCCGGCGACACCCTTTTCATCGAATCCGAGGTCATCAAGATCCGCGGCTCGATCGGCCAGACCCGCTGCCGCTGCCTCGTCAACGGCGAGGTCGTTTCCGAAGGCGAGCTGAAGTTCGCGCTGATGGATCGCTGAGGGGGGAAATTCGAAATCTGAAAATCGAAACGGAGAGGCTCCGGAGATTTCAGGAAATGGGCGCTCCAGAGATTTTCGGCACCTCCACCTGTGCCAGCCGGGTGAAAGCTCCCATCGCGCTGTTCACTTCGGAGTCGATCAGCCGCAGCAGGCCGATTTCCAGTGTCAGATCGTTTCCCTGAAGCGGGATCGCCCTCAGGTTCAGCCCCTCGCGACCGCGCAGGGCGATGTTCGGCATCAGCGCTCCCGCTTCCATCGACTGGAGGGAACGCAACAGGGTCTCGATCGCATTGATCTCCGCCACGATCCGAGGCCGCGCCTGGTGCTTCCGGCAGATCTCATCCGCCATCCGCCTCATCACGAAGCTGGCCGGCAACTGCAGCAGGCGTTGCCCATGCAGATCGGCCACCTCGACCAGCTTCCGGTCCGCCCACGGGTGATCGTCGGCGACCACCAAGGTGAAGGCATCCTCACAAAGCCGCTCGTAGTGAAGATTCGGCGAGTGTCGGGTGAGAAATCCGAGCCCCACATCCATCCGTCCTTCCTCCAGAGCCGTCTCGATTCCCGTCGAGGAGATTTCCTCCACCACCAGGCTGACTCCCGGATGCTCCGCCGCGAAACGCCCCAGCAAATGCGGCATCAGCGCCACGTTCAGGATCGGCACCACTCCGATGTGCAGCGAGCCGCGCAACTGATCCGGCTCCAGCGTCAGATCCTGGAGCAGGCTCTCAACCTGCCTTAAAATCGTCACCGCGTGCTCCTGAAACACCAGCCCGGCGGCCGTCGGCAGGATCCGCTTGCCGCGACGCTGGAAAAGCGTGACCCGCAGCTCCGCCTCCAGATCGCGAATCTGCTGCGACACGCTGGGCTGCGAAATCCCCAGCCGATCCGCCGCCCGGCTGAAGCTCCCGGCCTCCACCACCGCCAGGAAATAGCGCAGGTGACGGATTTCCAGGGGCTCGCTCATGATCTTCTGATGCTGTTGGCTTTCGGGCGGAATGCGACCCTAAATTCCCTTGTATAGGCAAGGCTTATACCTGTATTTCCATTTCCAACAAATGACACAAGCACCGCCGACCCTCTTCTTTCTTCAGATGGCCGTCATCCTCCTGGCGTGTCGACTCGTTGGCATCCTGGCGAAAAGGATCGGCCAGCCGCAGGTCGTCGGGGAAATGATCGCCGGTGTCCTCCTCGGGCCGTCCCTTCTCGGCCTCGTCTGGCCGGACTCCGCCACGGTCCTCTTCACCAAGGAATCCCGCACCATTCTCGAAGTCGGCGCGCAGCTTGGAGTCGGCCTTTACATGTTCCTCGTGGGTCTTGAATTCAACGTCGATCACTTCAAGAGCCGCGCCCGCTCCGCCGCCTCGGTTTCCATCGCCGGCATGCTGGTGCCCTTTGGCTTGGCATACCTTCTGGCGCCTTGGCTCGTGACAATCCCCAAACTCTTCGCCCCCACCGTCCAGTCCTATCAGGCCACCCTTTTCCTCGGAGCCGCCATCGCGATCACCGCCTTCCCGATGCTGGCGCGGATCATTTCCGAACGCGGCCTCTCCGGCACCCCACTCGGCACCCTCGCCCTCGCTGCCGGGGCCATCGACGACGCCGCCGCCTGGTGCGTTCTTGCCATCGTGCTCGCCACCTTCGGAGCCAGCCAGCCCCTTCACCTCTTCGGCCTGACCATCGGCCCCGCCACCCTCGCCATCGGCGGTGCGGTTCTCTACGCCACCCTCGCCCTTACCGTCGGTCGTAAGCTCCTCTCCGGCTTCGGCACCCGTGCGGAAAAGCAGGGCACGGTTTCCCCCGCGATGATGGCCATCGTCCTGGCCCTCTTCTGCCTCGCTGCCTGGTACACCGACTTCATTGGCATCCACGCCGTCTTCGGCGGCTTCATCCTCGGCATCGCCATGCCGCGCGGCCTCTTCGCCACCGAGATCCGGAAGAAAATCGAACCCTTCGCCATCGTTTTCCTTCTCCCGATGTTCTTCACCTTCTCCGGCCTGAAAACCCAGCTCAACGTCCTGGTTCAACCCGCCGTCCTGCTTCCCGCCATCGCCATCCTGCTGGCCTCGATTCTTGGAAAAGGCATCGCCTGCTGGGCCGCCGCGCGCCTCAATGGTGAGGACAATGCGACCGCCATGGCCGTAGGCACCCTCATGAATGCCCGTGGACTGATGGAACTGATCATCATCAACATCGGCCTCCAGAAAGGCATCATCGGCACGGACCTGTTCTCGATGCTCGTGCTGATGGCCATCGTGACCACCCTCATGGCCACGCCGATCTTCGAACTCGTTTACGGTCGAAAGGCCCGCCGTGAGGGGACCATGGAGAAGCTACCGGAAGGGGCGGCGTGACGAGTTCAGCGGCGACGCAAGCCGAAGCTCGGATGCCTGCGATCATGCCTGAGGACAAGGAAGCGAATTCTCCGATCACTTTCCTCGAACAGGAAGTGGTAAGGAAAGGACTCGAATGAAACCCTTCTTAAACCATCAGCCGCCCAATGAAATCCTTTTGGATTCCTGAGCGTTCTGGCAACCGCTTCCTCAGCCTCATGAAAGAAACGGTCTGCAAGCTTCAAGCCTCCTTCGACCTCATAGAAAGCCAATGCCGAGCGCAGATCCTTCTGGATTCTCCGATGGAAAATCACCTCCATCGCTCAACGACCCAGAGCGCTTCTGATTTCCGCCCATGAGCATCCAGAGGAAGGATTCTCATCGAGTTCTCTTGACCGTCGGCGGGCCTCAGCGATCCCGTCATCCTCTTCGAGAAGAACCGCCGGCAGTGAACACAACAACTCAGAAGCGAGGCTAGCCCGATCGGAATCCGGCAGGGCCAAGGCATTCTTCTGAACTTCGTCGAGTTTCATCGTTGCCACCCTATCTTGAATTCCGCCCCAGCGCGACCTCGATTTTCACTGCGTGCACGACTGGAACGACCGACCTTCCAGCCAGGCCTTCGCTTCTCCGACGAGATAGAGCGATCCGGCGATCAAGATCGGTTCGACATGTTTCAATGACACATCGAGTGCTTCTTGAAACGTCTCGAAAGTCCGGTGCGGCGGCGTGTTTTCCGGCAATGAGGCCGCGAGATCCGAGGCGCTCACCGCCCGTGGCGTATCGACCGGACAAAGATGAATCCGTTCCGCCAGCGGAGCCAACACCGCGAGGATGCCGCTGATGTCCTTCGAGGACACCGCGCTGAAGAGAAGGGTCGCCTTCGTTTCCCCAAACTGCTGCCGCCAGGTTTCCGCGAGAACCTCGGCGGCGTGGGGATTGTGCGCGCCGTCGAGAATGATCTCGGGACGGTCCTCCGCCGGAAAGCGTTCGAAACGTCCCGGCCAGCGGACTTTCGACAGCCCATAGTGGACGACATCATAGTCCAGCCGCATGCCGAGCTGGTGCAGCGCTGCCAGCGCCAGCGCGGCGTTCCTCGACTGATGCGGGCCTTCCAGGGCGATCGGATAGCCGTTCAAGGGCTCTTCGATGAACTCGATCGGGCTGCGCTTCTCGTTGGCTTCCTTTTGGAGCACGAATTTCGCCCCCGGTTGCTGCGCCGAGGAGACCACCGGCACGCCTTCCAGGAAAATGCCCGCCTTTTCCGCCGCGATCAGCTCGATCGTCTCTCCGAGCCACTGCATGTGATCCAGTCCAATCGGCGTGATGACGCAAACATCGGCCGGCACCGCAGTCGTGGCATCCATGCGGCCGCCCATGCCGGTTTCGAGGATGATCAACTCGCATTCCCTCGTCCGGAACCAGCGCATCGCCAGGGCGAGGGTGATTTCAAAAAACGTCGGATGCGTCTCCATCCGCTCGCAGATCCCGCGCAGGTCGGTGAGCAGTTCGGCGCAGTCCTCCTCGGGGATCTCCACGCCGGAAACCTTGATCCGCTCCCGGTAGTCGATGAGGTGCGGCGAGGTGAACAGCCCGGTGCGCATGCCCCCGGCGCGGGCCACGCTGTCGATCATCGCACAGGTGCTGCCCTTGCCGTTCGTTCCGGCGACGTGGATGACCTTTGTGTTGCTGGATGGATAGGCCAGCGACTCCTTCAGCAGATGCCGCGGCCCGTCGAGGCCCAGCTTGATGCCGAACATCTGGGTGGAAAACAACCAGTCGATCGCGTCGCGGTAGGTCATCGCACGGAAGCCTCAATCCGGCATCATGTAGGCCAGCAGATCGACCAGCTTGTCGCGCAGCTTGGTGCGCGGGACGATGGCGTCGATGAGGCCGTGATCGAGCATGAACTCCGCCGTCTGGAAACCGGGCGGCAGGTTCTGGTGGGTCGTTTCCTTCACCACGCGCGGACCGGCGAAACCGATCATGCACTTCGGTTCGGCGAGATTGATGTCGCCGATGGTCGCGAACGAGGCCGTGACACCGCCGGTGGTGGGGTGGGTCAGAACGGAGATGTAGGGCAGCTTCGCCTCCGAAAGGCGGGCCAGCGCGCCGCAGGTCTTGGCCATCTGCATCAGCGACAGCATGCCTTCCTGCATGCGGGCACCGGACGAGGCGGAAACGATGATCATGCCACGCTTTTCCGCGATGGCGGTCTCCACGGCGCGGGTGATCTTTTCTCCGACCACCGAGCCCATCGAGCCGGCGAAGTACTTGAAATCCATCACCGCGATCATCGCGGGCTTGCC
>JAIXPW010000140.1 GCA_027485995.1 Verrucomicrobiaceae bacterium
ACCCGAAGCCGGAGCTGCTCGCGAAATACAAGGCCCGTGAAGGAGTCGCCGATCCCGCCCAGGCCGCCACCGTGGAGGCGATGGACGCCAACATCGGACGACTGCTGGCAGCGATCGACTCCGCCAAACTTGCCGGAAAAACCTTTGTCATCTTCACCTCCGACAACGGTGGCACCCGCCAGTATGTCGCCCCCCTGCGCGGCGGAAAGGGCACGCTTTATCAAGGTGGCGTGCGAGTGCCCGCCCTGATCCGAGGCCCCGGCATCAAGTCAGGCAACACCTCGCCGCAGCCGATGTTGAGCATGGACTGGATGCCGACGGTCCTCGATCTCGCGGGGATTCCGCGACCAGTCAGTTCCAAGATCGACGGCATCAGCCTTGCTCCCATTCTGAGTGGAAAGTCGAGCCTGCCGGATCGGGATCTTTTCTGGCACTTCCCGTGTTACATCGGCGGCGGAGGCCCGTGCAGCGCCATCCGCAGTGGAGAGTGGAAGCTCATCGAGTTCTTCGAATCCAAGACTCATGAACTCTATCATCTCACCACAGACCCGGGCGAGCAGCACGATCTTTCCAGCACCGAGCCGGAGCGGGCCGCCGCCCTTCTCGCCAAACTCCATGCCTGGCAAGCCGCAACAGGAGCCCCCAGGCCGGATCAGCCCAACCCCGCCTACGATCCAGCCGCCCAACCGAAACGCGGCCGCGATGAACGGGGCAAGGGCGGCAAACCCCGCAACCCAGCCGAACCATGAAGGTCCACACCACCCTCGCCGCCATGCTGCTCTTCGGCGGAAGGCTCCTCGCCCACGATCTTTCGGAGTCCGAGCACCGGCATTCCCACGCCCCTTCGTGGACTGAGATGCAGGGTCGCCTCGCCCAGGCAAAACCGCAGGCCGCCCCGGCGGAGCCTGCCGCCAAGTCACCCACTCCCGCCCAGACCGCTGCCTTCGCTGCGTTTTTTCCCGCCGTGAAAACCCGCTCGGATGAGCGCTACCTCTACATCGAGAACGATGGAATCCCCGCCCACAACCTGATGGTCGGCATCACCGCCTGGCAGCAGCAAGTGCCTCTCCCCCAGCCTTACGTCGGGGAAAACGCCTGGCGCATTCCGCTTCAACCTGTCCCCGCCCGCGAACCCGCCACCATCCGCGACCGCTTCCTGCGCGGGGCCATCGCCATCGCCGCCAACGGCATCCCCATCTTCAACCCCCAGAACAATCGCGGCGAGATCTCCGCCAACATCGGCGAGCTCGACCAATGGGGTGGCCACTGCGGTCGCGCCGACGACTACCACTACCACGCCGCGCCTCTTCATCTCCAAACGACCCTTGGCCCGAAACTTCCCATCGCCTACGCTCTCGACGGCTATCCGATCTTCGGCCTGACCGAGCCCGATGGCTCCGAGCCAAAAGGCCTCGATACCCTTCAGGGCCACACCACGCCTGCGCTCGGCTACCATTACCACGCCTCGAAGCAATACCCCTTTGTCAACGGCGGATTCCATGGCGAGGTCACCGAAGTGGAGGGCCAGGTCGATCCCCAGCCACGCGCCACGTCCGTGCGCCCCGCCCTGCCCCAGTTGCGCGGGGCCCGCATCAACGGCTTCAGCACCAGCGCGGACGGGAAAACCCGCACCCTCACCTACCTGGTCGAAAACCGCAGCGGCTCGGTCCGCTACAACGATCAGGGAAAAGGAGCCTGGAATTTCGTCTTCACCGCCCCCGATGGCAGCAGCTCCCAGCAGACCTATCAGGCACGCCCCGAAGGAGCTCGACCTTCACGCGGTGAGGCACCGGCCGGGCGATCGCCTGCGAACGAGCCGCGTCCGCCACGTGGCGGAGACCGTCCTGCCGCCTCTGCCGCCACCTCGTCCGTGGAAATGGATGCCTTGAAGAAACCTCTCGCGGCTTTCGTCCTCACCAGCCCGGAGATTCCGGATCCGAAGCAACTGCCCATCGAGTTCACCGGAGACGGGGCAGGCCTCTCACCTCCCCTTTCCTGGCGGGGTGCTCCTGCCGGAACGAAGAGCTTCGTGGTCCTCATGGATCACTTCACGCCCGACGCAACCATCAAGACCTACTGGACCCTCTGGGACATTCCCGCCACCGCCACTTCAGTGCCGAAAAATGCTCGGAATCTCGGCAAGCTCGGACTCACCTGCCGGGGCCGGATCGGCTACGAGCCGCCGCATTCGAAGGGACCGGGCGCGAAAACCTATGTCATCACCCTCTACGCCCTCAGCGCGCCCCCCGTGATCACCGCCGCCCTGGGCGAGGTCACCCGCGAACAGCTCCTCGCCGCCATCAAGGACAAGGTGCTCGCCAGCGCCTCCATGCCGGTCACCTACACCCGCAACGGAGAATCGCCAAAACCACCCGCCCCAGCGGCTGCCCCCACCTCACAGTTGGAGCAGCCACCACGCCCGGGAGGCCCCGGACTGATCAAAGCCGACGTCAGCGACCTCATCACTGGCAGCATCTATGCCGACAACTGGTTCGCCCTTTATCTAAACGGCCGACTCATCGCCGTGGACTCCATCGAGTTTCTCCCGCACAACGTCGTCAAGCTCGAGATCCTGCCCGAGTATCCGATGACCCTCGCCGTCATCGCCCACGACAATGCCGATCCCAAAACCGGCCTCGAATACGGCGATCACATCGGCGACGGAGGCTTCATCCTCCGCTTCGCCGACGGCACCGTCACCGATGCCACATGGAAAGCCAAAGCCATCGAGCGAGGCCCGATCGGCGGCAACCTGACCGCGCCCCGGGTGGAAAATGATCCCCGCCCGACAGGCTGGCAGCTTCCGGGATTCGACGACAGCCAATGGGATGCCGCCCACGTTTTCAGCCGCGAGCAGGTAAACCCAAAGCAGGCCTTTCACGAGAGCGACTTCATCGGAGCCTCCTTCATCTGGAGTGCCAATCTCGGCACCGACAACACCGTCCTGTTCCGCAAGCGGATCGAGAAACCGGGCTGGATCCCACGCTGGACCGCCGTGCCCGCCGGGCCCGTGCCCAGTCCCTGATTAACCCTTAACAGGAAAATCGGAAACCGCTAAAGTCACGAAAAGCACGAAAGCAGAAGCATTTGTCGACATCTTCGCACTCACCTGATGAGTGAGTCAGAAGCATTTCGGAACTGCCTGATTTTCGTGATGTCTTGTGAACTTAGTGGTTTGTATCTCAGGCTTTAAGATAACTGCGCGGACCAATCATTGCTGGCCGAAGACGGAGATCCCTTCGCGCGGCAGGGCTCACAACCACGTCCAATTCATCCTCACCTCAATGTCCGGGTGGATGCTGTGGTGGACGGGGCAACCGCGGGCGGCGCTTTCGAGGAGTTTCCGCTCGGGGTGATCGGCGGGGAGCGGGATGTCCAGGTCGAGCTCCAGTTTCGAAATCCGGCGCGGTTGGTCCTCCGACATGAACTTGCGAACGGAGACCTTCATGCCCTCGACTGCGATCTCCTTGCGCTTCGCCACGATGCCGATGACCGTGGCCATGCAGGCTCCGAGGGCGGTGGCGACCAGGTCGGTCGGGGAAAAGGATTCGCCACGGCCGTTGTTGTCGACCGGGGCATCGGTGGAGATGCGTGTGCCGGAGGGAAGATGGACGGCGTTGCAGTGAAGGTCGCCTTCGTAGTCGAGGTGGATTTCAACCATGGTCGGAAAGGGTCAGGGTTCGGTGACGTTGTCCGTTTTCGAAGGGCCTTTGGCAAGCACGACCCGGAATCCATAGATATTGTCGCCGCGGTTCGGCGGCACGGCATTGCGGGCGCCGGTGTAGAGGTTGTCGGGCTGGAAGCTGTTCCATCCGCCGCCGCGAAGGACGCCGTAGGAGGTATGGCCGGGAATGGGCTTGGAGTAGTCGTCGTCCACCCATTCGTGGACGTTGCCGCACATGTCGAAAATGCCGGCCGCATTGGCGGCGAAAGAGCCGACGGGTGCCGTGGTCTCGAAACGGTCGTCGTAGTTCTCGATCGTGCGATTCGCAGGAACTCCGGGAGCCTTGGCGGCGGAGCTGTCTGCCAGGTTCGCGTAGTTCGGTGGCGGTGGCCAGTTCGGACCCCATTGAAACACCAGGGGCTTGCGGGCATCGCGCCAGCCGGGGCTTTGACCGGGCATTTCCTCGATTCCGGCGATGCGGCTCCATTCGAGATCGGTCGGCAGGCGATAAGTGTGCGCCACCGAGATCCGCTCCTGCGTCCGCTCGCGCTTGGTCAGCCAGTCACAGAAGGCCCGGGCGTTGTCGCGGGTCACGTAGACCACCGGATGGTCCTTGGTCTGTTCGAAGTCGGTCTTGCGCAAGGGTTTTGCCCCACTGTTCTTGTCGGCCACGAAGGCCTCGTAGTCCCTGACACGGGTTTCCCAGATCGAGACCATCAGTTCCCCCTCGCTGCCGTAGGGCACGAACCTCATGTCGAGCCCGTTCTTCCATGGCTTGTCGAAACGCACGCCCTGGTTCTCCTGAAGAGGCTTGTCGAGCGTGATGAGATCGCCCGGTTTCATCTCCAGGTTCAGCGTGAGCGGCTTGTAGCCATCGAGCACGATGGTCAGCGTGACCGGACCGGGTTTCACCTTCTGGATGACAAGAGGCAGCGAGGTGTCGCCAACCGGCGGACCGTTGTTGAGATAAACCGCCGCTCCGGGGGGCGTGGTGCTCAGCATGATCCGGCCATAGGGAATGAGACGGACCAGGATCCGGAAGGGCTTCAGCCCTTCATTGCGGGCGCGTTCGCTGATCGCCGGGTCATTGAAGCCCTCATCAAAGCGGGCCATCATTTCATGATCCGCCGTGAGGTAACCTTCCTTGATGGCCGCATCGCGCAGCCAGGCGCAGTAGGCATCCGCCTCGCCCTTCGAGGCCAGCACACTGGGTTGCGGCTTGCCATTTTGGGAAATGGGAAAGAACTCGACCGCCTCGATCTTGCGTTTGGTGGCGTTCACGAACCGTCGCCACGATCCTTCCGACACCAGCAAGGAGCCGACGTGCTCTTCAACCGAAGGCTGATAACTGAGGCCCTGATGATCCTCCCACGCCACCCCGATTTCCGGTGGAGAAAAGATCTCCAGCTCCTTGCCGAGCGGCATTGGTTCGTTCACGGCGCTTTGTGGAATCTTGCCCTTGACGGTCATCGGCTGATAGCCGGGCTTTCGGATGAGATACTCCACCTCCGCGCCAACAGGAGCCTTCAAGGTCAGCGGCGTCACGCCGAGCCAGACCCCATCCTTTCCGATCACCTCGGCTCCTTCCGGATAACTGACCACCCGGATCTGTCCTGGCCGTTCGACCACCTCTGGCAGGTTCACCATCGGATCAGGCGGAGAAAACCACTCCATCACCGGGCTGTCCTTGATCGCCTCCCAGCCACCAACAGCCGCGAAGGTCCCGAGCACGATCGTCGTCAACCAGGCCGCGAGCCCGGTGCGACGGCGACGTTTTCCCCGCTGAAGCCGACGCAGCGCATCCGCCAGCTCGGCCGCTGTGGTGAGGCGGCGGCGTGAGATTTGAGGATCGCAGACATCGCAGATGATCCGGTTCAGTTCCAGCCAGCGCTTCTTTTCCTCAGCCGGTGGGGACTCATCAGGGAGCTCAGGGAAATCGAGTCGATCCTTTCCCGTGGCGATCTCGTAAAGCACCTTGCCGAGGCTGTAGATGTCCGCCTGCGCGGAACCTGGACCTTCTGGCGGGACGAAGCCCTCCGTGCCCACAAAGGTGCGCTGCCCACGCGCGGCGACGAGCCCGATGTCCGCGAGCTTGGCCTTGCCATTGACGAAGATGACGTTGGCCGGCTTGACGTCGCGATGCGCCAGCCCGAGCTCGTGGAGATGATCGAGCGCCTCTGCGAGACGCAGACCGACGTCGATGCAAAGAGCGGTGTCGAGCCGCGTCCCGGCAGCCAGTTTCGTGTCCGCCCGCAGCGTGCGCGGCTCGTATTCGATGGCGTTGATCTCGGCACCGGTGCGGACGTCGTCGCCCAGCTCCATCACGTAGTAGTAGAACGACGTTCCATCCGGACTGCGGCCGACATGGAGGATGTTCACCAGACCCGGATGGGTTCGTGAAATCGGCTCGAACTTCAGGATGCCTTCGAACTCCCGCTCGAAGCCACGGGCGTCATCGAAATCCTCACGCCACACCACCTTGACCGCCCGCAGCGCCCCGGTGACGCCGCGTGCCAGCCACACCTCGCCGTAGGCCCCCCCGCCGATTTTCCGCAGGACCTCATGGTCGGGAACAACCGGATCGGGACGTTTCTTACTCGGCATCTTCCTCGAGTCGGGCGAGTTCCTTCTTCAACACCGTGCCCACCCGGTGCTTGGCGAGATAAACCTGGGCCATGCTGACATTGAGATGCTCCTGCACCTTCGTCGCATCCCATTGCTTGATCACATAGTAGTGGAAAATCTGATACTGCTTCGGCGAGACCTGGGCCTTCACGCGGGCCAGAGCGGCATCGGCGACGTTCTTCTTCCATTCGACATCCCAAAGCCGCCCCAACAAATCGCCTTTCGGGTCCTCGAACCGGTCGATCACCGCCGTCTTGCGATCGTCATCCCACTCGCCGCCGGCCATGGCCGTGTCCTTTTTCCGCTTCCGGAACTGGTCGTTGATGCGCCAGCGGGTCATGTTCATCAGCCAGGTCTTGAACGAGCCCTGCTCGGGATCATAGAGCTTCTTCTTGCTCTGCTTGGCGATGGAAAGAATGGTCTCCTGGACGCAGTCGAAGGCCTCGTCGGATCGCAGCCCGGACTTGATCGCGACCGAATAAATCAGCCGCCAGTAGGTCTGGTAGAAGTCGTCCCAGGTGCGTTGATCCTCCCAATTGTCCAGGCGCGCGATCAGACTCTTGCGGGTCTTCGCATACACCTCCGCGATCCCGGCATCGCGTTCCTTGTCCTCGTCTTCGTCAGCCATCTGGCACCCCTTAACACACGGCGTTGGAAATGTCTTTCACCGATTCCGAGCCACCACACGGTGCCAGAAGGCGAATCCGCGCAACTTTAAGGAAATACGGACCATCGATGCAATCGAACTTTCTCCGAGGTTGATTCCAATCCCCACCCCCGACAGGGCCGTTTCGGTGCCTGGTTTCCACTCACCCTCGCATTCCCGGAAATCCCCGCCTGGAGGGTGCCGCACGGCGGTCCGAAAAGTCCCAGCCCGCCAGCCGAAATCCAGCCCGCCCGATGCGGTGGAGAGGATCCGCCTTCGACCTCGGGGATTTCGCTGGAAACGTCCGCTCCGCTCACCGATCCCCGCCCACCCGGCACTCTTCATCCTCGCGGGGTAGGATTTGCTTGCTCGACAACGACTTCGCCAGTACCTAGGCCGCGCATGGGATTTGACACACTTGGGCTTTCGAAAGCCGTCTTGGAAGCCATCGAGGAGTCCGGATACACCACCCCCACCCCGATCCAGGCTCAGGCCATACCGCTGATCCTGGAAGGTCGCGACGTGATCGGGGCCTCGCAGACCGGCACCGGAAAGACTGCCGCCTTCGCCCTGCCCTCGCTCAGCAAGCTGACGCCGATGGGCAAGCCGCAGATCCTGGTGCTGGAGCCCACCCGCGAACTGGCCCACCAGGTGGCCGAGCAGTTCATCAAGTACGGCAAGCACACCGGCCTCAAGGTCGCCCTCCTTTACGGCGGCGTCGGACTCGGCCAGCAGACCGAGGAACTCAAGGCCGGAGCCGACATCGTCGTCGCCACTCCGGGCCGCCTCGTCGACCACTTCTACCGCGCCACCATGCGCTTCGGCGAACTGAAGGTCCTGATCCTCGACGAGGTCGACCGCATGCTCGACATGGGTTTCCTCCCGCAGGTCCGGAAAATCGTCAACCTCTGCCCCTGGGACGAGCGCCAGACCCTGTTCTTCTCGGCCACCATGCCCCCGGCGATCCAGACCTTCGCCCAATGGTGCCTCCGCGAGCCGGTCAGCATTGAAATCGCCCGCCGCGCGGTCGCCTCGACCATCACCCACGCCTTCTACCCGGTCGCCATGGACCAGCGCGACGAGCTGCTGCTCGCCCTGCTCGACCAGACCGACTACCACTCGGTGATGATCTTCACCCGCACCCGCAAGGAGGCAGACGAGGTCACCGCGATGCTCAAGATCAAGGGCCATCCCAAGGTCGCCGCGATGCACTCCGACATCAGCCAGGTGGACCGCA
>JAIXPW010000256.1 GCA_027485995.1 Verrucomicrobiaceae bacterium
CTCGCGCTCCTCATCCCCAAGGACGAAGCGCCTGTCCACCACGCGGGAAATGCAGTGGTAGATCGCCGGTTTCTCCAGCGAGTCCTTCCAGGGAGCGAGCCAGCGTGAACGCCTCATGTCCCAAACCTAGCGCACCAATCCCCCAAGGCAAGGTGATTCTCCACAACTTGTCTGTCCCTTGGTAGTTAGGCAGAACCAAAGTCCCGGCGGGGCTTCTGCCAACGCTTGGAAACTTCATCAACAGCGCCGTCCAGAGGGTCACATTGAGAAGCGCCCGCTTCATCCGGTGGGTCCTGCCAGGATCCACGAACAAGCTCCCAAGACCGACTCCATCAGGATCCACGAACAAGCTCCCAAGACCGACTCCATCGCCAGACTACGACAAATCCGGGCAGTCCAAGCCTCTTGGTTTTCCACACCGATCATTTTATCTGTTCGCCGGCAGTGTCAGAAGCGGCGCAGCTACGGGGGAGATGGTTGGTTAGAATTCAAACTGCTGTTTCCTGAACAGGTTCTCGACCTGAATCGGGCTTGCACATCGGGCCAGTCCGGGGCATTGAAGGGCAGATGCGCGACTTGATGGTGGACCCGGCTTGGACCGAGGAGGATCTGGGTGTGCCGTTGCCGGATTCTCCGCACGCATGCTCGGTTTGCCTCCCGACTTGGGATTCCGTGGTCGGATACGAGGAAGGGCGTGAGAAAGTCACCCGTCGGATGCGCAGCGGTTACCCGCGTTTCTTCCGGCATCCATTGGTCGAGCGCCTGTTCGCCACTGCCAAGGCGGAGGTCGCCACCGAGGAGGATCATGTCATTGTTCTGCCAACCAAGGGCGCGGCCCAACGGGCCCAGCGCTGGGTGGAGCGTCGCGCGGAAACAGCGGTCCGCGTGGCGAGCTTCCACGGCCTCCAAGTGTTGGTGGCTCCGGCCAAGGCGAAGGCTGAGGCGGACCTTTACTGGCGCTTTTCCGGTGAGGTCGTGAGCAGCCGTCAGGCCCAGGATTTCTTCGATGGCCAACTGCGCCATGGCGGCAAGTCCCATCTCATCGGACGCCAGCTCGCCAAACTCGGCGGTGCGGAGCCTGCCGACTCTTTTGTCTTCGCCAGCGGCATGGCGGCGGCCACCGCCGTGCTGCGCGCCCTGCCCGGCGTGAAGCAGGGCAAGAAGACCCTTCAACTCGAGTTTCCCTACGTCGATTGCCTCAAGATCCAGGAGGTCTTTGGAAACGGGGTGGTCTATCTCAATGAGGCGACCGGGGAATCGTTCGATGAGGCCATTTCCCGAATCCGCCAAGGCGAGTTTGCCGGGGTGTTCACCGAGGTGCCCAGCAACCCCTTGCTCCGAACCGTGGATCTGGCCCGCGTCGCCGCGGCCTGTGCCGATGGCTCGACGCCCCTCATTCTCGATGATTCCGCAGCCGGTCCCTTCAATGTGCAGGCCTTGAAGTTCGCGGATGTGGTGACTGGCAGCCTGACGAAATGGCTATCCGGCCTCGGCGACGTGATGGCCGGAGCCGCCACCGTCCGGGCCGATTCGCCGCATGCAAATGCCTTCCGCGAGGTGCTGGCAGAGGAGTCGAAAAACACCGCCCCGCTTTACGTCGCCGATGCCGAGGTGCTGCTCTCCAATCTCAAGGGCTATGCCCAGCGGATGAAGCAGGTCAATGCGAATGGCGAGCAGCTCGCGCAATGGCTGGCCGACCATCAGGGGGTCGAGACCGTCTGGCATCCCTCGCTCGGCAACACCGCGAACTATGATGCGGTGAAGACCAAGGGCGGTGGCTACGGTGGCCTGCTTTCCTTTGTGCTGAAGTCCCCCAAACGGACCCCGAAGGTCTATGACTCGCTGAAGGTTTCCAAGGGCCCCAGCTTCGGAACTGTTTTCACCCTGTGCTGCCCCTACACGCTCCTGGCGCACTACCACGAGCTGGAATGGACCGAAGGCTGCGGCGTTCCATCGAACCTGCTGCGGGTGTCGGTCGGCATCGAGCCCTTCGAAACCATCCGCGCCGCCTTCGAAGAGGCGCTGGCCCACGCCTGAGCGGGCTCAGCAAGGGCGCGAAGGTCAGAGCTTTCTGAGCGGAAACACCGCCACCTCCACGGGATCCGCCGCGAGGATGGAAACCGGCGGGCCTGAGGGCATTTCAAGACCGTCCCAGGCGATCGGCGCGGCGGACCATTGCCGGCATTCCACCCCGGCGATGCGATAGGGTGGGTGGTGGACGCGGCCTTCACAAAGGGTGCCGTCCTTTTTCGCCGAGAACAGCACGTAGCGCTCGACGAGGAACCATTCCAATGTGCCTTCCAAGGCTTCGGTCGTGCTACGGGGAGTCTCGTAGATGAAACGGATCTCGTCTTCCCGGCTCCTCCGCTGGCAGCGGTAGTCGATCCGCTGACCGCTGCCGACGATGTCCATCCGCGCGTGTTCGTAGGGGAGATGGAACAAGCGCCGCGCGATTTCGACGGCCAGCGGCTGATCGCAGTCGAGCGAGTGGAACCACACGCCCGGCACTCCCCGGTCATCGTGGACATAGGTCCGGACGTTCATTTCCCGGAACCACGAAAGCCATGGCACCGGCGGCAGCAGGCTGGGGCGGATGCGGTCCATGAAAAAGGGCACGACTCCAATCCAGGCCCGGCCGTCGAAGGTATCGACGTGGAGGCCGGGAGGAAGGGTCGCCTGAATGAGATCCGCCGGAACCGGCCAGTGCAGGAACAGCAGGCCCGACCAGCGCTGTTGCATCACCGGAAAGCCCTGTGGCCGGAGCCGGGCGTTCAGGCGGTCGTCAGCGGTCGGGCGCTTCATGTCAGGAGCGTGCCCAGCCGATGGAGTCGAGCAGGGCTTCCATCTTCCGACCGTATTCGACGTAGGAATCGTAACACTGCTGCCAATCGACCTGCGACTGGTCCTTGACGTGGAAGACGGTGGCGACGTGGGGCTCGATGGCGATGTAACCGTCGTAGCCGCGCGACTTCGCGTCTGTTAGAATCTGCGCGACCTTGGCCTCGCCCTCGCCGGGCATGGTGTAAACCGGCTCGACACCCTCGGTTTCCGGATAGCGGCAGTCCTTGATGTGGATGTGGATGACGTGCTCCTGCACACTTTCCCAGAAGGCGAAGGGATCCTGCCAGGGAAAGGGTTCGGACTTCGAGCGGTCGAGCTGGAACACGGGGTTGCCGGTGTCGAACACCAGCTTCAGCCCCGGCACCTCGTCGATGAGGCGCAGCGTGTGCTCGGCGGAAAAGCCGCCCCAGTTCATGCAATTCTCATGCGCGGCGATAAGTCCGGCGGCCTCGAAGCGGCTGACGATTTCACGCAGGCGGCGGAAACGTTCGCCCTCGTGCTGGTCCTCGCCCCAGGGTTCCTGGGCATAGGACATCACGCGGACGATCTTCGAGCCGAGCCGCTGCATGCGCGGGATGGCGCGATCGATTTCCGCGAGGGTGACGTCGAAGTCGCCGGTGATCTTCTTGCCCCAGTTCCCGATCAGCGAGCCGAA